>JANNJZ010000573.1:0-26588 GCA_031396065.1 Pyrinomonadaceae bacterium | reverse complement strand
CACCAACCGCATCCGATGTTAGCAATGTCTCAGTTCACGGGGAGCTTCTTCGCGCATCGGCGGGCAAAACGATCCACGTGCGTCACCCGAAAGTTCACGAACAAGAGTTCGTGCTGTTTGGTGTAATTTGGTGGATCGTCTTTGGTTTGTACCAGAGTTGGGGCGCCGTCGGAATGCTCAGACTATCCTCTCGCAGAACGCGCCATGAACCCTGCTTGACGACGAAGCAGCGCGGACTTAAACTGGATTTGTCACTAAAAATTCAAACTTTCTGCGTGATTTTCGCTGCGACAGGTGACGTAGCTTGAGCCATGAACAGGCCCCAGTTTCCTATGCCACAAGGTCCCTTTAACTCCGTCCAAACATTTAACCCAACTCCTGGCCAGTCCGGCCGATTCTACTCGTTGCCGCAGCTCGAAAAAGAAGGCGTCGGCCCGATTTCAAAACTCCCGGTCAGTATTCGGGTGGTGCTGGAATCGGTCCTGCGAAACTGCGATGGCCAGAAGATCACCGAAGACGATGTCCGCGGGTTGGCAAACTGGCAACCAAACGGCGAACGAATTGAGGAAGTCCCTTTTGTGGTCGCCCGGGTCTTACTTCAGGACTTTACCGGCGTGCCGTTGCTTGTCGACCTGGCAGCAATGCGGTCGGCCGTTGCCCGACTCGGCAAGAACACCGGTGTCATCGAGCCGCTGGTTCCTGTAGACCTGGTTATAGACCACTCAGTCCAGGTTGATTTCTCAAGCACCAAAGACGCGTTTGAGAAAAATATGGCGATGGAGTTTAAACGCAATAACTCGCGTTACCAGTTTCTGAAATGGGGAACGCAGGCTTTCGATGGCTTCGCGGTAATCCCGCCGGGTATCGGCATCTGCCACCAGGTCAATCTCGAGTTTTTGGCAAAGAGCGTTTGGGAGAAGAATGGCTACTACTATCCCGATACGCTGGTGGGTACCGACTCCCACACGACCATGATCAATGGATTGGGAATCGTTGGCTGGGGCGTCGGCGGCATTGAAGCCGAAGCGGCGATGCTGGGCCAGCCGGTTTACTTTCTCACCCCTGACGTCGTCGGTGTGCATTTGAGCGGTAGCTTAGTCGAGGGAGTTACCGCCACCGACCTGGTGTTGCGCGTGACCGAGATGTTGCGTAAGGCGAAAGTAGTCGGGAAGTTTGTCGAGTTTCATGGCGAGGGGGCGGTTTCTCTTTCAGTGACTGATCGAGCAACCATCGCCAACATGGCTCCCGAATATGGCGCGACGATGGGCTTCTTCCCGGTTGATGAAGAGACTTGCCTGTATTTGAAAGCGACCGGCCGCACGGATGATCAGGTTGAAGCAGTGCGGAACTATTATAAAGCGCAGGGTATGTTTGGCATCCCCAAAAAAGGTGAATGTGAATACAGCGTGCTGTTGGATCTGGATCTTGCCTCTATTGTTCCCAGTGTGGCCGGTCCCAAGCGTCCACAGGATCGTATCGAGCTGTCAAACTTGAAAAGCCAGTTTTGCGAGCTTCTGCAACGACCTGTCAGCGAGGGTGGTTACGGGAAGACCGGCGACGACGTCACGGCTCGGTATTTCGCGCGAATCGGCACTAAAGACATCGCGAAGACGCAGATCGCCGGGGGCGGGGAGCAACGGCCTGAGGCTGTTCCGGTTGCCTCAGGCGGAGAGGTCACTCCCCAAAACACCAGCGTGTGGAGCGAGACCGAAATGGTCAATAACCGCCCCACGCCGGATCGCCTTGAGGAGGTTACTCCTGAAGAATTTCCCCACGCCGAAGTTGATCTGGGACACGGCGATGTTTTGATCGCCGCGATTACGTCCTGTACTAACACCTCCAATCCGAGCGTGATGCTGGCCGCCGGCTTGTTGGCGAAGAAGGCAGTCGAGCATGGGCTTACTGTCCACTCTTCAGTCAAAAATTCGCTGGCTCCAGGTTCACGGGTGGTGACTGAGTATCTCCAAAAAACTGGTTTGCAGGAGTATCTGGATCAACTGGGCTTTAATCTGGTTGGGTATGGATGCACTACCTGCATCGGCAACTCTGGTCCATTGGATCCAAACATCGAAAATGTTTTGTCGGATCACGATCTAATCGCCGCCAGCGTCTTATCCGGTAACCGAAACTTTGAGGCCCGAGTTCACCAGAGTATCAAAGCGAATTTCCTGATGAGCCCGCCGTTGGTGGTTGCGTTTGCGCTGGCGGGTCGAATTGATATTGATCTAACTAATGATCCGCTTGGCAAAGGCAGCAATGGCGAAGACGTCTACCTGCGTGATGTTTGGCCCAATTTGCAGGAAATCAACGTGCTGATGCGCACCGCCCTCGATCCGGAAACCTATAGACGACTGTATCGAGACTTCGAAAAGCAGAACCCTCTGTGGAATGACATTCCCACCTCAACCGGAAATGTCTATGAGTGGGACTCGGAATCGACCTACATTCAGGAGCCACCTTACTTCGAAGGCTTTAGTAACGCCGTGGAAGAATGGCGTGATGTTTACGGCGCGCGGCCGCTCGCGATCTTTGGCGACTCAGTGACGACCGATCACATCAGTCCCGCCGGCGCCATCAAAGCCAACTCTCCGGCAGGTCTTTACCTGCAGTCAAAAGGCATTGGCATCGAAGACTTCAATAGCTACGGTTCGCGCCGCGGCAATCATCAGGTAATGGTTCGAGGCACGTTTGCAAACGTGCGGATCAAGAACTTGATGGTCTCGGGGGTTGAGGGAGGCGTGACTATTCATAGGTCAGAAGGTCAGCAGCCGGATGGCGAGCGGATGAGCATTTACGACGCCGCGATGAGGTATCAGGAAGAAGGTGTGCCGCTGGTAGTGATTGCCGGACAGGAGTATGGAACCGGCAGTTCTCGCGACTGGGCGGCGAAAGGTACGCGTTTGTTGGGAGTGAAGGCCGTGGTGGCCCAGAGCTTCGAGCGAATTCACCGCAGCAATCTTGTCGGTATGGGTGTCTTGCCTTGTCAGTTCACCGAAGGGACAAACGCGCTCTCGTTGGGACTCGATGGGACAGAGTCGTTTGATGTGATTGGATTGGAAGACGGGGTCAGACCGCAAAAGGAATTGAAACTGATCATCCATCGCGCCTCCGGAGCGACGGAAGAAATTCCTGTCATCCTTCGGATCGATACGCCAATTGAAGTCGATTACTACCAGCACGGAGGGATTCTCCCTTATGTGCTGAGGCAGTTGCTGGCCGGCACAACCGATTTCTGAGCGTTGTGCGTCGTTAAAGCAATGAATCTCTCTGTGCAACCGCTGTGAACTCTGTGTCTCTGTGGTGATCCAAACGCGGGCAAATCCTCACCATAGAGACACAGAGTTCACAGAGGTTGCACAGGGAACCTTAATAGTTTGTAGGAAATGAGAATAGGAGATTAAGAAATGTCATCCGTACAACCAGCCGCAAACTCCCCCCGCAAATACCAACTCATGATCGATGGCCAGTGGGTCGACGCCGAGTCTGGCAAGACATTCACCACCCCTAATCCCTCGACCGGCGAAACACTCGCCGAAGTTGCAGAAGCCGACAAAGCAGATATCGACAAAGCCGTGGCGGCAGCTCGGCGTGCTTTCGAGGGCAAGTGGTCGAAGATCAGCGCGCGCGATCGCGGACGCATGCTCTACAAACTATCGCAATTGATTGAGGAACACACGGGTGAACTGGCGGCGCTCGAAACTGCCGACAATGGTAAGCCGATTAAAGAATCCACTTACGTTGACTTGCCGCAGGTCGCGGAAAACTTCGAATACTTCGCTGGTTGGGCCACGAAGATTGAAGGCGAAACCATTCCCGTGCCGGGGCAAATGTTTAACTACACTCTACGCGAGCCGGTTGGGGTCTGCGGACAAATCATCCCCTGGAATTTTCCGCTCTTGATGGCTGCCTGGAAGCTGGCGCCGGCACTCGCGGCCGGCAACACGGTAGTCCTCAAGCCGGCTGAACAGACGCCGGTGAATGCGATGGAACTCGGCAAGTTGATTCAGGAAGCCGGCTTTCCGGATGGCGTAGTCAATATCGTTCCCGGTTACGGAGAAACTGCCGGCGCTGCCTTGGCGTCACACCCCGGCATCGATAAGGTTGCGTTTACAGGTTCGACCGAAGTCGGCAAGTTAATCGCGAAAGCTGCGGCCCAGAATCTGACGAAGGTTTCGCTCGAGCTTGGCGGTAAGGCGCCCAACATCGTATTTGCCGATGCCGACATAGAGCAGGCGGTTAGCGGCGCCATGATGGGAATCTTCTTCAACCAGGGCCAGGTCTGTTGTGCCGGCTCACGACTCTTTGTTGAAGAGAGGGTCAAGGACCAGTTTATCGATCGCCTGAAAGAGAAGTCCGCGAAGATTGTGGTTGGGGATCCGACGAGCATGGCCACGAATATGGGGCCCCAGGTTTCTGAGGAGCAACTAAATCGAATCAAGAGTTATTGTGACATTGCCCAGGGGGAAGGCGCGACCGTAGTCTCGGGTGGTGTGTCACCGCAGCTTGAAGGCGCTTTTGGGAAGGGCTACTTCTTCCAGCCCACAATTTTCTCGGATGTTAAGAACGATATGCGCGTGGCCCAGGAAGAGATTTTTGGCCCAGTGGTTTCGGTGATCACCTTCCAGGACGAAGACGATTTGATCAAACAGGCAAATAACACCATCTACGGTCTCTCGGCTGGAATCTGGACGAAAGACATTAGCCGCGCACATCGCTTCGCGAAGGAGATCCATGCCGGCGTAATTTGGATCAACACTTACAACATGTTCAATGCCGCTTCGCCCTTCGGCGGTTACAAACAGTCAGGCTATGGCAGAGAAATGGGCAAACACGCGCTCGATATGTACACGCATGTGAAGAGTGTGTGGGTTGACCTGTCAGGAAAACCAATTGGCTGGTTTGGGAATTAACTTGGGTTTTTTCTCTGTGTGCCCTCAGTGTTCTCTGTGTCTCTGTGGTGGAAAAATCGCGGATCACTCACCACAGAGACACAGAGAACACTGAGGTCGCACAGAGATTCGAAAACTAGGAGACTACTGGCTGGACACGGTCGTAGACATCGCTAAGCAGCAGTGTACACTTGATAGAAGGTAGTTCAATACTTTCTTCCAGCTTAGAAACTTCGGACATCAACCACTGATTGTCGGGCTGTCGCACATAGTGCTCAATGTGGTACTTGTCCTGAGAAATTAATAGATATTCTGCGAGAGACTCTATCTTTCGGTAATGCGCAGATTTCTCTCCTCTGTCGTAGCCCTCGGTTGACTTAGAAAGTACTTCCATTATCAGAGCAGGATTAAGCAGAGTATCTCGTTGCTCGTCATCGAAATGCGCCTCTCCGCATAACGCAACCACGTCCGGGTAAGTGTACAAGCCGGTCGCGTTTACTTTGAGCCTCATATCGCTTGAATACACCTTGCAAGCCGTACCTTTTAGCTGGCCATGGATAGCAGCGGCAAGGTTAAGGACAATAAGGTTATGTCTCTCACTTGCTCCAGCCAGGGCGAAAATTTCCCCATTGAAATACTCGTGTTTTTGTTGAGCGGCGCGCTCAATAGCAAGGTATTCTTGCGGTGAATAGGTTGGGGTGGTTGGTGACGACATGACTGTTTCTAAGCTGAGTATTACCACACAAGTTAGCCAACGGGCTAGGCGTACCCATCTAACGATGGAGTTGACGCGGCGGCACGATTTCATTCAAGCGTCGCCGGACCAAACCAGGCGCGCTCGTTAGGCAGCAACGTCGATGTAAGAGGAGTAACTGCTCGGCTCTGGAACTTCGTAGCCTTCTGCGCGCAAGCCTTCAAGGTGAAACTGAATCGCTTCTTGAATGTTCCGCTCAACTTCTTCTTTGGTTTTTCCAGTCGAGCCACAGCCTGGCACATCAGGTGAGAATGCCGAATAGCCGGTTTCGGTTTCCTCGACGATGATCAGACACTTCTTCATAGTTTTAGACCTGCCTGCTTCAAGATGTTATTCAAGGTGCCTGCGGCAACATCGTCACACACCTGAACCCTGCGAGTTCAAAAATGCAAACCAGGATCTTATAGGAGACCGGACCAATCTTAGGCATGGAGCGTAGAGAGTGGGACTGTAACGCGACGCGACGTAAGCGGCCGTGGCCCAATCAAAGTCTGCTTACGGCGCACAAACCCCGCCTCCTTGAGAATTTGATCCACAGAGCCTTTCTTTTCTGCTTCATCCAAAAACAACCGAACGGCTTCCAGCAGATTCTTCTGGGCCTTCGCCTCCGTCGTGGCGCAGGAGGTTACGTCAAGTTCGGGAGTATGCGCGACAAACATTCTTCCTTCGCGGAAAATCTGACTTGTGAACTGGATTTTCATAGGGCCGAAGTATAGCATGCGAGTAAACGGTTTTAAGGTTCTGGGCATCTGTTCAGTGTCGCAGGTGTTTCCCTCCAGCAGAGGTTTTGACGCGGCGCTCTCCCAAGAAGAATCACAGAGAGAAAAGGAGACGCTATGTATTCAATTAAGAGATTCGGAGCTGCATCGCTGATGCTTGCGGCGGTCGTGCTGTTAACCGCCTGTCCCAGTCAGACAACAATCTCGAAAATCAACGCGGATCCGGCGCGTTACAAAGACAAAGAGGTAGCCATCGTCGGCACGGTTAGGGATAGCTACGGCGTGCTCGGGAATGGCGCCTATGAGATCGACGATGGCACCGGCAGGCTCTGGGTAGTGACTCGCCGCGGCGTGCCTTCTCGAGGTGCACGAGTGGGCGCGAAGGGCCGGGTCCATACTGGCTTCAACTTTGGCGGTCGAAACTACGGCACTGTATTGGAAGAGTCTGACCGCGCGTCTAAGGACAAGTAGGGCGCTCGGTTGCTGCACGGTAGAAGCGCGTGTGTGAAAAACATTGTAGGGGTGGCACTCCGTGGCCACCCCTCTTCAGGCACCTCAACTTTTGGGGAAATCGCAAACCTTAACTACTTTTGCGCAGACCGAATTTGAACCGTCGGATCGTCAACTTATGGATCGGGTACCCACTCGCTACCGAGACTGTGTGGAAACTCCGGTTCGCGGCTATGCCGCCCGATGTGCGGTGGCGGCTATGCCCCACCGAACGTGGCACCCCTCACAATTACGGGGCTATGCCCCTGTAATTGGGGCGTAGCCCCGAATCGCATTATGGACTCCCGGAAGGGCAACAGCCCTTCCGCACATCGGGCGGCACAGCCGCGAACGCGTTTTCACACAGTCTCTACATCGAGGTGGTACTGACCTCATGGGACCGTAACCACTGCAAGTGAACGAATCGAAAAACGCGCAGACCTTTGGTGGACGTGAGATCGTAGAAAGCCTCGATCGAGAGTTTGCGTGTTTGCATTTGCGTTCGTGCTCGTTAATTGAGAACACTCCGGCAGACGCTCTGTACTCCAGTACAACTGCCTCGCTACCTTCCATAGGTGAAAGCGTGTTGAGGTGCGCAGCGGTGATTGAGCAGACGTTTGGCGGTATTACTTCCAACCTTTGGGACGATCCGTTTGAATGGACTTTGCCGGAGTATCTGTCAACGCCGGCGAAAGTCATCGAGCATCTGGGCGAAGTTGAGGAGACACGCAAACGAGCGTTCAGCAGTTTTGATGTGGACGCGTGCCTCGTCAAATACGTGGCGACACCAGCAGGCGGTACCCGGCCGCTCCTCGAACTGTTACGGGAGACGCTGGCTCGTGCGGCCGATTATCAGGAGCGAGCGGTGGTCGCGCTTGATCTCTTTCGAACCAGCAATAAGTCACAATAGGTAAAATCCACAGAATCCGATATCAGATCATCAACCGATATCAATCATCAACTCACCTTCTCGTTTAGAGAGTGCACTCTTGCACCCAGGGTGGCGAGGAAAAACCTTCGTTAGAATCTTTACAGCCCGTTTCCTCGCCGGGGTGCGCAAGTGCACTTTCTAAACGAGAGTGGGAAAACCAAACGAGAGTAGGAAGAGAATATGCTTTTGCGACGACATTAATAGCGGAGAGGGATGGCCAAGAAAGCTTAAGGCATATCAAAGACCAAAGCAGTGAAAAAAACTAAAGCTGACTAAAGAACAAAGCAGACTTAAGTTTCTTTCCCGTATTGGCCCGCCCGGGTTTATTATCTAGCCCAAGTTTTTTATAACCAAACCCCACGACGATAGTTTCCCGACGTGGTTGGCAGCGACGCGAGGTGTTTTGGAATGTATTGCCCACAGTGTGGACAGCAACAGGTATCCGATGTGACGAGATTTTGCTCGAGGTGCGGCTTTCTGCTTGATGGGGTGACGGCGGTGTTGGCCTCAAACGGTCAGGTTCCCATGCGTTACGTTCAGCCTGGCAGCACCAAGCTTTCGCCTCGTAGCATCGGGGTGAGGCAAGGCGCGTTGTTAATGTTGAGCACTATGCTGCTGGTTCCCTTAGTGGCAATCATCACGGGTAATTTTCTCGAGCCTCTGATGTTTCTCATTCCGGTCACCGCCATATTTTGTTTCGTAGGCGGATTGTTGCGTATGCTCTACGCATTGATGATGGAGGATGCCTATCCGCAGCATGACCTGAGCAGTGCGACTGGTTTCGCGACCGGGGTTCCTCAGCTGGATACTGCGGTACGCAATCCTGCTTTACCTCCAGCGCCAGCGAATCCTGCAGCGGGTTGGAGGCCCCGGACAAACACTGCCGAGATATACCAACCGCCGAGTATTACCGAGAATACGACTCGACTGCTGGACAAGGACGATCCGAACCGCAGGTAGCAGTCGCGCTGGACCATCAAGAGAACGGTCCCCGGACTCACCCGAAAGTTAACCAAAAAACATTTGAAGTGTTGCTTCGTGTGACTTAGTGGATCGTTCGCCTCTCTTTCTGCATAGGAAGTCGCTGTTGCCTTTGGTTAGACATGATCGAAACCCTTCATAGTCCTCCCCCGCTCGCCGCTCGAATTCGTGAACGTATCAGACGCGAAGGTCCCATCACCTTCTGTGATTGGATGAGGATGGCGCTCTATGACGAGCGTGAAGGTTATTACTGTCGCCCGGACCGGAAAAAATGGGGTAGGGCAGGGGACTATCGAACCAGCCCTGAACGCAGTTCGTTATTTGCGGCAACCTTTGCCTGTTACTTTGCCACGCTTTTTGAAGAGCTTGGCAGTCCTCCTTCCTGGACGATTGTGGAGGCGGGCGCGGGCGATGGACACTTTGCCGTTGGCGTTCTGGAAGCTCTGCAGGAATCCTTTCCTTCCGTCTTTGCGGCAACTCGCTACGTCATAGACGAACCAGGCCCACACTCTCGGGTGCTGGCGCAGGAACGATTGCAGCTGTTGGGCGACTTTGATGGTCGGGTCGAGTTTATGAATTTAGTCGATGTTAATGTCGATCCCGGCATAATCTTCTCAAACGAACTACTCGATGCGTTTCCAGTGCATCGGGTCGTTATGCATCATGGCGAGTTGCGGGAATTTTATGTAACCGTCGGATCCGATGATGATTTTCAGTGGGCGGCGGCAGCAGCTTCGACTCCGCGGTTGGCTGACTACTTTGCGCAGAGTCAGATTCAGTTAGCGGAGGGCCGGGTGGCGGAGGTGAACCTGGAAATAGAGAAGTGGCTGAGGAAGGCAGCCGGCAAATTGCAGTCGGGTTACTTAATCACTGTCGACTACGGTGCGACGGCTGCCGAGCTTTATGGCTCAGCCGCACGTGAACAAGGGACTTTGCGAAGTTTTTACCAGCACCGGCTGGTTGACAATGTTCTCGCGCGCCCGGGCGAACAGGACATCACCACAACTGTTGATTGGTCGTCTGTGGAAAGGATCGGCGAGGCACTGGGACTTGAGACCGCGGAGTTTGATCGGCAGGACAAGTTTCTGCTGGCGACCGGGCTATTGAATCAGTTGGAAGTTGAAATGCAACGGAGTGAATCCGACGCCGACAAACTTCGTCTCAGCACGGCTGCAAGAGAAATGATTCTGCCGGATGGCATGGCTGCGCATTTTCAGGTGTTGGTCCAGAAGAAGAAATGTAAAGCAAACTGTTAGTTTGCGACCGCTGAGGAGATTCACTCGCGCAGTCTACCGGAGCGCGTTGTTCATAGGACATTTATGAAGCATCAGACAATCGACATGACACGAAAATACGAGCTAATCGATGTTAGCCACACAATTCACGATGGCATGATTACCTATAAGGGTCTACCGTCTCCGGTGATTTCTGACCATCTGTCGCGGGAGCAGTCGAAAGAGTTTTACGCACCGGGCACCGAGTTTCACATCGGCAGGATCGAAATGGTTGCTAACACGGGCACTTACCTCGACAGTCCGTTTCATCGTTATGCGGACGGAGCAGACCTGGCCGGTCTTGATCTGTATTCGTTAGCTAACCTTGACGGCGTGGTCATCCGCAGAGTTGGCAATCCTGAGCGGGAGATTACGGTCGCCGCGTTGGCGGGTTTGGATGTAACCGGCAAGGCCGTACTTTTTCACACCGGTTGGGACACCAGGTGGAGAACCGAAGGGTATTCCGATGGTACGCACCCGTTTCTGAGCGCTGACGCGGCGGAACACTTGGTCAATGAGGGTGCAGCCCTGGTGGGGATAGATTCCTACAATATCGACGACACTACTCCTAAAAGCCGGCCGGCTCATTCAATTCTGTTGCGAAGCGGCATCCCCATAGTCGAGCATCTTTGTGGTCTCGGCGAACTGCCGGACGACAATTTCAAATTCTTTGCCGTGCCGGTGAAGGTGAAAAACTTTGGGACGTTTCCGGTCCGAGCATTCGCGATTGTTCCAACGGCGTAAAGAGTTTGAACTGCGGCATGAATCGCACCGGCTGTTTTTCCGGTCTTCTCTGTGCCCCTTTGTGCACTCTGTGTCTCTGTGGTGAACCACGTGCCGCCAAAGAGTCCACCACGGAGACACAGAGGTGGCACAGAGGATCTCAAATCGCGATTCCCCTCAGGAATCGACATGGCCTGCGGGTTTAGGTAGTCTCTCCACGCTGGCAGATTCTCAACAACTATACGGAGGATTTTATGGGACTGAGTGATGCATTGTTACCTGAGTTTGATAACGAAATGGCGAGCACGCGCAAGACACTCGAGCGCGTTCCGCCTGAGAAGTTTGATTGGAAGCCCCACGAGAAGTCGATGGCGATGGGCGTGCTGGCGACGCACTTGAGCAATATTCCGACGTGGGTCGTCTACACCATTGATCAGGATTCACTGGACCTGACGCCTGAGGGCAAACCTCTTCCGCAGGCTGAAATAGCGCAGTCAACTGAGGACCTTCTGACAACCTTCGATGTGAATGTGGCGAAAGCCCGCGCCGCCATCGCCGGCGCAACTGATGCGGATTTGTTCAAGCCCTGGACTCTGATGACCAACGGAAGCGCTCTGCTGACGTTGCCAAAGGTCGCAGTCCTGCGCAGCTTCGTCATGAATCATCTCATCCATCATCGCGCCCAACTCGGCGTATACCTGCGACTGAACGACATCCCGGTGCCGTCAATCTACGGTCCGTCGGCGGATGAGAGTCCCTTTTAGGCCGGGTTGGAAATGCTGGTAGGTTGACGATAAACCAAGGACGGCCCACGAAATCAGCCGAAGTCCGCGCAACGCGACAGCTAGTTCGAGTCAGTTCGTGGGCCTTCGATCATCGTAAGTTCTTTGATGACGACAGCCACTCGTTTTTCAGCAGCCGAGAAGTTCAGATATCGCCATTAACCCAAACGGTTAATCAGAGACCTTTAGAACAACTCAAACTTGATGGTGAGATATTTCTTCGGGTTCTGGCGGAAGTCGTAAATTAATTTCACGCCTTCGGACGAGAGCTGGTTGACGTTGGAATAAAGTGCTTCGTCGGTCAGCAGTTTGCCGACCGTGCCTTCGCCGCGCTGTGCCGCTGCAACCATATTGTCGATGCGCTCAGCCGTGGTGTTGAAGCGAGCGATAGCCGCGCGGGCATCGTTGTAGATCTGTTCGTCCTTGATCAGTTTGCCCAGGGTGCCGCGGCCTTCATTAATCTCGGCAATCATTCCGTTGATTTGATCCACTGATTTGTCCAAACGGTCAGCGGTGCGGTTGATTCGATTGTAAAGTTCGTCGTTGGTTAGCAGCTTGCCGGCGGTACCACGCCCCGCTCGTAAGTCAGCGGCAATAGTCTTCAGCTGCACGGCAATGTCGTTGGCATTGTTGTAGAGGGCAGGGTCGTTGACGAACCGGCCAGCCGAGCCATTTCCGGACCTGATCAGACGCATCACTTCATCGGCCTCGCGGACAGTAGCATTTAAGTTGTTGTAAAGTGCCTCGTCAGTGAATAGCCGCCCTACAGTTCCTTTGCCTTCCTGCACATCTTTTACAATTACACTTAGTTGCTCAGAAAGTTTGCTAAGGCGCTGGGCCACTTCAGTACCCGAAGTCGCAAAGTCGTTGACCGTGTTAGCACTGGACGAACGCAGGGTGTCGTAGTCTTTGACGGGTTGGCCGAGCGCGGTGCCCGGGCCAATGTTAATCAACATCTCGTTACCTAATAGGCTAGGCGATCCTTGTTGCGCGGTAGAATCTGTGCGGATCCGTTCGCTGGCTGGGCGGCCATCGATATTAGCGTCGAGAATCATCAACGCTTCCACACGAGGGGCGGTTGGGTCGGTAGAAGGCGGCAGCAAAGTGATCTTGTTGACTTTTCCTACTCGCACACCTGCCAGCCTAACTTCCGAACCTTCCCTCAGGCCGTTGGCCTCGGCAAAGCGGGCTTTCAAATGAAGCTTCTTCGCGAAGGGATTCAAATCGCCAGACGCGTTGAGGAGCAGAAAGATCAAGATCACGATTGAGATCAGCACGAAGATGCCGACCCGCAACTGATTTAGGCTTACGCTTTTTGTTGATCTTGGCATGGCGATTAACTAAGGATGAAGGCGGAAGGACGAAGGGCGAAAGCAGGGAGGCTGGCTGGCCACGTCCCCGCGTTCACTCTTATTCATCCTTCATGCTTCATCCTTCATCCTTTCTATCAGTGTCCGCGCAGAAATTTTTGAATGTATGGATCTTCGACCTTCCGCAGGGCTTCGTCAGTTCCGCTAAAAATAATGTTGCCTTCACGAAGCATCATCACCTTGCTGTTAGTGAGACAGAGACGTTCACCTTCGCGCTCAAACACCACCTGGCCTTCTTCATTTACTACTGCATACTCAGAACAGAGGTATTGCACGTTATTCATTTCATGCGTGACGAAAATGGAAGACACGTCTTCGAGATCGCGGAGCTTCATCGCGAGTTCGCAAATCGTGCGCGCTGTTGGCGGGTCGAGACCAGCCGTGGGCTCGTCGAAAAGTACAATCTTTGGGTCACCGATCAGCGCCCGCGCGATGCCCACTCGTCTGCGCATACCGCCAGAGAGCTCTGACGGCATTTTATCGATCGCATCTTCGAGATTAACGAAACGAAGCATGCGTCGGACTTCAGGTTCGACCTGGTCCTCGGACAATCCCTGCTCATGTAAACGGTAAGCCACATTGTCGTAGACGGAGAGCGAGTCGAAGAGTGCGCCTTCCTGAAACACCATTCCAATCTTCTTACGCACAGACATCATTTGCGCTTCGGTGTAGTCTGTGATGTCTTCGCCATCGATGAAGACCCTTCCGGCGTCTGGTTTCAGAAGCCCCAGCACGATTTTAATAATGGTAGACTTCCCGCCTCCGGAACCGCCTAAGATAATTCTCGTCTCACCCCTGTTTACTTTGAAGCTGAGTTTGTTCAGAATCACGCGGTCGTCAAATGCCAACACGACCTCACGAAACTCTATAGCCGGAATTGTCCGTTGCTGGTTGTCCACTTCAGCGAAAGTCGAGCCAGCAGCATTATGGCTAACCTGGCCGGCTGAGGGGTACAAATCTGCTTGTGTTGGTGATATGGACATGACTATTACTAACGTTACATTTGCGTTCCCAGCAAGTATTGCAACGCCCGAGCGAGGAAGAAATCCGAAATGATGACCACAATTGAGGCAGTTACCACAGCTCGTGTGGTTGATCTGCCAACGCCAACCGTGCCACCCTCGGTGTTCAGGCCTTTATAACATGCCACCGCTCCGATTATCACAGCAAAACAGGTGGGCTTGATTACACCCCCAAGAATATCATCCGTAGAGATTCCGTCTCGA
Source organism: Pyrinomonadaceae bacterium (assembly GCA_031396065.1). Lineage (GTDB taxonomy): Bacteria > Acidobacteriota > Blastocatellia > Pyrinomonadales > Pyrinomonadaceae > PSRF01. Next base: position 12,450 of record JANNJZ010000573.1, on the reverse strand, counting down.
ACAGAAGCCAAAAACTCACTGATTGACAGTCCGTAGATGCTGGTGGCAGCAAAAGCTCCGCCGCCAATGCCCACGCAATCGGCCAACACAGTGAGTAGCGGAAGCGCAATAAGTAGAGCCAGCATCCGAGGCGCGACAAGTTTCCGGACCGGATCGGTCCCCAGTGAGCGCATCGCATCGATTTGCTCCGAAACCTTCATCGACCCAAGTTCCGCGGCAATAGCCGACCCCACCCGACCCGCGACCATTAGAGCGGTAAGCACTGGCCCCAATTCACGAACAAGCGAAACCGCTACCAGACGGCCGGTTGAGCCTTGCTGACCCCAGAAAGCCAGCGTTGGAAAGGTCTGGATTGTCAGCACGCCACCAGTGAAGAATCCTGTCAACATGATGATGGTCAGCGAACCGACGCCGATTGCATCCAACTGCGCGATTGTTTCGGTGAAGTAGCGTGGACCTTTGATCAGCCCGGCAAATGCGCGAGCGGCCATCAAAGTGGTTTCTTGCAGTTCCAGGAGGGTCCGCGTAAAGATATTCATTTAGGAGTTAACTTAAAGAACCGATAGTCCTCGGATTAGATTTCTTCGAGGAATCTGCCGGGCGGCCTTAGCTGCAACGGAAGAACTTCATTCTGCAGCTTTCCTGTAGGACGATACTCACTGGACAAGAAAATAGCCGCATCGAAAAGAGCGGCTTATCATGCGCAAAATTTGCTCAAGGCGTCAAGCTTGAAGGATCAAACCGTAGGATTACCTTTGGTGCCGAGGGCGACCGGAAGGCGACCGTTGGAGGGATTCCCAGGACTAACGGGGACTGACTTTAAGGTCTTATTGAATTACGGGGCGGGCTCGTTTCTGGACGGCGCGACGAGGAAAGAGTTCCCTCTCCTGTTGCAAACTGCGCTGCTCCAGGCGACGCCTGAGTCTTTCACCTGGACCATCAAGCTGTCGCTCACGTCTAATTTGGTTGGCCTGCCGCCGCAGCGATCGCAGGAGACTCCTCTGTTCCAGAGTCAGTACGCGGCGGATTCTTACTTCAGTCAAAATCCTCATTCGCATCGCTTCCGCCTGGGCGGATGACGCCTCACGCATTCGTTGTTCGACCACGGCTTCCTCGGGACTGTCAGATTCCAAAACTACTTCAAGCGCTTGATTAGTCTCGCGAACGCGTTCATTGATCGCTGCGCGTTCTTTTTGATTCTGCTGCCGTATCGTTCTTATTTGTTCGCGTTGCTCGGCTGTTAGATTCAGTTGTCGAATTGGGTCCCCGTCGAGGCTCCCTTGCTGCAGAGCCGGCGACGCAGCCTGTTGCTGTTGGGCTGTTTGGCCAATTGCAGGCGCCGCGATAAAGAGGACGAGCGCTGCAAGTGCGGTTAGAAGTTGTCGGTGGTGGTTCATGAAAACCTCATTCAGCATGGAGTTGTTCCGAAGCCGTGCGAACGTGCACGGGGGGCTACTGATTAATCCGGTCGTCCAATAAATCAAGTTCGCCTTCAGTTGGGTTATCTATTAGTCTCAAATCAGCTGCGAGTTCCTGGCGCTCAACTCTTGAAAGCGGGCGTCGGGCCTGCTGTTTCGGGCCGTTAGCAGCAATTGGGGGAATCGCGGCCTTCTTGGGAGAAATGCGATCTGACGGACGTTCAGCAATAGCATCGGCAGCCGCCGTAGAACGTGTCGAATTCTTGATCAGCTTAAGCTCATCCTGAACGCGTTGCGCGACGACCGCATGAAGCTCCTGCTCCGAATAGGACTTAGTGTTGCCATTGTTGGCAATCGGCGGCTGAGGAGTTTCTCGCAATCGAGCAGCCGCCAGGACTGCAAACAAGCAAAATAGCACCGAGGCGAAAACGACCGCACTCTTCATCCAGAGCGGCGAAAGATTGAAAAATTCTCGCAAGGCATTCCAGGCGTTTGGTCCAGGCGCACCAGATCTGAGAACGGCTGGAGCTTGAACCACAGGCGACCCGATTCCCACCAGTGCTTCATCTCGCCAGGCGACCACTGATTCACGCACGTTGGTAAACTCCCGCAGCTCTGCGGCACATGACTGACACTCCAGCATGTGGCTGCGAAACATTGAGTTCTCGCCCGGGTCCAGCTCGCCATAGAGAAAAGCGATCAGATCGTTTTCTCGGCCACAATCCGGGGCATACACCTCTTCCTTCATTTCCGTCACTCCTGATATCAAGCTGCGTAATTTTCAAACTTCTGTAGTCGCATCTGCAATTGTCGTAATGCTGTATAGAGTCGGCTCTTTACCGTACTTAGCGGCAAGTCGAGCGCCTCGGCTATCTCCTTGAACGTGAGTTCCTCAAATTCTTTCATCACAATCACCTGCCGTAAGTCTGCCGGAAGACTGTTTACTGCGCGTCTGACTGCGGCAGTTGTTTGGCGGCCTTCCACAACTCGGGAAGGCAAGTAGCTGCTTGGGGACGAAAAGTGTGACGCGTTTTTCTCTTCTTCTGTTTCAATCGCACTTTCATTCCTTACCTTCGCCCGGCGCTGGCGCGTAATGCACTGGTTCACGGCTATCCGATGTAGCCATGACGAAACTTTGGCTTCGCCACGGAAGGCCCGCAGATTTCTAAACGCGGCCAGGAAGGTTTCCTGAGTAGCATCCCGAGCGTCTTCCTCGCGACCGAGCATGCCAAATGAAAGCGCGAAGATACGTCGCTCCCAGCGCAGTACGATTTCGCCGAAAGCCTCCGCGTCGCCTGTCAACGCACGCTCTACGATCTGCTCGTCGCTCGTAGCCGTTCCCATCCTATCTATTCACGCAGGCCCCTGTCTGCGTTCGAGTTTCCCAGCACACCCCGCGGCTGGCCGTAGCGCTGGGCTTAAAGCTTTAGACGTGATCCATCCGAGTTAAGTCTATTAAAAAAGACAAACTGATGCCCTTAGGGCAAGCTGCTCACAGTCTGTCTTTAAGAGTTCCTGCTACCACAATTGCCAACCTCGTTTAACATACGCGTTGACACACCCAAGTTTACTCGACATAATGCAGTGCGGCCATTCTGGCAGGCTACCCTGCTTTCGAGGCCTTCCAACCCGAAAGCTTCATTTTCCGGATCGAATCCCAATACAGTGCTGATAAAGATAGGGCGAATTCGCCTTCTATACATAGTTCTAGGCGTTTTGCTGCTAGTGGGCCTCCTGCCATTGGCCTTCACGGGCACGTTGCTTTCGGGGCGTACCGCTGAGGAGTTGCGTTCAGTTGAGGGTCGTTATCAGGCCCAACTGGTTCAGGACAAAGCCAGGCAAATCGAACTCTACGGACAGCGCTATCGCGATGTGGTCACTGGCCTGGCACGAGCTTTTGAGATCGCGGGGGGTATCAGCAGTTTGAATGACGCCGGTTACGACGCCCGACTGCAAAAGACACTGGAAGAAGATCCCAACCTGGTCGCCTTGGCAATCTGGCCGGTGAGCGGAGAATTGCATCGAGCGTTCCAGCTGGATGTAATCCAACGCGACGAGGTTGACCAGCGGGTCAGCGAGGTTCTCGCGAAAATGAGCGGACGGGGAATCGTTGTCAGCCGTCCCCAGATCATTCGATCTGGACAGGAAATGGCTCTAACGGTGGCAGCGCCGGTGATGGGGGGCCCATCGGGGCGTGAGGTTGTAGCTGCGGTCGTTGCAATAGTTTCATTTCAAGAGGTTTTCAAGGCAGTCCACCAGGCTACCTCAAGGAGCGAGCGCGAGTTATTGGATGCTGGTCTGCCGGTTGTATTTGTAGTGGATCAAAACGGTCGAGCTGTGGCGCACCCTGAGGCGAGTGTCGCATTCGCGGAGAAGCCGATGACCGACCTCAAGGTTGTACAAGACTGGCAAGAGTCAGGCGACAAGGTGCAGTCCGCGCTTGAGCCGTTCACTCTCGTTCGTGATGGTCGGTCGGTGGAGATGCTCGGTTCGTATGCCACCGCGGAATTGGACAAGAATTCCCGGCTGGGAGTTATTGCTATCCAGGATGCTTCCGCGGCGCTTGCGTCGGTAACTGACATGCGGCGACAAACGATCCTGATAAGTTTCGTTGCCGGAATGTTGACGATCATAATCGGCTTTTTCTTTGCGAAAAAGCTTACTCAACCCGTGCAAGAGCTGGCGCTGGGAGCCCATCGCATTGCGTCCGGCGACTTTTCGCAGCGTATCAAAGTTCGCAGCAGAACCGAGTTAGGTCATCTGGGAGACTCATTTAACCTGATGACCGATCAACTTGAGCATTACATCAAGGACCTGCAACGCTCGGCTGACGAGAATCGAGAATTGTTTCTTGGAACCGTGAAGAGCCTGGCGGCGGCCATCGATGGTAAGGACCCATATACCCGAGGTCATTCGGAGCGGGTGTCGAGGCTATCGGTCGCGATAGCTCAGCGTTTAGGAATTCCTGACGACGAATGCGAGAAGATCAGAATCAGCGCATTGCTTCACGACGTTGGCAAGATCGCGATTGACGACGCCATCCTAAAGAAACCCGCGGCCCTGACGGACGATGAATACTCGATAATGAAGCAGCACCCCCAGAAGGGTTATAAGATCATGTCGCAGATAGCCGCCATGAAAGAGTTCCTCCCCGGGATGTATATGCATCATGAGATGGTTAATGGCCAGGGCTACCCCCAGGGGTTGAAGGGCGACGAAATCCCGCTCATGGCGAAGATTGTGGCAGTAGCCGATACCTTTGATGCCATGACTACGGACCGCCCATACCAGCAGGCAATGAAGTTTGAAGACGCGGTAAAGCGCATCCAGAGCTTCGAAGGAACCCGCTATGACGAGACCGTGGTCCTGGCTTTCGTGCAGGCTTGCGAAGAGGGCCAGATTCGGCCTGGCTCGGTAAAATTAAGGAAGCGTCCCGCGACCGAATCCCGAATGCCAGTGCATTCGTTGCAAACCAAATCGGAGCCCGTCGCAGCCGCCTAATCGTTAACTCGTCTTGGAGGTGGCCGGCATCGCCGCCCTCGCATGTATCAAACCGACCCAGTCGCAGCCGCGTCCTTTTTGTTAGGATGCGGCTGTTGCGCTTATAATCATCATTTCGTCTATTAGCACTAATACTTGATGGACCAATCCTATGGGGCTTTTCTGGAAACGTAAGAGTGGCGACCAGTTTGTGTCGCTTAAATTAAACGAACCTTCACCTGCCAAGGCGCCCGGTGCCGAATCTGAGAAGGCTCCTTCAAAAACGATGCAACAGGATGTCGCATCCTCGTCTGCTCATGGTGTCGTCGAAGAGCGAGCTTCGGGTTCAACTGTTGCAGCAGTGGCGACACTTGAACCCAACGTGACTGGAGGTGGACCAACACCCATCCCGAGCGAAGCTGTTACCCAAAGACTTGTAGCAACTGAATCGCGCTCACGACCGACGGCGAGCGAAGTGGAATCGCCAGGGCCCGAAGTCCCACGGCAACCAGCTCGCCCAGTTGCTTCGCGCTCGCCGTTTCAAACGTCCGTTCTCGGCCTTAATCTTTCAATCGAAGAGCTTCAGGCCCAGGAAGCCGCGCTCGAACAGGAGTTCTCGGCTCGGTTTCGCCGGGCCGTATCAGCCACGCGCGAGTCGCTCTCAGATAGACTCGACACCGTTTTTCAGGGTCTCAAGCAAATCGATGAGAATCTGCTGGACGAGCTCGAGGAGGCGTTGATTGCCGCCGACATCGGTGTCGCTACCACGCAGCATATTTTGGAGACGGTAAGGCGTGGCGTAGCCCGCAAACAGATTAACGATTTGGATACGCTGAAGCAGGCGATAAAGGATGAGCTGCTGAAAATTCTGAGACAGTCGGAAAGCCAGGGAGTTGCGTCGGAAACGAGCATCGCCGCAAACGTCTCGCCTTACGTGATGATGATCGTTGGCGTAAACGGTGTAGGTAAGACCACCACAATTGGCAAGTTGGCCCAGCGAATCAAGGCAGAAGGCAATGACGTGCTTATTTGCGCGGCTGATACATTTCGCGCAGCGGCATCTGACCAGCTCGCTATTTGGGCAGAGCGGACCGGAGTTCCTCTAATACAGCAGAAACAGGGAACAGATCCGGCGGCGGTACTCTTCGACTCTCTAAAGGCGGCGAAGGCCCGCGGTTCTGACGTGCTGATCGTGGATACGGCCGGCCGCCTGCACAACAAATCGAATTTGATGGCTGAACTCGAGAAGATGAAACGAGTGGCGGCGCGCGAAGTTGAAGGTGCGCCTCATGAAACCTTGTTGGTAGTTGACGCCGTGACGGGACAGAACGGTCTTGAACAGGCGCGTCAGTTTCTTAAAGTTGCCGGCGTCACCGGCATCGTATTGACCAAGCTTGATGGAACGGCGAAGGGTGGCATCGCGGTAGCGATCGCCAATGAATTGAGTTTGCCTATTCGCTACGTCGGAATCGGGGAGAAAGTCGACGATCTCATGGTTTTTGATCCCGAACTCTACGTGAATGGCTTGTTCGAATAGTTGCAGCTTCTCTCTGTGCAACCTCCGTGTTCTCTGTTTCTCCGTGGTGCGCGTTTCCTCAACACTTCTCCACCACCGAGACACAGAGAACACTGAGGTTGCACAGAGAAACCTGAGACGTTCCCGAGAAAATTCTGTTTGAGCCGTTTTTGTTATTGAGGGGCCTGAAGAACTCGTGCAGCAAACGATAGCAACTCGCGATAGTGTTGACGGCTGGACTGAGACAGATGGTCGTCTCATGAGTCGCGCGCTGGAACTGGCGGAAAGAGGCGTTGGCCAGGTGAGCCCGAGCCCTTTGGTTGGTTGCGTAATCGCTGGTCTGGACGGCGAGATTCTCGGTGAGGGCTTCTACGTTTACGAGAATCTGAAGCATGCAGAGACTTATGCACTGGAACATGCCGGCTCGAGAACACAGGGAGCGACTGCTTACGTCTCGTTAGAGCCTCATGCCCATCACGGCCGCACGCCGCCGTGCACTGATGCCTTAATCAAGGCAGGCATTGCTCGCGTGGTGGTCCCCGTCGAAGATCCGAATCCCAAGGTCTCGGGTAAGGGCTTTGAGCATCTCCGATCGGCCGGCGTGCAAGTGTCGGTTGGGTTGCTTGCTCGAGCAGCAGAGAAACTCAACGAAAAGTATTTCCACTTCATGCGCACTGGCCGCCCGTTTGTTCATTTGAAACTGGCGACGTCGCTTGACGGGAAGATCGCGACTCGTGCGGGCGATTCGCGTTGGATTACGGGCGCCGAGTCGAGGGTGCGCGTGCATGAACTACGCCACGAGTATGATGCGATTCTGATCGGAGCCGGTACCGCGCTGGCCGATGATCCGCTGCTGACGGATCGCTCGGGCAAGGACCGCAGAAGGCCGTTGGTTCGCATTGTGCTCGACGAGAAGTTGCAAATTTCGCCTGACTCAAGGTTGGTCGTCTCGGCAAAAGAATCTCCGGTGTTGATTTTCGCTGGTTCTATAGGAGCAGAGCGCGCTGGTCGGCTTGAATCGGGCGGAGTAGAAGTGGTGCGAGACGCTACCGACGGCAGAGATCTTAAAGCGATCCTGGAAGAATTAGGCAAGAGATCAGTGCAAAGCGTTCTGATTGAAGGTGGAGCAAACGTGGCCGGCAAGTTTATCGACTCAGGGTTAGTCAACAAGGTGTCGTTTTTCATCGCACCAATAATCATTGGAGGTCGCGAAGCGCCGATAGCCGTTGCAGGCGAAGGCCCCGCAAGGTTAGCCGACGCTCTCGAGCTTCAAGACATTGAAATCACCGAACACGGTCGAGATATCGAGATCACTGGTTATCCGACAGTCTTGTCAGAACCACCAGCGTCAGCGGGTGGATCGAGAACTAATTTGTAGGGGTGGCACCGCCGTGGCCACCCCTCGTTGAGGTTGCGATATCGTCCGAAAGTTGGGGTCCCCCACGAGGGATGTCCACGGAGTGCCACCCGACAATTGTTCGTTAGTTTCGTCGAAGACCACGGATGAAGTTTGAAGGCCAGGATGAAAAAAGAATCAGTACTTCATCTCGCGCCTTTCGACCACCACCCTTCCAAACGCCTCGGACAAAATTTCCTCACCGATCAAAGAGCCGTTCAGCGCATTGTTGAGGCGTTGGACCCGAGATCAGATGAGACTATTCTCGAGATAGGTCCGGGAAGAGGGGCACTCACCAAGGCACTCCTGGAGAAGGCGGGACGTCTGGTGGCGATCGAGTTTGACCATGGCCTCATCCCCATTCTGGAAGAGTCATTCGGTCGTTGCGAGAATTTCACCCTCGTGCAGAACGATGCCTTAGTCGCAGATGTTTGCGATGCCATACGCCCGGCGACCGCGGCCCGGGTTGTCGCCAATCTTCCTTACAATATCGCTACCGCAATTCTTCAGAGACTAATTGAGCAACGTCATTGCCTGACCGAGATGGTGTTGATGTTGCAGAGGGAAGTTGTCGAGCGTATTACCGCCGGGCCGGGCTCTGGCGAACGCGGATACCTTTCCGTGTTTGTGCAGACATACTGCGAAACCGAGAAGTTGTTTGACGTCGCGCCCAGCTCATTTCGGCCGGCGCCAAAGATCTGGAGTAGCGTACTGAGGTTAGTAGTTCGGCCCCAGCTTGCGGTTGATGTACGGAATGAAAAACTGTTATGGCAGGTCGTGAGTGCGGGGTTCGCGCAAAGACGCAAGACGATACTCAATAATTTACGAAACTCGCCGTCGCCGCTGCAGGAGATCGTCAAGAGTCATGGAGGCGCGAGCATCGTGCTTTGCGAAGCTGAGGTTGATCTGCAGCGTCGAGCCGAAACACTCACGCTGGATGAATGGGCGCGCATTGCCCGCGCTCTCGAGTGAAGGAGCCGAGAAAGCTTTAGAAAGGAATATCGTCGTTCGAAAAGTGGGGACCAGCGTCTGCTTGATCTACCCTTGTAGATCGCAGAGGGAGCTTGTCCTGATTTGCGGATAGCCATCCAACGCCTACATTCGTCAGACGATAGGCGAAGAACTCATTGTCGTTGTAGTCGCTGTCTTTTGCAGTCGTTACCATTCCTTTCTCAATGAGGGAGTGGAGAGCGAGTGTAGTTGCCAGCTTCGTAAATCCCGCTGCTTCCATACCTTGGCGAACTGTATAGGCTGCCACACCATCCTCGGGCGCATCTACCTCCTGTGCGACCGAGACAAGTCCGGCAATCTCGTGCGCTTGTAAGCCTTGCACCTTCGCGAATGACGAGATGCTAGCGACCCCTTCAAGTTGTTGTTCCTTTGCCAGGAGGGTTGTAAGGCGCAAGGCGATATCTTCTCTAAGTTTATCGAAGTCACTTGATGAGTCGGTGGCGTACGGGATGATACTTAAATGTTGCACGTCGAATGGGAAGCGAATGCGCTCTCTTGCACATATGATAACAACCAGACGCTTACTTGCAATTGCGACACCCAGTTCGAACCAAACGTTAGGATTGTCAGTGGTTATATCGGCAAGACAGGCGACGGCGGTGGTGATCCTTCGATGTATCTCATCGATCGGAACTATTACCCCTGGGTCGCGATCCACGCGGTAGGGCTCCAACCCGGCAGTTGTAATCGCTGGAGCAAATACATCATCGTACCGTTTGTCGAACTTTCCGCCGTCGAAAGGCTGGATGACGAAGCAATGTGCCATGCGTTTGAAACCTCTCTTTTCATTCACGCTGCAGCAGGTGAGATCTCACGTTCTATGCGCTTGGCGTTATGAATCTCGGCAACACGCAAGTCATACGCGGCTTGCAGGTTCAGCCAAGAGCGTGCGTCTCCTCCGAAATAGCGCGCAAGCCTCATGGCAGTGTCCGCGGTGACTGATCGCCGCTCGCGCACAATTTCATTGATGCGAGGCGCTGGGACGTTGAGAGCCTTGGCCAGGGCGGCCGCAGTCATGCCCAGCGGCACTAGATAGTCCTCCCGAAGTATCTCGCCGGGATGCACCGGCCGCATGCCATTTTTGAACATCGCAGTTACTCCTCAGTGATAGTCCACGATCTCCACGTCGGTGGGGCCTTCAGTTGTCCAGCGGAAGCAGACGCGGAATTGGTCATTGACTCGAATGCTGTGCTGACCCTTGCGTTTACCCTTCAGCGCCTCCAAATGATTGCCAGGCGGAGAACGCAGAAACTCCAAAGTATGTGCCGCATCAAGTTGCGTAAGCTTCCGAATTGCGATTTTCGCAATGCCAGAAAACCTCTTGCTTTTTCCGGTCTCGAATAATGCTTGCGTATCGGCGCAACGGAAGCTCCTGATCACGGTGAACAGGGTATAACGCCCAACATTCAAGGGCAAGGTTGAGAATATTCTCCCATTCCCCTGTGAACACTGGATCGACTGGTTTCAGTCGACGAGCGCTGCGAGTTTTCGAGGCGCGATATCCTGATAAGCTCTGCGCGCAAGCTCCGAAACGGTATCCCAATCCACTTCGTCTAGATCCAGCCGAATCGCCACCCAGCCTTTTGAACCAAGGTAAGCCGGCACGAAGAAACTCGTGGGATCGTCTTTGACGAGACGACGTTGCTCGCTCAAGGTCGACTTGCAGGTGAAGGCGATCATGCCGTCGCCATGATGATCGAATAGGTAGTAGGCGAAAATCCGCTTGCGAATGCGAAAAGCGAGGTGCGATTCGCCGCCTTTCTCGACGACCACTTCAGGAAAAGCTTTGCAGATTTTGACCGACCGCGTGCTTCGTTGAGCCGATGCTGAGACTTGGTGTGATGTGAGAGCCATGACGGTGTGCCGAAAAAGGGCTAGCTTGTCCTCATGAAAAAGAAGACGATCCACGAAATCACACGAAATGACTCGAACCAGGGATTCTTTTCGTGATGCTTCGTGTGACTTGGTGGATCGGTTTTAGTTGTTTCATCGACTCTTGACGATAACTTTGATTCCATCCCTCGGTCGCAACGACATCGCCGGCAGCAAGCTTACCGGGTGCTCAGGCAACAGCGAGAACTTGAATCGTTGACCGATCGTTGCCAGCAGCAGCACCACCTCCATCATTGCAAAGTAGTTTCCAATGCAGGCGCGGGGACCACCGCCGAAAGGGAAGTAAGCATATTTCGGTAAGCCACTGGCAAACTCGGTAGTCCAACGTTCCGGCACGAACGTATTGGGTTGATCGAAGAAGCGCGGATCGCGTTGGACGGCCCACTGAAACATGAAGACCTGCGTCTTAGGCGGCATTCGAAAACCGCCCACTTCACACTCCTCAATCGACTCACGCCCTAACGCGAAGGCCGGAGGATAAAGTCGCATCGACTCCTTCGCAATCATCTCGGTGTACTTCAACTTCGGCAGATCGGCAGCCGTCGGAAGTCTGCCGGCAAGCACTTCATCGAGTTCCGCATGAAACTTCTGTTCGGTTGCCGGGTACTGGGCCAATAAGTACCAGGTCCAGGAAAGCGTGAGCGCTGTAGTTTCATGGCCTGCCAGGAACAGGGTCATCACTTCGTCCCGGAGCTGACGGTTGGTCATCTGGCTGCCATCATCTTCGTCCTGCGCCGCCAGCAGCATTGAAAGCAAATCACCCTGATCGGAGCCAGACGCTCGTCGTTCCGAGATTATGCGGTAAACGATTTCGTCAATTTCTTTGGCACACTCGTTAAAGTGACGATGTGTTTTGGTCGGCAGCCGATTGTCCAGTATCCACTTCAAGGTGGCTTGCGAAGAAAATGGTTTGACTATTTCCGAGAGGGCCCGCTCGACCTTGGCGGCATCGCCCGAGACGTCTGCATTGAAAAGGGTCTTGACCACAATCTCGAGCGTCAACCGCATCATGTCCTGGTGAATGTCGCGGGTCTCGCCCTCAGACCACGAAGAGATCAGACGCTCGGTATACTCGACCATCACATCGCCGTAACCGCTGATCCGTTGACGATGAAATGCAGGTTGCGCGAGACGCCTCTGACGGCGCCAGAACTCGCCTTCACTGGTTAACAGACCGTTGCCAACCAGTCGCTGGAAGAAAGGCGATCGCACAGACTGCGACTTGATGAAATTCTTTGCGTTGGTAGAAAGCACATACTCGATGTCGTCGGGGTGGTATAGAAAGTAAGCCGTTAGGTAAAGAAAACGCATGCGCACGATATCGCCATGGTCGCGACCGCGTTCGATGAAACCAAGCATGTCCCGATTAAACTCGGGCATCACGCCCTGGATGAGGCTGCCCTTGATCTCGGGAGGCAGCGGAGCCAGGGGGCCTCTAGCGGGTCGTTTTGGTAGATCTTCAGCTCTATTCATTGGCAAGGCTATAGGACCAATAAGACTCCTCTAGTGTGCTGACTCTAAAGTTCGATTAACAATCTGGTGGCCGAAGCGGCGCTGCTTTAGGTCCGAAGGACCGGCATTCAATAGCCACGTCCGTGAGGGCGTGGATCGCGAATCTCTAAGACGATGAGCGCCGAAGGTGCGGAATAAACTACTTCCCAGCTCAACCAGCGCCGGCCCTCCGGGCCTCAGGCGCTACGGTGGTTGCTCTCCACGCCCTCACGGACGTGGCTATT
>JANNJZ010000524.1:0-31444 GCA_031396065.1 Pyrinomonadaceae bacterium | reverse complement strand
TTTGGCTGCGCTTGTAGCTCGCTAAAATCCACCCGCTCACGCAGGTGGTTCTGACATGCGCGTCAATCACCTCAGTTTCAACGTCGAAAGGCTCAAGAGCGCAAACAGGATCGCCAGAATCAGGAAGCGAAAGACGATCTTCGACTCTTTCCAGTTTTGCATCTCAAAATGATGGTGCAACGGTGTCATCTTAAACATGCGCCGGCCCGTGCCCGTGGTTCGCTTAGTCATCTTGAAAACGCTCACTTGCAACATCACCGAAAGCGCCTCGATTACAAACACCCCGCCAATCATCAACAACATGAATTCCTGTTTCGTGAGCACCGCCACTGTCCCCATCGCGCCGCCGATAGCCAGGCTTCCCACGTCACCCATGAAGACTTCCGCGGGTGGCGCGTTGTACCAGAGGAAACCGAGACTTGCCCCCGCCATAGCGCCGCAGAAGACCGTCAACTCCGCCGCCTCAGGCCGGTGAGTCAGTTCCAAATATCTCGCCCACCGCGCATCACTGCTTAGGTAGGTTAGGCCGGTCAACGCGGTCATTGCGATAAAGGTCACACTGATTGCGAGTCCGTCCAGCCCGTCCGTCAGGTTCACCGCATTTGAAAACCCGAGCAGTACGATCACGATGAACACCAGGTAAAGGATCGGGCCGATAAAGCTGACCCCGCTCGGCTCGGCCGTGGCCTTCAAAAAGGGAATACTGACGTTCCAGGAGTAGTCGCTCGCAAAGTATTTCGTCAAAACGAAGAGCACCACCCAAACAAAGATGGCTACCACCAACTGCCCAAGCAACTTCTGTTTGCCCGTCAGCCCGAGGCTTTCCTGCTTCTTCATCTTCAAATAATCGTCGGCGAAACCGATTGCCCCGAACGCCAAAGTAGCGATCACAACGGTCCAAACATAAACACTTGTCAGCTTCGCCCACAGCAGAGTTGAAAGAATGACTGAGGCCACGATCAGCACGCCGCCCATGGTCGGCGTGCCTCGTTTCACCATATGCCCCTGAGGACCTTCTTCGCGAATCTGCTGTCCAATATTCCATCTTCGTAATGCTTCAATCAGTTTGCCGCCAAACATCAGCGACAGCAGCAACGCGGTTATCGATGCGTACGCGGTGCGAAAAGTGACGTACTGAAAAACGTTCAGGGCCTTTACGAGATACCATTCTTTATCCTTGAAATGGTTATAAAGCAGCTCGTATAGGAGGTAATAAATCATTCTCGATTTTTAGTCTGCCGCTGCTAGCTACATAACCCGACCCGGGTTATTGCACGGTTTCCTCGTCAGATCCGGCTAGAGGGAAGCGCGCCTTGACGGCCGCGACAATCCTGTCCGTCGCCACCCCTCGTGAGCCCTTTACCAGGATGAGATCGCCCTCCCTGACTTCCTTAATAAGAGCGTCAGCTGCTTCGTCTGAACTAACGAAGAAGGCTGTTTCGGACAATCCGGCCTCGTTCGCACCTGCAACCATCTCGCCCGCTAACCCACGAACGCCCCAGAGCAGGTTCACGCCAGCACTGGCGATCTCGCGACCCGCTTCGCGATGAAGAGCAGCCGCATCCGGTCCCAGCTCCAGCATTTCTCCGGCTATCACAATGCGCCGCCGGGATTTGGTCCCGCCTTCAGCGATTGTGCGTACCATATTGATCAACGACCGCGGATTCGAATTGTACGAATCGTCTACAACTCTGAAACCCGCGGCGAAGTCCAGGACCTCACCGCGCATCCGCGGCGGCGTTGCGTTGCTTAAAGCCTCCGCGATTTGCGCGGGCGTGATTTCAAAACAAGTAGCTACCGCGGCGGCCGCCAGCGCGTTCATTAGGTTGTGCCGCCCGCTCATCGGTAGCGTCGCTGGTGACTCACCCAAGGGAGTCTTTAGACAAAAGCTGATGAGACCAAGCTGCCCGGTTTCAATCTCCTCGGCAATGACGTCCGCAGGTTCTTGAATGCCAAACGTGACTATGCGCCCTTTGTGCTTGTCACGCATTCTCATGACCCACTCGTCATCTGCGTTTAGAACAGCAGTACCCCCCGGCTTGAGACCTTCAATTAACTCAGCCTTGGCGGCTGCGATATTTTCTATGCTCCCAAGGTGCTCTAAGTGAACTGGAGCGATCATCAACTCAACCGCAATATCCGGCGGAGTGATCCTGGTCAACCGTTGAATCTCATGCGTGGGCGAAGACATTCCCATCTCCAGCACTGCAACATCAAACTGAGCAGGAAGTCTGCCTTGGCTCACCATCCGCAAAACGGATAGAGGCAGGCCAAGCCCATTATTGTAGTTTCGCTCGCTCTTCAGTACGCGGCGTCCGCTCGAGCTGAGTAAATGAGCCGTCAACTCCTTGGCTGTGGTTTTCCCGGCGCTGCCCGTAATACCAATAACCGGTTTTCCCCATGCTTCGTAAACCCGATGCGCCAGCATTTGCAGCGCTGCGATGGCATCCGGAACCAAAAGCAGACTACCCTTCAAAGCCATGAGCTTCGGATCGCCGCTAACCCGATCTACTCGTCCAACCGCCGCAACCGCACCTTTCCTAAAAGCGTCTTCTAAATATTGATGACCATCGGCAAAATTGCCGTTGAAACCTGCCCGGGCGTAGTCTTCCTGCGAAAGCGCGAAGAAGAGCTCGCCCTCCTTAACCGCTCTCGAATCGATCGAAAAGTCTGTGATTTCTTTGTCAAACAACTCGGAACTTGCGTCGTCGGCGATAGCGCCCATCAAAACCGATGCTTCTCGAACGTTCACGTTTTTCCGACCTCTTGCTCAGTAACCCGCTGGGATGTTTCGCGGTCTTGAGCCTGGATTAAAGGACCGTTTACTGCGGGCTTGTTCCTCAAGTATCCCGCCCGCTCCGACGATCCACTCGCTGATTCAAGCAGCCGCTCTCCAGGCAGGGTATTTAGGTGCGCCCTCTGAAATCGGTTGAGGCGGATACGCTTCCGACACGCCGTCACCCGGCTCTTCAAGCCGTTTCCAGTTCCAAAGAACTCGTTCTCGTTGCTCAGCATTCGAGGGGGGATCATACCCTTGCTCCGTGAAGGTGTTTGGGTTAACTGGTCAATTCAGTCTCCCGAAATCAACATAAATGGTTTGCCCATTGCGCAATTCCGCCCCCGACTCAGGCGTTTGCTTCACCACCCGTCCTTCGCCATGAGCTTCGAGCTGCATGCCCAACCGGGAACACGCGCGAACAACATCGCGAACGCTTAGGCCACGCAAATCGGGCATCAGGATTGAATTGTTTGTGGCTACTGCGAAAACAATCTCGCCTCCCCTGCTTCCCCGATCTGCAACTTGCGGCAAGGTGGAGCTCCTGGCCTGCTCCTGCCGCATATCCTCCTCGCGTCGTTTGGACACCTGTTCTGGCGATTCAACTGCGCGGGCAACCAGCTGTACTGGATCTTCGAAGTCAGTGTCCGGCATCACGTCCAGCTCGGGTAAAACCTTTTCAGCTATTTCACGAAATACCGGTGCTGCCACATCGCCACCGTGGTACGCGCCGCCAGGCTCGTCGATCACTACAATGATTACCACCGCCGGATTCTCAACGGGCGCGAAGCCGACGAACGAGGCGATATGTTTCGTGGCCGAATAGGCTCTGGTTTTGGGGTCTATTTTTTGTGCCGTGCCGGTTTTGCCTGCCGCGCTGTAGCCGTCTAACTGGGCTTTCTTGGCGGTCCCGTTGAGGGTCACGCCTTCAAGCATTCCCCTTAATGCGCTCGCTGTTTTCTTGCTAATCACCCTCCGCTGTTCCGGGTTTGGGCGATAGACGGTCGCACCAGAAGCGTTTCGAATCTCGCGAATCACATGAGGGGCCACGCGCACGCCATCGTTCGCCAAAGCGCCGAAAGCAGCGGCCATTTGCAACGGAGTAACACCAACTTCCTGTCCAATGGCTACCGAACCAATCGATGATGCCTGCCACCTGCTTACGGGACGCAACAGACCGGAGGTCTCGCCCGGCAATTCAATTCCGGTACGCGAACCAAACCCAAAGCGGGTCATGTAGTCGTGCATGGCTTGGTCACCTACCCGCATGCCTAGCTTGATGGCCGCGACGTTGCTCGACTTCGCGAGGGCGTCGGCCAGGGTCAGAGTGCCAAACGGGTGGTGATCGCGAATTACGCGCCTGGCCACGGTAATAGACCCCATCTGACAGTCGATCTTATCGTTGGGTTTCGCCAATCCTTTTTCGAGCGCGGCTGAGAAAGCTACGACCTTAAACGTGGAACCGGGCTCGTAAATATTCTGAAGTGCCCAGTTGGATCGCGTCGCCGGTGTTGCCGCACCTACGTTGTTTGGATCGAATGTAGGCGCATTCGCCAGGGCCAGAATCTCGCCTGTATGTGGATCCAAAACAATAGCAGTCCCCGACTTTGCGTTTGATTGCGAAACCGCCGTCGCTAAGGCTTCTTCAGCGTGATGTTGAATTGTCTGGTCCAGTGTTAGAACGATAGTCTGACCCGGACGACCAGGGACCTCCGTGCTTTCGTAAGCGATCCCGCGACGGTCTCTTTCGATGAAAAGTTTGCCAGGCTCACCACTAATCTTCTCGTTGTAAACCTGTTCAATACCTCCGAGTCCGTTGCCATCAAGGCCGACGAAGCCGAGTACGTTGGCGGCCAGCGACCCGTTTGGGTAGAACCGCTTTTGCTCCTTTCTTAGATGAACTCCCGGCAGGCGCATTCCTTCAATCGCCAGCGCTTGTTCGGGACTCAGCCGGCGGGCCGCCCACATGAAGCGACGACCATTCTTCCTCGCCTCAGCTATTCGACCATCGAGTTCCTTCTGCGGCACACCCAGAATTGGCGACAGCGAAGTGGTAGTGCAGTTAATCGCTCCCTCAGTATCGGCTTCTGTCTTACCGTCGAATTCGTCGGGTGCAATAAAGACAGAAGTGGTGTCGATGCTGCGTGCCAGCTCGCGCTCTTGCCGATCAAGCAGCGGCCCTCGCTGCGCACCAGTTTCAATCGCCTGCTGCTGCTGGTTCTGGGCCCGCTCGATGAGCTTTTCATGGCGCGAAACCTGAAGGTAAACCAGGCGCACACCAATGCCCAACATCCAAAAAACGACGAAAGCCGCGACAAAAAGCGTGCGGCGAATTAATAGGTCTGGTTGTGCTTCTGACTGAGAAGAACGGCGCGTCAACATTCCCTGGAAGTTTCCCTTCTTATTAAATATCGCTCGGGAAGAACTCGCCTCAAGGTGAGACTCAAACCCTGAATCTCAAACCTGAAATCTCAGATTTCGGATCTGAGACCACTCACGGCCACCCTCTGGCTAGCGCCGAAACGTCGCGGAAGAATTTAGCAAAGCCGGCGCCAGCGGCAGCTGCCTGGGCTTCACGGCCCGCTGAGTTTCGAGTTGATTGGCAGCGACCGGCCTCAGGCCCAGCTCGCGCGCCTCAGATTCAAGCCGTGCCGGGGCGAAGGCCTGCACTTTCTGCAACATCAGATTTTGCTGCTCCTGAATCAGCCGGTCGCGTTCTCGTCGAAGCGATTCGCTTTGATAGCCATATTGAATGGCAGCGAAGTGCTGTCGCGCCGCAAACACAAAACCGCCTGCCAGGACCAAACCACAGAACAGCAACACCGCCAGTCGGGTGAGCGCGCCCGGCTCGCGATCATGATTAATCCTGGAATTGCATTGCTTCGAAGGTAGTCTTTTCATGCGGGAACTCCGGCCAGTGGTTTTTGGGTTCGGGTTTTGCCCTTTGACTCTGCAATCTCAAATCTATGATCTGAAATCTGAACTCTCAAATCTGCGATCAGTCTAGAACGAGCTTTCGACAAGCACGCAACTTCGCACTACGCGATCTTGGGTTTTCGTCAATTTCAAGCGGGTCAGCAATCACCGGGCGCTTGGTAAGAATCTCCACGACGCGACGGGCCCCGCAAGTACAAACGCCCACTAGTGCTTGCCGCGACTCACACTGGCAGTAGCCCGATAATCGGCGCAGCTCCTGCTTCATTATCCGGTCTTCCAACGAGTGGAAACTGATGACGATGAAGCGCCCGTCGGGCTGTAAAAGATCGATGGCTGTTTCGACGAATCGGCCCAACCCCTCAAGCTCTTTGTTGACAGCGATGCGTAAAGCTTGAAAGGTTTTGGTTGCCGGATGGATGTGCCAGCGCTTTCTTTGATCGGCTGCGCGGGCTACCAGGTCGGCCAGTTCTTTTGTGGTTCCGATCGGCTTCCCTTGCTCGCGACTTTCAACGATCCACTTGGCGATGCGGCGTGAGTTTCGCTCCTCGCCATATTCAAATATTATTGCGGCTATTTCTTCTTCCGGGAGTCGGTGCAGAAGATCCGCGGCCGTTTCACCTGGGCCGTCTGGGTCCATCCGCATGTCGAGCGGTGCGTCAAAACGAAAGCTAAATCCCCTTGTCGGCGAATCAAACTGTAGCGACGAGACTCCCAAATCTGCGAGCAGCCCAACCGGTTCGTGCTCATCCAGTTCGTTCAGGACCCTATCCACTGCGCGAAAGTCTTCGTGAATACCGCGAAAGCGATCGCCAAACCGTGCTAAGCGCTCACTCGCAGACCGAAGCGCCTCTGCGTCACGATCGAAACCCAGGACGCGAGTCTCGCTGGAAGATTCGAGGATCGCTTCGCAGTGTCCTCCCAGGCCAACCGTGCAATCGATAAAGAGACCGCCTCGTTCGGGTGCGAGGAATTGAATCGTCTCTTGTAGCAGCACGGGGCGATGGGGCGCGCCTTTGCCCCCCAAAGGCGCAGCCATCACCACCGCCCCGTGATCTCGTTCAAAGAACTATCGTCAAGTTCTGAGTCCTGAGTCCTGAGTCCTGAGTAAAACTCCCTAGCTCTATTGCGAATATCTAACACTTGGTCCTGTTATGTAACTCAGTACTCAGCACTTCACTTTTAGATCCCTAACCTGGCAATCGCGGCCTCGTCTTCTTCCGTGTAAGGGTCCGCGAGCATGCGAGCCTTGAAAACATCGAGTTCCCAAACTTCCAAATAGGTCAGGTAACCCATGACGGCAACATCGCCCATCACGCCTGCGCTCTTGCGCAAAAGTGGATGAATCAAGAGCCGGCCCTGACCATCAATCGTCGCCTGCTGGCCAAAGTAGTTCGTCCTGTCAAGGAACTTGCGTCGCGCCGGATCCATCGTCGGCAAGAGTGAGAGACGTTGCTCAATCGACTCCCATTCCGGCAGCGGGTAAATGCGAACATTGTCACCGCTAAGACTTGTTATGTAGAATTCGCTCCCGTGCTTCTCGTCAACCAGACGGCGAAACTGCGTCGGCACCTTTAGCCGCCCCTTCGCATCGATGCGGGCTGTGTAGTTTCCCCGAAGCATAGAATTGAATCTTCAATAGAGTTGGCGGGTGGCCGTTTCTGGAAAAGTTGCTCATGATCGGTTCGTGCTACGAGGTTTGAACCCACTTCCGACCACTTTCGACCACCCGAGCGGATACTACGCTCCATCATTTTTGCTGTCAACAAGAAACTCACTGAAATTCCTAGGTTTTTGGACACTACAGGGGTAAGCGTCTTAAGTTCTTGTTCGCCTCTTGTCCGCCCTTCTTAACAATGTCATGGCTGGAAATCCGGGTAGTGACCTAATTTGAGCTTTTCTCTGTGCAACCTTTGTGGTCTGTGTCTCGGTGGTGAATTTACTGGGCAAACACCACCACAGAGGCACAGAGTACTCAGAGGACGCACAGAGATTTTCAAACCAGGTCACCACCGAAATCCGTCGTTGATAGGCAGCGCGAGGCCCATGATGTATATTTGCGGACCATGCTTCAGTCTAAGTTTCCCTGTCTGACGAACAACAGATGAATCTCGATCACGGAGGATTTGTCGGGCTTTTGCTGTTTGGCTTGCTCGCCGCTGGCGCGAATCTGCTGGGGGGATTTGTGCTAATCAGATCGGGCGCCCACCGATTTGGAGAACGCTTCCTCAAATACCTGGTAGCCCTCGGCGCTGGGTTTATGCTCGCGGCCATCTTCATTGAGATAGTTCCTGAGAGCGTTAGTATCTGGACGGAAAACCTCGAGGGTAAAAGCGCGGCAGAGGCGGTAGGTGGCGCGATGACACTGCTCCTCGCCGGATACCTGGTAATTCAACTCTTCGAGCACACCATCGCTCCCCACTTCCATTTTGGTGCTGAGACCCATCCCGAGTCGTTCATGCGACCGTCGGCTGCGTACGCGGCAGTCGGTGGTCTGTGGATTCACACTTTCTTCGACGGCGTTTCTATTGCAGCCGCATTTCTAGTTAACTTCAGGGTGGGCATACTAGTCTTCATTGCGATACTGCTGCACAAGATGCCGGAAGGTTTTACCGTTGCATCTATCATGCTGGCTTCGGGTCGATCCACGCGCAAGGCGCTTTGGGCAACCGCAGCCATCGGGGCGGCGACCCTGGCTGGAGTTGTCGCGATAGCATTGCTGGATACGAGAATTAAGAACGCAGTGGGTTATGCCCTGCCCTTTTCAGCCGGGGTTACGCTTTATGTCGCTGCGAGTGACCTGATTCCGGAAGTGAATCACAAAGAAGAAAGAAACCCTACGGTCTCGATTGTCGTTTTTGTAGGAGTGGCACTTTTCTATTTGTTGCATAAGTTGATTGAAGGGTAACGTTTCTTCGCGTTTGTGCGGATGTTCCCGCAGACCGCTAAGGTTTCTCTAAGCAATGGGCATTATCTTTAGATTGGCAACATCAGAACCGAAACGCGGCCTGGAAAGGCGCCGGAGACTTTCGTTTCGCTTAGTTTGCCTCTCCTTCGCCTGCGCACTCCTCTGCTTAGCTACTACTACGAGCGCATTTGCGCAAACGGCAACTCCACCGATTCCGCTACCTTCACCATTTACGCCGATTGTCGATCTAGCCAATGTCATTGACCCTGATACCAGTCAAAAGCTCGGCTCCATTTACCTAAATCTGAAGGAGCGAGCAGATATTGAGTTCGCAGTCGTAACAATTGACACGACTGAGGGTCGCGATATTTCCGAATACGCGCTGGACCTGTATCGGGGCTGGGGAGTTGGATCAAAAACCAACGATGGCTTTCTATTGGTCGTAGCAATTAAGGACCGAAAGTACTTCACGGAGATTGGCTATCATCTCGAGGGGGATCTCAACGATGGATTGGTAGGGGAGATCCAGCGCAAATACCTGGTGCCGGAATTCAAAAAAGCAAATTACAGCCAGGGGATTTACAACACGGTGCAGGCTTATGTTGCGACTCTGGCGGAGAAGCGTGGTTTCACCGTCGAGGGAATCGACCAGCGTTACGCCTATCGCTCGACTCCGGAACAGCCGGTCAGTAGATCCCGATCAGGTCGGCCCTCGTGCTGCACCTTGCTCATCATCCTTGGCATTATCATCCTCGTGCTCTCATCAATAAAGAAGGGCGGCGGGGGTGGCCGGGGGGGCGGCGGTGGCTGGTGGAATCTATTGCTGCTCGGCTCACTACTCAACTCCGGGAGCCGCAGCGGAGGTTGGGGCGGTTCCAGCAGCGGCTGGAGTGGCGGCGGCTTCGGTGGAGGCGGTGGGGGATTTGGCGGAGGTTTTGGCGGAGGAAGCGCGGGTGGCGGAGGTGCAGGAGGTAGCTGGTAAGGCTAATCCCTGACCTCTGTGGTCGAATTTGGAATTTCTGTTAGTATTTCGGAGCGCACGAAAACACGATGACTAAGACAGTTGTCCACGACGCATTAAACGGTCTCATAAGAGATTTGCGTGAGACGCATGGCGAGAACCTCGCTTCTGTTGTCCTCTACGGTTCAGCTGCGGCTGGCGACAACGTTGAATTGCGCTCGGATTACAACCTACTCATCACTTTGAATCGAATCACCCCCGAGGACCTGCGCCTCGCTCAGGCGCCTATGCGCGAGTGGCGGCGCCTGGGTCATCCGCTGCCGGTCTATTTCACTACTGAAGAGCTATCAGATGCCGCTGACGTCTTCCCGATTGAGTTTCACCAAATGGCGAACGCTCGGGTAGTGCTCTACGGGCAAGATCCATTCGAGTTGATCAAACTCTCAGATCACAACCTGCGACATCAAACCGAGTACGAGCTAAGAAGCAAGTTGATTCAGCTCCGCCGGATGTACATTCCCGCGTCGGTTTCAGTTGAGAAATTGTGCGATCTAATGAGCGACAGCCTCGCCAGTTTTGCGGCGCTCTTTCGCGCGGTGCTCATCCTGTACGGCGAGGAAGCGCCGGTGGCCAAGCCCGATTGTGTGCGGGCCACGGTCCGACGCTTCGGGCTAGACCCGGCTCCGTTTGAAAGGATTTTTGCGTTTCGCGCAAGCGAATATGTGCCCCCCACTGAAAAGGAAGCCAACGAAATCTTTGCGGCTTACATGGATCTGATCGACCGCGTTATCCAGTTGGTAGATGAGTTCCCGCAAACCGAAAATTCAGGAGAATCGAAATGAACCGACGAAGAATTATGTTACTTGCTTTGGTTGTTTTCGTAGCCACGACAGCCAGCGGCTGCGGCTACAACACCTTGACGACCAAACAGCAGACCGTAAAAGCCAAATGGGCCAACGTGGAGGCACAGCTCCAGCGGCGCGCCGATTTAATTAACAACCTGGTCGAAAGCGCCAAGCTCGCCGGAATTCAGGAGCAGGAGGTTTTTGGTAAGATTGCCGAAGCGAGATCCAGGCTGCTCAACGCAACGTCCCAGGCCCCACAAGGCGAAGGTGGCGATAAGAGTCCGGAGCAGAAGCAAGCAGTCATCGATGCTGCGAACAGCTTTGGCGGCACCATCGGAAGGTTATTGGTGCTTCAGGAAAACTATCCGGTTTTGAAGTCGAACGAAAACTTCTTGAAACTACAGGATGAAGTGGCCGGCACGGAGAATCGCATCGCCACGTCGCGCATGGACTATAACGCTGCGGTGCAGGACTACAACACCACCCGCGCCCAATTCCCAACTGTTATTTCCGCGAAACTGTTTGGTTTCAAGGACGAGCCTTACTTCAAAGCCGAAGAAGGTGCTACGGCGGCGCCGAAGATTGATTCAAACTCGCTGCGCCCCAATCCGGCGCCAACCAAGTGAACCGCTGGCCTCGGCCGGTTCCTTCGTTAATAAACAGAGAGGCCGCTCCCGTGAGCGGCCTCTTTCATTAAGCAACCGAGGAGTAACGCTAGTTTGTACCTTATGAAGATTGTTCCCTGCCCCGCACTCCTGAGGCTGCAAGGGTTCCCTCGACCTGCCGCTGAAACTGACGAGGTTCTATTCTGAGATGCCAGGGATCGCCGAGGCTGGTTTTCGGGGCTGTACGTCGAAGGTTACCGACGTAGACTGAACCCAGTCGCCATCCCACGCAAACCGGCGACTAACGCTGAGTTGGTAATGTCCCTGGCAAAGTGGCTCGTACCAATCTTCGAGTCTGATCCACTTCAGCGTGCGTTCCCGCCCGGGTTCAAGTTTGGCTCCTCCACCACTTCCTTCCGCGGGCCTCCTTTCCCTTAGCTCGACGATTTCCTGGGCCTGTTTACTGTATGGAACAATGTCCCCATCTTTGAATAGCTCGAGACGCGTATTCTCGTGCGGATCTAACACCTCGGTAAGTGTTATGGTTTCGGAAAGCGACTGGGTGATGAACAATTGAAAACCTATCCTGTCTCCAACTGTGTAAGGCGTCGGGGTGTCGCTAGGCGGTTCGCGTGAGTTGTTGCGAGGGAGAGAAAGCAGCTTAAGAGTGATGAAAGTCGGCTTGCGCAATAGCTCGCCCAATCGCTTGATAGCCGCCAACTCTTCTTCAGTGGGCTGATACACTCCGCGCTCATCGATTCTACCCTGTGCGGAAACAGTCAAAGCAAAGCTAAGAACAACGATACACAAGCCAAGGCATTTTAGACTCATCGCACTTTCTTTCTGCTACAACCGAAAGAACTATGGAAGATCTCTCGCCTCCGCTATGTGTTTTGCAAACTCTCGGCTGAGCCGCCTCATCTCCGACTTCTCGCGCTGGCCTCTTTCGTCCTGACTTAGTGAACGTGCATCCGAATCAGAATCCACTTCCGCGTAAGTGCTCACGTACACGATGAATTTTCCCTTGGCGAAGGTAACGTTAGACAAGCCATATCCGGAACCGTAAGCATCGTCGCCAAGGCCACTTAAATCCTCCTTCTTAGCGTTATATTTCTTGAACCCTTTTAGTACTTCTCGCGCCTCTTGCGCGGACCCGTAAGACACAATGGATACTTTGACGACCCTGTTCGAAAAGCTCCAGAACTCGATAAGAACGTTCTTGCTGCCGCGGATTGGTTCGCCATGCTTGTGTTTCCAGCCAGGCAACTTCATCTCAAGGTGGCGACTAAGTTGTTGTCCAACCAAATCGAGCTCCGACTCGTTCTGGGCTGTACTCTGAGAAAGGAACAAGATTAACAAGATCAGTGGTTTGAGCCATCGTTCATTCATACAACCTCCAAAATGACAACGCGCGTTAATGATACTTAGTTAAAAGAAGTTTCTCAGGTCGCGGTACTCATTACAGACCTGAAACGCCTCAATGATGTGCCCATAGTTTCCCTCTGTGTTTAATACGTTTGTCCAGTATTCCCAACCAGGTGAATCTGGTTCTCTCTGCAGGTATTTTTTATAACACCAATAAACGAATCGCGGATTATATTCGCTGGCATTAAAGCCGGGGCTTCCGGGTGGATTGGCCATAATCGGATCCTGTTGAGCGAATTCGGGTGAATACATGAACGCCAGTCCTATGTGGATTCTTTCAGCATGCACACAGTTCAAGTCAAAGACGCATCGTGAAATCTGACTTGTCCAAAAGTTCCAGCCGAGAAGATCTGGCGAGTGACCAAGAAAATCCAGATAATGGTATTTCACAAATACCCTGGATCTGTCGATATGATTGGTTGAGATAGGAGGACCGCCCGGGCAAGCGGCATCCACGCTGGGATGCACATTACCCTGCATGGTAACCATCGAGTTCGCAGTTACACCGGTCCTGGATGTGGGAGCTACGTTTGAGTATCGAATGGTATGAACAGCGTTCGTCCCATTCCAGTCAAAAACTACCAAGCCTCCCCAATTCCATACTAGCTTGCCAAGTGTCCGTTGCAAACCTGGACTTGTCGGATTGTTGCCAGTGAAATAGACGACATACATCTCGAAGTGATCATCGACATAGACCGAATCGACAAACTCCCAAGCCGAAAAGAAAGTCAAAACGGTTTTCGGATAATCCACCGTTGGCATGGTTAGATTATTACCCTCGGTGAACCAATGAGCTGGATACTCGCCGGGATCATAAGGATCGTGGGTATCAAGCTGCCAACCGGACGCAATATTGGTGTCAGACGACCGCTTTGTGTGGCAGACCAGATTCGCTCCGCGGGCGATTTTACGAAAAGCGCTAACAGCCTGGACATACTTGATCCCGCTTTGCGCGGGATCGGAAATGAAGGGATCCGCATGAACCGACGAGGAATAGGACATTCCTAAAGCCTGAGTCGAGACGCATCCGAGCTTGTACCACGTGAATGGGTCGTTAATGCAAGTACCAGGCTGACTTACTTGATCGGCTCCTTGCTGGCCAGTGAAACTAGTTAGAGTCGGCAGGATGATCTCCACCGTGAGTTACGACTGGGTCAACATGAGTGAGGCTCTATTGAGGAGCGGGACTCTTGCTAACTGAATGAGGCTGCTTAAAACTCTGGTTGCGAGAACATTCGCAAACTACTCCCGAGATGAGGGCAGTGTCAATAAAAAAGATCTTGCATGAAAGCCTTAAGATGGAATGACAATTAGTTGTGCAACCCTAGGGTTCGAGATGCAAACGTTCTTGTGTAAGCTTGATGAGGATTAAGACTAAGCAGAGTTCGTTAGAAAGGCTGTTGTCGGCCTCAAAACCCTCTCGAGCTGCACATGGCGCAATGATCGCAGGGCTTAGCGCCAGGTTCGACGCTGCAGATTTTCTCTTTCTCAAAATAGTCCACGAGTTCCGAGACTACTGCTTCTTCCACCCCAAACTTCTCGTGGCTTGGATGGGAGTATGAGGCATTGATGCCGGCCAGCCAGGGCGAATGCGTTTGCGGAACCGTGCTCCTCGTTGAAGCAGAACCGATGGGTGCCGGGCTCTGGACGGAATCCAAACTTAACTTCGCTTCCAGCTGCTCCAATTTTCGCTGTAATTCGCTGATACCTGCACGGACGGCGGCAAGTTCCGAACTG
This sequence comes from Pyrinomonadaceae bacterium, assembly GCA_031396065.1. Taxonomy (GTDB): domain Bacteria; phylum Acidobacteriota; class Blastocatellia; order Pyrinomonadales; family Pyrinomonadaceae; genus PSRF01. Next base: position 17,253 of record JANNJZ010000524.1, on the reverse strand, counting down.
ACTTCGGGTTTAGGATTGGCGCGGTTGGGCTTTGGGTGACGATCACCTGACACTCGGCGAGCGATTCTTTCTGCGATCTCACGAGCGTGATCCAATTCCGTGCTCATAATTGTAGGGCTGATACTGCCCACTTCTTTTTCGTTCTAAAACCCACCCGCTAACGCAGGTGGTTCTGACTGGTGACATCGTGGAAAGGCTATCCTACTCGTCTTTCAATAAATCGACATAATCCACGACGCCAACTATGGCGGAATCAATTGCTGCGCCGGCTTTTCCTGTGGATGCAGTCGATGCGCCCCAACCTTCCTGCACAATCAAGACCGTGTCTCCAACGCCAGCATCAATTGCGTTCAGTGCCAGCAAAGTCGTGGCGGTCTCGTCGCCCTCAGGCGTGACTTGTTGGCAGAGCATAATGCTGGCGCTCTCGTAACGGTGATTCTTCCTGGTGGCGACAATGTTTCCGAGAACGCGGGCGAGAATCATTAGTTTAAACCGACTTCGCGCCTGCGGCGCTCGAAACAGGCAGGATGCCTGCGCTCCCAGCTACTGCGGTCATTGCTGCAGGAAGCCTGCACCCTCAGGCTCGACGAATCATGCCCGGCTTCCCTGCGTCACATGCGCGTCCGAGTCAACGATACCAATGATCGTGCAGTCAGTCGGCGTGTCTTCCCTCCTGAAAGGGAAGCTCGCCTCTTTGCCGCGACACCAAAAGACCAATTCACCAACACCGGCTCCCACTGAATCCACGGCAACCATCGGATTGCCGGCCGGCTCAAGATCTTTGTTGAGGGTTTGTACGACCAGAAGCTTGCGACCCTCAAGTGAGTCGTTCTTTATTGTTGCTACCACCGTTCCGATAACGCGCGCGAGTTGCATTTTAGTGTTACGCCGGATAAGCCGGCCCACCGTTTCCGCTGATGTGCCGTTCTACGACGTTGATAAGGATTTGCAAGCTCTCCTCTGTCCGCGTTTGTGCCTCCTCTGTCCGCGCCTGCGCCTGCACTAGCCGGTTGAAACTTTCCGCGAGCACATTGATTCTGCCATCCGAGCTCGTCTGCGCCTGTGTTAGGTTCCCAACCAATCCCACCAGGGCCACTACTGCATTGGATAGTTTGCGATCTTGTTCCTTGAACACCTTCGCGTCTGCCGCTTGAATCTCTCGCATCACTTCAATGTCGGCAGCAAACTGGGCCTGCTGCTCGACGATAAACTCCATCTTCCTGTTCATCTCTTCGTTACTCATAAACTCTCCTTCCTGAATAAGCGGAGGTGTGTTTCTGGTAGCGGGTGAATCAACTCGATCCGATGGTTCAGGTGTTCACGTCAACCGTATCAATGACCCCCACGATCGCGGCATCGACGGGAACGTCTTTCAACCCCTGGGCCAGTCGCGCACTAGACCCAGCGACGACCAACACTCGTTCATGAAAGCCGGCCCCGACAGTATCCACGGCAACGACATAACCTGTCGTGTCGCTGCCATCGACGTTGACGGGCCGCACGATAAGGAGCTTCTTGCCAAGCAGGCGCTCGTCTTTATGTGTGGAGACCACGGTCCCCAGAATGCGCGCGATGATCATCCTTAGCGGTTACCGATCGGAAGCGCCTCGTCCACGCTGCCATGCGGACGCGGAATCACGTGCACACTGACGAGTTCGCCGACCCGACGAGCGGCCGCAGCGCCGGCATCTGTAGCTGCCTTAACGGCCGCGACATCTCCGCGCACGATCGCAGTAACGAAACCTGCGCCGATTTTCTCATAGCCGACTAGGGTAACGTTGGCGGCCTTAACCATCGCATCGGCCGCTTCAATCATTGCGACCAGACCTTTAGTTTCGACCATGCCTAATGCTTCTTGTGGCATCTGTAGCTCCTCTTAGTGAGTGGATGGTAAATCGTGGAGGCCAAATATTAGACGACTTTTCAACCATTTACCATTCAGTGTTTACGATTCATGACTTACTGTTCACCGCCTGCGTCAACAACTCAACCAGTTCTTCTCTGCTCAGCGCGATCTTTCCGGAACCATTCTCTGGGGACTTCTGGTAGGGGCGCACCGCCGGCGGTCGATCGCCGCTTGGACAGGTCAGCCGCGTTTCGTGCAGGTAGCCACACGCCTGGCACCGCGCGTCTTCACCCAGATAGCCCGCCGCCTCGCGCACGTTGATAAGTTTTTCGATCGCATCCGGAGGCAAATTCTTCGAGCCACCGAGCATCCGCGCTAGTATGGCGATTCGCGCCGTATGTTCGAGCGTTTCCAAACGATCAAACGCCTGCCATAAGTCAGACCCGTAAGCGACTGCGCCGTGGTTAGCCATAAGCAGCGCATTATGATGTTTCACCAGTGGCCGCATGGCTTCAGTCAACTCGTCGGTCGAGGGCGTCCCGTAAGCGGCCAGCGGAACACATCCAAGCGTCAAGATCACTTCAGACAAAATAGGTTGATCGATCGCCAGTCCGGCGACCGCGAAGGCGGTACCGTGAGGTGGATGCGCATGACAAACTGCCATGACGTCTGCCCGCTCCTGGTAAATCAGGAGATGCATCGCCAACTCACTCGAAGGCTTTCGACTGCCGAGTGCCTTCCCAGCCGCATCTGTGATGGCCAGCGAATCTTCCGTCATGCGGCCCTTGCACATCATTGTCGGCGTAGCAACTATTCGGCCGTCATCAAGGCGCACACTGACATTGCCATCGGACGACACGACGTAACTGCGCTCGTACAACAGGCGGCCTACATTCACTATTTCGCGGCGGGCGGTTTGTTCGTCCATTTTGCTGGTAGCGTTGAATACTCCTGTTATAACTCGTGCTCGTTAACTTCGGTGTGCTCTTCCAGGCGGGTCACGTGCCTTGGATTGGTCACTGCATTCGCCTGTGGTCGGGCCAGGAAATATGACAGCGATTCCAGCGATGTAGTTAAGTCAACTGTCTTAACTTTCACGTCCAGTCGACCGCTGAGCGACGCCGGGGCAAAATTCAGGACAGCCTTAATCCCCGCAGACATTACCTGATTGAGCACTCTCTGAGCGACGCGCGCCGGAACGGCGATCACCATCAAGTCAATCGACTCGTCCGCAACCAGCCGGGGCATCTTCTTTACATCTTGAACGACAATCTTATCCTCGCCCAGTCGACGTCCGATCTTTTGTTCGTCGTTATCAAACAGTGCGACCACGGCAAAATTTGAACGTTCGAAACCTTTGTAGTTGGCAAGAGCGGTTCCTAATCTCCCGGCGCCCACGATACCCACGCGATGAGGTTTATCCAGGCCTAAAATCTTCGTAATGTGTTCTCGCAAATCTTCTACATAATAACCAACGCCCCGCACTCCAAACTCTCCGAAGTAACCAAGATCCTTCCTGATCTGAGCAGAATTGAGATTAAACTGCTCAGCCAGGGCTTGTGACGAAATACTCTTAATTCCTGCCGCCGAAAGGGTATTCAGGCAGCGGAGATAGATGCTCAGGCGGTTCGTAGTTAATTCCGAAATCTTTTCTGACTTCATTTTCGAGGGCCTGCCGCAAGTATAGACCGATTGTGAGCCTAATGGTAAGCAAGGCGATTTATGATCACAAACAGCACAATTCAAGCAGCGTTGCCGAATGTCGTAGCCATCAACTACAATCGCGCCGTTTCAACCTCTGAGCTGCTATACCTTCGCCAATGATTGCACACTTGTCCGGCACCCTTCTTTCCAAGCAGGCAACGTCTGTGATTCTGGATGTCGGAGGCGTCGGCTATGAGATCACGATTCCTGTATCAACCTTTTATGACCTCGAAGAGCCGGGCGCTAATGTGCAGTTGCGCATCTACACCCACGTTAGGGAGGATGCACTGCAGCTTTATGGCTTCAAGACTGCGCGTGAACGTGAGCTTTTTTTGCGGTTGATCTCCGTCAGCGGGATAGGCCCCAAGCTTGGAATAACTCTACTCTCAGGTATGAGTGCCGATGAAATCATCGCTTCGATTAGGACTAACAACCTCGCTCGTCTGACTTTGATTCCGGGCGTCGGCAAAAAAACCGCCGAGCGCCTGGTGATGGAACTGCGTGATAAAGTCGCCTCGCTATCATCCGCTCAATTGGAAGAAGACCTCGGCGCCAAGACACCAGCGGGAGAACCAATCGCGACCGAGGATTCAATGCGCTCCGACGTGCTCTCGGCACTCTTGAATCTTGGTTATCAGAGAAGCTCTGCGGAAAAGGCTGTCGGGTCGGCATTGGACGAGGGTGGCGATATTACGGTTGAGTTGATCTTGCGCCGCAGTCTGAAGAAGTTGGCCAAGGCCTAGAGGTTTGATTTCCGCAAACTGTTTGCATTTCACGTCGTAAAAACAAACTGTAGTTTGCGATGTTGCGTGGCAGCTCACGAATCCATTCGCAAACGAACAGTTTGCGTGACAGTACAAAAACTATGTCGAGTGAAGAATCAGCCCGGATACGGGATACACCACTAAGCGATGATGAACGGCAGTTTGAGTCAACTGTTCGTCCCTCCAAACTTGCGGAATATATCGGCCAAAAGCAGGTCAAAGAAAACCTGCGCGTCTACATGCAAGCGGCTCGGAACCGGAAGGAAGCGCTCGACCATGTCCTGCTGACAGGTCCGCCCGGCCTGGGCAAAACCACGCTCGCCCACATAATCGCAAATGAAATGGGCGCCGAACTTCGCTCGACAGCCGGCCCGGCGATCGAAAAAGCCGGCGACATTGCCGCCCTACTGACGAACTTGCAGGAAGGCGACGTCCTTTTCATTGACGAGATACATCGCCTGCTGCCAGCCCTGGAAGAAAAACTCTATCCGGCAATGGAGGATTATCAGCTTGATCTGCTCATCGGTCAGGGAGCGGGCGCTCGATCGATAAAACTCGAGCTACCGAAATTTACTTTGGTCGGTGCTACTACCCGCGCAGGTCTATTGACGGCGCCCCTCCGAGGCCGTTTCGGCATTGTGTTTCACCTGGATTTTTATCCGCATGAAGATCTCGAAATTATCTGCAGACGCTCGGCTGATATTCTGGGGGTGGAGATCGACGATAACGGCGCCCGCGAAATTGCCCGCCGCTCGCGCGGTACCCCTCGAATAGTTAATCGGCTTCTGCGCCGAGTCAGAGACTATGCTGAGGTCGACTACGACGGGCGTATCACGCGCGAAGTCGCCAACGATGCGCTCAACCGGATGGAAGTCGACACTTTTGGGCTCGACGAAATGGACCGGAAACTTCTCTACACGATAATTGAGAAATTTAATGGCGGACCCGTTGGCTTGGGAACGATCTCGGCATCAATCCACGAGGAAAAGGATTCAATTGAAGAAATTATCGAGCCTTACTTGATTCAAATCGGTTTTCTGGACCGCACTCCCCGCGGCCGCATGGCAACTCGCCTCGCCTACGATCACTTCGGCATTTCACCCTCAGTTATCCTCAAGCCCAGCCTGTTCGATTCTCAGTGAAGAATTTGCTAGGGTGTGAACCAAGCAATCCCCCAAAGTTTCTTTCGGAATCTCTATGAAAAGGTTCACGTCATTCACTCGCCATTCCTTCGGCGTCCGCAACCGCGGACCCTGGCGGTCAATTCTGACCCACTCGCTGCACCAGTTTCATGAAAATGACCTCTACACTTCCGCAGCGGCGATGAGCTACTTCGGTTTGATGGCGCTTTTCCCGGCCTTGTTGTTGCTGCTCGGGATAGGAAACCAGATTACTGCCGCTACTGAAATGCTAACTCATGCGGTGGAAGTCTATCCGGGCTCAGGCAAGTTTTTGCGAGAAACAATCCGGGCAATGTCTTCGGTGGGTACAGGCACGATAGTCACCTGCGTCATCGTGACACTTTGGGCAGGCTCGTGGGTTTTCGCTGTCATCGAGCGAGCGCTTAACCGAATCTGGGGATCGACTTCGCGGGCTTTTTGGCACGGGCGCGCGTTGACCATTGGCATGATTGGAATCGTGGGGGTGTTGTTGGCAATCTCAGTTTTCATAACGTCGGTAGTCGTTGCGCTCAGGGAGATTGCAGACAGGGTCTCTCCCCGGCAGGCCACAAATTATCCGCTGCTTCTTTCAGTGGGCAGTGTGTTCTGGCAAGGCGTTTTCGCCATCGCAAGTTTTCTGATCACAATAACTCTCTTTGTCGTCGTCTATCGCTTCATGCCCAAGGCGGAAGTCACTTTGCGCGACACGATACCAGGAGCCATTATCGGCGGTCTGCTCTGGGAAATTGCAAAGTATGTGTTTGCCTGGGCCCTCAACTATTTTCACTACGATCAGATTTATGGATCGGTGGGTGCCGTGGTTGCAGTTTTGACGTGGAGCTATGTGTCGAGTCTGATACTCTTGTTTGGGGCCCAGCTCACAGCAGTGTTCCACCGTGAACATCCTCATTACCCGAGTCCGGTGCCGTTACCTCAATCACCCTAAAATGCTGCTTTCGGAATTTGACTATGAACTCCCCGAAGAACTGATCGCGCAGCAACCGCTGGAGCGACGCGATGCATCGCGGATGTTGATAGTTAAACGCGACCCGCAAGCTCTGCACGACTCGATGTTTGAAACGCTTCCGGAACAGGTCCGGCCCGGTGACGTGATCGTTGTAAACAACACTCGAGTGTTTCCCGCTCGACTAATTGGCTGGCGCGATCCATCAGGGGGACGGGTCGAGGTTTTACTTATCCGAGAGATCGAATCGGAGAGTTGTTCATCCGGCTTCGGCACCGGCCCAATCTGGGAAGCGTTGGTTCGGCCAGCGCACCGGTTGAAGCCCGGTGAACGGATCCGCTTTGGCAGTTCGAATCTTCAGGCAGAAGTGCTTGAGGACGCGGCGAAAGGATTCAGACTGCTTAGATTTAACGGCGATCAGCCGCTGGCACCCCTCATCGAAGGACTCGGTCAAACTCCCCTCCCGCCCTACATCAAGCGACCGTTGGGATCGTCCCCATCTGATGACGAGCGTTATCAAACTGTTTTCGCCCGTGAGAAGGGAGCTATTGCCGCACCCACCGCCGGACTGCATTTCACACCTCAAGTCACTGATGCACTAATTGCGCGCGGGGCTCGAATTGTAGAGATCACGTTGCATGTTGGGTACGGAACATTTCAACCCGTGCGAGTGGATAACCTGGCGCAGCATCAGGTTGACGCTGAGTACTACGAAATCCGCGACGAAGCTGCCCACGTGATAAATCAGAGCCGGGCAGGTGGTGGACGGGTGATTGCGGTCGGCACTACGACAGTGCGCGCGCTTGAATCAGCCGCAAACGCCGAGGGCAGGGTAAGATCAGAAAAGCGCGAAACCGACCTAACGATCATTCCAGGATACAAGTTTCGAATTACCGATGCGCTATTAACTAACTTTCACCTTCCTCGTTCATCGCTACTCTTACTTGTCTGCGCATTCGCCGGACGGAACGTAACGCTTGATGCATATCGGTATGCAGTTGCCGAACGCTTTCGGTTCTATAGCTATGGTGATTGTATGCTTGTGATCTAGTGCTCATCAAAACGATGATGGTAAACTAATGCCGACGAAGCGATCTGTTTGATGCTATGGCAGTACTAAAAAAAATTCGCTCTCGCTGGTGGTCGCCATCACCCGAAGAGTTCCCGGTTGAACCTGAAAGAACGGCGCCCGCAGCCGTCGGTATCCGTTATGACATCCGGCCGCTCACGATCTCTCACCTCGATGAATGTTGGCGCCTCGATCAGCGTTGTTTCGTTGACGGTGAAGCTTATAGCCGCGAGACGTTTGAATACCTTCTAACTGCGCCCGAGTCAATATCCTTCCGTGCGGCTACTCCCAACGGCTTAATGGCCGGCTTTGTCATTGGCTTAATTGAACCTGATCATACTGGACACATCACAACAGTGGGTGTGGCCCCCGAACATCGCAGGCGGCATCTAGCCAAGCGGCTAATGGCTGACGTGGAGAAGGGATTTAGGCAGCGACATGTAAGGCTGGTGCGGTTGGAAGTGAGGTCGCTCAATATTCCGGCGCAGAAGCTTTATCAACGTCTGGGCTACTCTGTAACGCAGCGGTTACCGAAATACTATTCAAATGGCGGGGATGGCTTGCTGATGCTCAAGTCGTTAGAATAATTTTCCGCGGCGTCATCTTCAGCTTTTCCGGAGTTCCGTCAAAACCTGCTTAGCCACCGCCTTCAACGTATCAAACACTCCGGCGCCGCTGGAAGCAACGGCCTCAACCACAGGCTCCTCCTTACGCAACAGTTCCGCCGTCAGATCCGCGACGGGCACAATGTTGGGAAGGTCTCGCTTATTCAGTTGGAGAACGTAAGGGAGCTTCATTAACTCGTAGCCCTGGGCGCGAAGGTTCTCTTCGAGGTTGTACAGCGATTCAACGTTCGCGTCCATCCGTTCCTCTTGCGAATCAGCGACGAAGACCACACCATCCACACCCTTCAGGATGAGTTTGCGCGAGGCGTCATAAAAGACTTGGCCTGGAACTGTGTAGAGATGAAATCGCGTCTTGAAACCTCGGACGGTTCCCAGTTCGAGAGGCATAAAGTCAAAGAACAACGTCCGATCTGTTTCGGTCGCCAGGCTGATCAACTTCCCTCGAGCCTGAGGTGCCGTCGCTTCATAAATGTGCTGGAGATTCGTCGTCTTTCCACAAAGGCCTGGCCCGTAGTAGACGATCTTGCAGTTTATCTCTCTGGATGCGTAGTTTATGAAGGTCATAAGGCTCTTACTTCTCTGAGGATTTATTTGAAAAGACTGTCGATGTCTTCGTCTGTTATTCCGGCAAATGGAGAATCGTGGTCGTCTAATTCAGCTTGCGTAATCTCCTCGATCATCGCCAGCAGCTGTTGCGAGACTTGCCTGCTCCTAAGCTTCACCAAACCGAGGGTCGAGCGCTCGTCGAAAACTACGATCAGGAGGAGGCGTCCAATGACTGATATGTGTATGCTCTCGCGTTCCCCTTCATGCGACAGAGTGGGAAACTCCTTTTCCCCGATTAGCTCAGCCATGCCACCGGTAGCAGCGACATTGCCGGCTGCGAGCGATGCCAGACTCGTCGTGTCGAGATTTCCGATCTCTCCCTGAGCAGCGATCTCTTGACCGTCTTTGTCCACCAAAAACACCACTCGTGCCGCCGAGTCCATACGAAGTCGGGCCAACACGGCTTTAAGTCGGTGATACTGATTCTGATGGAGCAGAATAGGAGTGTCTGCCATTAATACAGCTTTCTATGGAAGGTTGGAACAGCTGGCGGGCGCTGAAGTTGTGAAATTGAGCTAGGGGTTAAGCCGCTGAAGGCAAAGCGGTTTTTTCCGCTGCTTCATGTCACATCGGCCGGGGTCGCAGGTCGCATCCCTAAGCCGCAAGGCACTGTAGCACAGCCAACAATGTGCTTCAAGTGTTTTCACATGTTTAGCAATAACTGCTAAGTGCATAGAAAGCGGCGCACTTTCAGCACTGCAAATACTCTTTTCCCGTTGATAAACCGAGGCGGCTATGTTACTCTCCCGGCGCAACTTCGCACCGTTTACCCACACTAGCCCTGTTCAATTTGAAGCTTCCATGAGCGCAGTTACAAAAGGTCTGAGACGTTCCACGTCACGCGTTGCTGGTAGCGGCTCGTCGCCCAAATCCGTCGCCAAGAGACGTACGGAGAGCCCGAAGACCAACCGTCCTAAAGCAAAAAGAGCTGTAGCCCAAAAGACCGCTTCAAGAAAAACTGCAAAGGCAAAAGTTTCTGTTAAGAGCCAGCCCGCCAAAAAGGCCATCGCTAAGGGGAAGACTCCGCCGAAGAAGATCGCGACTGCTAAACCGAAAGTCGCCGCCAAAACGACCACACGGAAGGTCGTTCCACGCAAAACTGCACCAACGGCTCAGAAGTCGGTTGAGCTTAGAGTCAAAAAGACTCAAAAGCTCGCGGCAGTACGCGCACAACGACCAGCACCGATAGTTCAGCCGCCGCCGCGCCAACCAACCATTGATGAATCGGCAGCCTTAAAGGCTTTTGAACGAGCGCACAAGGAATTTACGCGCGGTCGTTTCGGTGAGGCTCGCAATCAATTCCGCGCACTTGTGGATAAATACTCGCAGGTGTCAGAAGTGGCCGCGCGTGCGCGCACTTATCTCGCTGTCGCGGACGCGCGTTTGCGCACCGAGAACATGCTGCCCCGCGATGCTGACTCGCTGTATGACCGTGGCGTTATCGAACTTAACCGCGGAGAATACGTTGCTGCGCAGGAGATGTTTGAGCGGGCACTGAAGCGTGAGCCAGAAGCAGCGCATATTCATTATGGCCTTGCCGCAACACGTGCACGCCTCGGCGCGGTTGACTTGGCACTGCAGTCGCTTCAGCGCGCCCTAGATCTTCAGCCGACTCTGCGCGTTCGAGCTCAACACGATCACGATTTGTCGTCTCTGCGCAATGACCCCGACTTTGACCGGTTGATCTTTCAACCCCGCCTATAGTGTTTCTCGCATGAAGCCAAACACCTCAGGCTTCCTTTCAGCTTTACTATGTGTTTCAAACTTTTTGCCTTTTATGTATGATTCTGTGCGGCAACTGCCGCGCGCTCTGTCAGTGAGGAGATTTAGCGTTTGGATTATTCACCTAAAGAAAATCGCGGTTTGAACCTAGTCGCTTTGGGAGGAGGCACCGGCCTCTCCACTCTCCTTGCAGGTTTGAAGTGCCTGGTTGGTCACAGCGCCTCTGATGATCTTTGGATTGCGAATTTGTCGGCTATAGTTACCGTTTCTGACGACGGTGGTAGTTCCGGGCGTTTGCGTGATGAGTTGCAAATGCTCCCACCAGGAGACATTCGCAACTGCATGATTGCTCTTTCTGAGGATTCAAATCTCCTTTCTCGCCTGTTTCGTCATAGGTTTCGCGGCAACGGTGAATTGGGCGGCCACAGTTTTGGCAATCTCTTCCTGGCCGCACTAACCGAAGTCACCGGAGATTTCACGGAGGCCGTCAGGTTATCTTCTGAAGTCCTGGCTAGCAAGGGTCATATCTACCCGGCAACAATCAGTGATGTCAGGTTAGCTGCCGAACTCGCAGATGGAAGTATTGTCCGTGGCGAAACTCAAATCTCAGCATCTCGCGCGGCAATAAGACGCCTCAGGTTAGAGCCTGAACAATGTTTGCCGCTTCCGGAAGTCTTAAAGGCGATTCGAGCAGCGGATATGATCACGGTCGGGCCAGGCTCGCTTTATACAAGCATCTTGCCGAATCTGCTGGTGGCCCGGGTGTCTCACGCGATAGGTGAAAGCCAGGCGACAAAGATTTTCATTTGCAACTTAATGACTCAACCTGGTGAGACAGACAATTACACCGCCAGGCAGCATCTGGAGACTGTAAATAGTTACGCGCCAGAGATTCATTTTGATTTTGTAATAGTAAATGATCGGCGGATAACACAGGATCAATCTGAACGTTATGCACTTGAGGGTGCACATCAGATCGGCATCGATGAGGATTCGATTGATAATGTTCTGGACAAGGCAACAGTGGTCGTGCGCACGAACCTTCTCGAAGAAAGTGAAAAGGTCCGCCACGACTCGGCACTTTTAGCCCGGGTGGTCATGACGTGCCGGCAACAAGCTTGTGCACTACCTGTTGGCTCCGTATGACCATGGAGCTCAGATACCCCTTAGAGAAGAGTCCGCATTTGCAACCTCCGGAGCCCAATCAATCACTTGACGTACTGATCCTTGCTGCTGGACTTGGGACCAGGATGAGGTCCGCCCGAGCAAAGGTCCTACATGAGATCGGTGGATTGCCATTAATCAACTACGTTTGTCGGACTGCGCATTCTCTCAATCCCCAAAAGATTTATGTAGTTGTGGGCCACCAAGCCGCCGACGTCGAACTGGCGGTGCGAAACAAAATTGGAGACCTGGCGGAGTTCGTTCTGCAAACGGAGCAGCGTGGAACGGGCGATGCAGTCAAGGCGGCGCGCGACCAACTCGCTGACACAGATTCCGTCGTGTTGATTCTGTCTGGCGACGTGCCCTTAATTCGCACGGAAACTCTGCATGCATTGCTTGAGAATCACAAATCAACCCGCTCGGATTGTTCTATCTTAAGTGTAAGACTTGAAAACCCGACCGGCTACGGCCGAATCGTCCGCGATGCGGAAGACCGGTTCGCTCGAATAACAGAGCAAAAGGATGCCACGCTTGAGGAAAGGAAAATCAAGGAGATCAACTCAGGAATCTATTGCTTCGACAGCCGTAAATTATTTTCCGCGCTTGAACGAGTCAGCCCAGGCAATAAGCAGGGTGAATATTATTTGACGGACGTTGCTGAAATACTTTTGTCGGACGGTGGGGCAGTCAACGTCCACCTCCACAGCGACGCCCGGGAGGTTTCCGGAATAAATACGAGAGCCGAGTTGGCGGAGTTTGAAAACCTGCTGCGTCGCAATACCATCCGCAAACTTATGACTGATGGCGGTGTGACCTTCATCGACCCGTCGCACGCCTACATTAGCGCCGAGGCCGAGGTGGGCCGAGATTGCGTGATCTACCCCGGAGTATCCATAGAGGGAACTTCTCAAGTAGGCCAAAACTGCGAGATTCGCTCGGGCTCGCGTATCACGAATTCACGTTTGGCAGCCAATGTCGTGGTACAGGATCACTGCGTGATTGTCGACTCGGAAATCGAGGCAAACTGTTCGGTTGGGCCATTTGCGCATTTGCGAATGAACACCCACCTGGAAGAAAAGTCAGTCGTCGGTAACTTTGTGGAAGTAAAGAAGTCGCGTCTGGGACGCGGCTCGAAGTCGATGCACCTTACTTATCTCGGTGACGCCACTATCGGAGAAAAGACAAACATAGGCGCCGGCACGATTACTTGTAACTACGATGGTAAGAACAAGCACCGCACCATCATCGGAGATCAGGTGAAGATTGGTTCTGACACGATGCTGGTAGCTCCGGTACGGGTTGGTAACGGTTCCGTCACCGCTGCGGGTTCAGTTGTGACGAAAGACGTGCCGCCCAACACGCTGGTCGCTGGTGTGCCCGCGGTTGTAAAGAAGAAACTTGAAGTCAGTGATGAGTAAGACTAAATGAAGATCACGTGATCTGAAACTCACTACTCGTCACTACTAATTCGGGGAAAACTTATGTGTGGAATTGTTGGTTACGTTGGAAACAAGCAGGTTGTGCCATTGATCATTGACGGTCTCCGCAAGTTGGAGTACCGGGGCTACGACTCTGCTGGAATCGCCGTAGTGAATGAAGGCCACGATCTTGAGATCCGGCGGGCCGAAGGAAAGCTGCGCAACCTTGAAGAAGTCATTCGGCTGACTCCACTCGACGGCACCTACGGCATTGGTCATACCCGCTGGGCCACCCACGGTCGGCCCACTGAAGAAAACGCCCATCCGCACCGCGATTGTTCCGGCCGAGTTGTGGTGGTTCATAACGGCATTATCGAAAACTATCTGCAGTTAAAGGACCGCCTGCGCAAAACAGATCACCAATTTGTCACTGAAACCGATACTGAGATCATTGCCCACTTGATCGAAGAGTACCTTAAAGAGGAACACAATTTCGAAAGGGCCGTGCGTCGTGCAATGTTGGACCTCAAGGGCATCTTTGCGCTGGCCATCATTAATGCCGACGAGCCGGATACGATCATCGCGGTAAGAGAAGGACCTCCGGTCGTCATCGGGCTCGGTGACCGCGAATTTTTCGTTGCTTCGGATATCCCCCCAATCCTGCAACACACCAGAGACGTCTTTTTTCTCGGTGATGGCGAAATGGCCATCATCAACAAAGATGCCGTACGAGTGACTGACTTTGAGGCCAATTCGGTCCAGCCGGCAATCCAGCGCATAACCTGGGATCCCATCATGGCCGAGAAGGGTGGCTTCAAACACTTCATGCTCAAAGAAATTTACGAGCAGCCGCGTTCAGTGCGCGACACGATGCAAGGCCGCATCTCGCTGGATACTGGCCGGGTGTTCCTTGATGAGATGAAGAACATTACCGAAGCCGACTTCAAGCGCTTCACTTCGATCAAGATCGCCGCCTGCGGCACATCCTGGCATGCCGGTCTGGCTGGCAAGTACATGATTGAGCAACTTGCCCGACTCCAGGTTGAGGTTGATTACGCTTCTGAGTTCCGCTATCGCGAACCCGTGATGGATGACAACACTCTCCTGTTGGTTATTACGCAATCGGGTGAAACGGCAGATACCATCGCGGCGCTCAGGGAGGCCCAACAACTCGGGTCGAAGGTGTTGGCGATTTGCAATGTTCACGGCTCGATGATTACACGAGAAGCGGATGGCACGATTCTCACGCACGCCGGCCCGGAGATTGGAGTCGCGTCGACCAAGGCGTTTACCAGCCAGATGGTCGCACTTTATCTGCTCGGTCTCTACCTCGGCGAACTCCGCGGAGCACTATCTCCGGAGGAGGCGAAGCATCACGCTCAACAACTAGCCGAATTGCCCGTCAAACTCGAGCATCTGCTAAACGATTCAGACAACATCGAAGAGCTTTCCAAGGAGTTCTTTCGAGTTACCGACTTTCTCTATCTCGGCCGCGGCATCAACTTTCCGGTAGCTTTGGAAGGGGCGTTGAAACTTAAGGAAATTTCCTACATTCACGCCGAAGGATATCCAGCCGGTGAAATGAAGCATGGTCCAAACGCCTTAATCGACGAACGCCTGCCGGTGATGTTCATCAACTCGCGTGAAGAAGGCAACCGTTCGTCAGAGCTGCGTTATGAAAAGACCCACTCAAACATTGTCGAGGTTAAGGCTCGAGAAGGCATTGTCATCTCGGTCTTAACCGAAGGCGACACGATGTCGTCTACAATGTCCGACCATGTAATTGAGATACCACCCTCGAGCGATTTACTCTCACCCATTCTCTCAATTATTCCGCTGCAACTGCTGGCGTATCACATCGCCGTGCGCCGCGGCTGCGATGTGGACCAGCCTCGCAATCTAGCCAAGTCGGTCACGGTTGAGTAGGTTGAAAATAGCCAACGATGGTGGTGGTGGTAGTGGTGAATGTGATCTTTCAGAATTTGCCTGGCGCGCTCGAAGTCTCCAGCGCTCATGGCCTTTTGGGCCAGCTGCTGGTAGAGCTGCTCTCTCATCTCTGACAATTAGAGGCTTAACGCTTAGGAGCGACCTGGGCCTTGGAGGGTTGTCCGAATTTCTGCTGTTCAATTGAAAAAGCGCGCCGGTCAGCGCGCTCAATCAGTCGAAGATTTGCACCGAAGTGGTATCAGGCCAGATTAGCCTTGCGAACCATTGCGCCGATCACAAACACAGTACCCAGGCTCACCGCCAGACCTGCGAGCATTAATGCCACCGCACGAGGGCGAAATCCAAAATGACCTCGGAGCATCTGCTGCGGCGCTCCCGTTACCTCCGCGCTTTCTTGATAGGCCTGGGTTTCAGCAAAGCTTATGACAGACTCCAACCGTTCGCGGCTAGTTCCCAGCAGCTTGAGTTGAGCTTGCACGTGCTGCCGCTCACTACTGAGCTGGCGACGGCGCATCTCACGAAGCGCTTCCGGTCTGGTTGACCCGACGCCCGCAAAGTAACGCTCGATATTTTCGGGTTTCAGATCCTCATCAAGTTGTCGAGCCCGAACCTGCAATTCAGATTCTCTGGCTTCAACTTCGAGTAATTGCAATCGTAGCTCCTCCGCAGACTGAGCAGACTTGCTCTCGGCTTTGCTGCTTTGCGCAGCGGCGTCGAATGCCAGCGTTGTGACTACAGCTATAAACAATACGAGACTAAACCTGAGTTTCATGTTTTGGCCTACCTTTCAAGGCCGGTATCAGAACCGCCCCAGTCAGCAGGCGGTATCGCCAGGAGATTAATCAGCTTAGCGACCGACTAGCGCCAGCTGGTCACGGTTTTCTGTCCGCGAACTAATCAGCGCACCGTTTACAAACTCGGCAACGAGAATGCGGTTGTGGCCACGCTGGAATTCATAAGTCGTTACCAAATCCTTCCCGGATTGATGTTTGGAAACAGCGGCCGGCTGGCCCAGCAGCCGCAAAACTTCCTCAATAGTGAATCCCTCTTTGAGATAAGTGACCGAAGGCCCTACGCGAATAACACCGGACTTCCTTGAGGCCTGTCTTCGGGCGGTCGCCGCGGGCTGCGCGGAAACGTGAACTGCCGCAATTAAGATAGCTGTCACAATTACTAATGTCTTGAGCATGAAATATTCTCCTTACTTACTAACGCGCAAACCGGGGCAGAAAACGAACTCTGTGTTCTCGCATTTTATGTGCAGATAACCCGGGTCGGCGTAAACGATGAGTTTTACGAAAGAAAAGCGCGCCTTGGTTGTAGCGCGCAATAAAATCTTCGGAGAGCTTATAGCCTAGTGCTGCGCAAACCGCAAATCGCGACGGCAAATTAAGAGCCCCAGCGATAGTGGCTGGCAGCCACGCCGGGCTTCACGGTTGCCGTTTCGAACGCCTGAGTGAAACGTCAGAATCCCTTTGAAGGACGGGTGTTATGTACTAGAAACCATCGGACTGACCGGCTGATTCTGTCCGTGTTCTCTCCTCAGCCAGCAGTTTTTCCTTTCGCTCCAGCCCCCATCGATAACCCCCAAGACTCTTATCCTCGCGGATAACGCGATGACACGGAATCACGAGGGCCACCGGATTGGTAGCGCATGCTCTCGCCACTGCGCGGACCGCTTTTTCACGGCCAATCGCTTTCGCCACGTCGCTGTAAGAATAAGTCTTGCCACACGGTATCGCGCGCAGTTGCTCCCAGACCTGTCGCTGAAACGCAGTTGCGCGGACGTCGAGCGGCAGATCTATATGAGGAGTCTTGCCCTCCAGATGATCGACTATGGCCTTCGCCGCCAGCCTCAACGCTTGATCGCCGCGTTGAATCCCTGCCTGTGGGAACTCCTGCCTTAAAACGTTTTCGAGGGCAGACTCCGAGTCTCCAAGGGTTACTGAACAAACGCCTGTGTCAGTCGCGGCAACCAACAGCAGGCCTAACGAAGTTTCGACGATTGCGTATTTGATTACGGCGCCGCGACCGCCTTTGCCGTAAGTTGCGGGCGTCATCCCCAGTTGCGACTTCGCACGCTCGTATAGCCGGCTGCTGGAACCAAAGCCCGCGTCATAAATCGCATTCGTGATCGATTCTCCAGCGCGCACATCTTGTTTGAATTTGCCAAAACGACCAGCCTCAGCGTACTGACTCGGCGAGATTCCCATAACGCTTTTAAACGTCCGCTGAAGATGAAAAGAACTGACTCCAATTTGGG
>JANNJZ010000510.1:0-42085 GCA_031396065.1 Pyrinomonadaceae bacterium | reverse complement strand
GACCAAGAATCTCGAAGGGGATGAGCGCCGAAGGTGCGGAACTAATGCATATCAGTAGCGCCAGTGCCGGCCCTGCGGGCCTCAGGGCTATGGACTTTGATTTCCACGCCCTCACGGACGTGGCTATTGACTGCCGGTCCTCCGGACCTGGAGCCCTCCCACTCCGGCTAGATTTGTTAATCGAACTTTAGGGACACCACACTAGGAATGAATCGAGTAGGAAGTCGCCCTGTCAGATGGTAGGGCGCTTTTTCGCGTTCGGAAACCCTGGGTTAAGCCGGCTGGCGAATGTAAGAACGTAGCAGTGGCGGCGTGGCTTTCCTCATCAATGCGGCCTTTGCTTTCCATTCCATTGAACGGCTTAGTTCAATTAGAAACTTTGTCTCACCCGATTCCAACAAAGCCACCGGCTCGCCGTTGTGATAGAGGATCCGATTTGAAGTGAACGCGGTGATGCGTCCACCCGGGGTAATGATGCCGACCAGGTTAAGCGGATCGGCAGCGCTCACGGAAACCATGCTCTCCTCGGTTGATGGCTGGCCCACCATTTGAAGCGGCTCCGAGGTTTCGGCCATTTGGGATGGTGAGCGGATGCCAAAATCCACTGTCCCGGTGCGAGCGCGGCGGATGGCCCGCAACATTCCTATAGCTTCAGGCAGGGCAAACTGTTCGCCGGATATCCCCGCGACAAATCGACCGCCGCGAATCTCGCCGCGAGCTTCCAGGCGATGGTAGATACGGAGCAGTACTCGCCAAGGCAGGACGATGCCTTCGCGCTCGAGTAAACGCT
The DNA here is from genome assembly GCA_031396065.1 of Pyrinomonadaceae bacterium. Taxonomy (GTDB): domain Bacteria; phylum Acidobacteriota; class Blastocatellia; order Pyrinomonadales; family Pyrinomonadaceae; genus PSRF01. Next base: position 41,295 of record JANNJZ010000510.1, on the reverse strand, counting down.
TGAAGACGACGCCGTAGCGCTTGAGCAGGATGCGGGCGATCTCTTCGGCGGCGTCTGGATCGCCACCATCGGCAAGGCTTCGCCTCGCCAGTGCAGGCGAGCCGCCTGCGGTCCCAGCGCCTGCGGTCCCAGGATCACGTTTTAGTAGCGACCAGCGGCCGGCGCTCGCCATTTCGTAGACTGGTTGGCGGTGCTTACGACGCAAGGCGGCTTGCGTCTTTTTACTGGACGGCGTTAGCAGAGCTCGCAAGCCGGCGAAGCTGTCTGAAACCACCAGGCCATTGGCTACCAGCTCGCCAAGTGCTTCCTCAACCTGGGCGCGCAGGAGTTTTGTCCCTTCGACAATGTCAGTGAAGAAGGAGGCGCCGCGGGTCGCCAGATAATCGTGGACCGCGCTGGTCGTGGTTGAGAATTCGGCCTCGTTTAGAGATGGTTTCGGAAATACCGAATTCCAGATCGCAAAGTTCTTGCGCTGCAGGAGTGCGATGGGGGTGTTGCGCACGGGAGCCGCGCCGCGAACTTTCTCAACTCCATTTTCCGCAGCTGCCAACCGAGACGCTGACGTTGCGGCCGGCGGTGTTAATCTTGCCCAAACCACTTCACCCGACAAACACAGAGCATCGAGCCATGCAGGGTCGTAGTCGGCCATCCGGCTCGGCAGGAGCTCTCCCTCCCATGACGCGGCCGGAGCTTCGAAGCCTTCCAACTGCTCAATGATCGCGCGCACACTTTCGGGTCCCTCCATCTGGTGCTCAGGAGCGAGCTTTTGCCAGGACAGCAGGTAACGGAGAAAATCCGACGTGGCTACAGGCTCGATCTCCTGCCGCAAGCGATTGAGCGTGTAACTGTGAATGCGTGCGAGCAGACGACGCGCACACCACTCGGTTTCAGTGCCGCCAGGGGTGAATTGCCCACGAATAACAAAGCCCTCGGCTTCCAACCTTAGCAAACCGCCTTCGATCTCGTTTGTAGTTAAACCAAACGAGCCGGCGAGCGTGGCTACGGTTGCGGGACCCAGACCTTCAAGTCGCCCGCGCAAAATCTCCACCAGGGCATCGTCAAAACTCCAGGTGACTTGCGCATAGCTTTCAGGAGCAATGATTGGCGGCTTGAGAAACGCGGATGAGTAGATCGCTTGTAACTGAGGGAGTCGTTCAGCCGCGACCCATAGAGTCAAGCTCTTCACTGGGACCGCGGGCGCCTCGCCCGCCTGCGTCGCAATACGGTCTTCTGAACGATCACTGTGCCCCAACGTTGCGGGCGGGGCGCCCGCGGTCCCAGTATTCAGTTGCCCACCGGGATTAACATCAAGGACAGCTGCGCGGCGATCGTTTTTCAGCTCAGTAAAGTAAGTATGCCAGTCGTCACCTTCTGATCCTGTCACAAAGCCTAACTCGACCAGCGCATCATGAAGCTCATCAGCGTTTTCAACCCGCGGCCAAACTTCGTCGCGCACGCGATCAATCGCGCCCTGATCCAGCTTGCCCATGTCCTGCGCTGTTTGCGGATCAAGCCAGCGGCGTTGAAATACGGCGCGAGTGCGGCGCTCTTCAAGTGGGGCATCGTCGAGAAATGCATACGGCCGAGCGTTGAGTATTTCCTGAGCCAGCGGCGACGCCTCGATCACGTCACGAGCAAACAGGTTCTTTTCGTTGCGTTCAATCGCAGTCAGCAGCTTTTCGAGACTGGCAACGTCCATGGCCTCTTCCAAACAGTCTTTGACAGTCTGGTCCACCAATGGATGTGCGGGAATCTCGCGTTCGCCACCGCCAAGGTTTTCCTGGCAAGCCACTTGATCCGGAAATATCGCCGTCAACAAATCCTCGGCGTCCATGCGTTGCAGCTGAGCTGGAATCTTCTTGCCGCCGCGCCGTCGCAAGACTGCGAGCGAGCGGGTCACGTTCCATCGCCAGCGAATGTTCCACATCGGCGCGTCCAGCAGCGCCTGACACAAGAGCTTTCTAACGGTTTTGGAATTGAGATAATGAAATACGTCGTCGAGTGGAAAACTGTGGGTAGGACCAAGTGAAAGTACAATGGCGTCTTCCGTCGCTGCGGCTTGGAGCTCGAAATTAAACTTACGGCAGAAACGTTTGCGCAACGCTAGTCCCCAGGCGCGGTTGAGCCGGCTGCCAAAAGGCGAATGCAGTACCAGTTGCATGCTGCCGCTGTCGTCGAAGAAACGTTCGAGAACGAGATTCTCCTGCGAAGGCATTACGCCGAGCACCATCTTGGCGCCGGCGAGATAGTCGACAATCTGTTCGGCAGCGGCGCGCGAAATGCCGACGTCTTCAGTTAAGAATTGATGCGCCGGCTCAAGATTGATCCTGTCAGAACCGCCTGCGTGAGCGGGTGGGTCTGCAGCGGTGGTCACGGCAACCGGCGAGTCCTCGGCGATCCCCCCGCTAACGCAGGGGGTTCTGACATCGCGAGAGATGCTGACTTCAATTCGGTTTGCCACCTCTTCGCGTAGCCGCGCCACCGAAACCGACAGTTCATGTGTTCTGGCGGGGGCTTCGCCGAGCCAGAAGGGAATTGAAGGTGGCTGCCCGTGGGCATCTTCAACGCGCACCTTACCCTGCTCCACGCGCAGCACGCGCCAGGAAGTGTTGCCGAGTTGGAAAATGTCTCCCTGCAAACTCTCAATCGCAAAGTCTTCATTAACTGAGCCGATTACGAGCTCGCTCGGTTCGAGTACCACCGCATAATCCGCGGTGTCAGGAATCGCCCCGCCCGAGGTGATGGCTGAAATTCGCGCATTGCGTCGTCCGCGCAAACGATGATTGACGGCATCGTGATGAAGATAAGCCGAGCGTCGCCCGCGCTTGGTGGAGAACCCTTCTGCCAGCATGCGGATGACTGAATCAAAAATCTCGCGGTCCAGATTCCGATACGGATAGGCGCGCCGGACCATTTCAAAGAGCCGGTCCTCGGTCCATTCTTCCGCCGCTGAGGCAGCGACTATCTGTTGGGCGAGAATGTCGAGTGGCAGTTCCGGCAGTTCCAGGCGATCAAGCTCGCCGCGTCTAACGGAGTCGATTATCGCGGCGCACTCAACCAGTTCGTCGCGCGAAAGTGGATAGATCCTGCCTTTGGGAAATCCCTCGACGGTGTGGTTGGAACGGCCGACGCGTTGCAAAAAACTGGCAATGGAACGTGTAGAACCAAGTTGGCAGACAAGATTAACGTCGCCAATATCAATACCTAACTCGAGTGACGCGGTGGCCACTAACGCGCTCAGCTCCCCGGCCTTGAGACGCTGTTCCGCCATCAACCTTTGCTCGCGCGCCAGGCTGCCATGATGGGCAGCAATGTTTTCATCGCCCAGGCGTGAACCCAGATGCCGGGACACCCGCTCCGCCAGGCGACGCGTATTCACAAAGACCAGGGTCGTTTTGTGTTCCCGAATTAACTGGGCCAGGCGGTCATAAAGTTCTTCCCAAACTTCGCCGGACATTACCGCTTGCAGCGGCGAGTCGGGGAGTTCAATCGCCAGATCAAGCCGGCGACTATGGCCGCTGTCGATAATGGCGCAATCGGGAGTGTTATCAGCGTTTATGTTCGCATTACCGACCAGAAAACGGGCCACCTCTTCGATGGGTCGCTGGGTGGCAGAAAGACCAATGCGAACCAGCCGATTTCGGATTTCGGATTGCGGATTGCGGATTTCGTCACTGTAAAAAGGCAGGTGGCCACTATCGGCAGCGAATGTTTGGGTTGCGGGTTCAGCCTCGGAATGTTGGCGAATGAGTTCTTCAAGACGCTCTATCGACAGGGCCAGATGGGAACCGCGTTTATCGCCCACGACGGCGTGAATTTCATCAACGATAAGTGTCCGCGCCGTCTCCAGCATCCGGCGTCCACCTTCACTGGTCAGCAAAATGTAAAGCGACTCCGGAGTGGTTACGAGAATATGCGGCGGCCTTTTGGTCATGGCCGTACGCTCCGCCTGGGGCGTATCTCCCGTCCTCACAAACGTCCGGATATTGATCTCAGGCAGACCCATCGCTCGCAGTTCTTCCTGGATGCCGGCCAGCGGAATCTGCAGGTTGCGCTGAATGTCGTTGCTCAGCGCCTTTAAAGGCGAAACGTAAACGACGTGAGTGGTGTCGTCGAGTTTTCGTTCAACGCCCAGACGCACGAGGTCATCGATGGCGGCGAGAAAAGCAGCGAGTGTTTTACCGGAACCCGTGGGCGCGGCAATTAAAGTGTTTCGCTGCTGCTTGATTGCCGGCCAGGCTTGTTCCTGAGGTTGGGTCGCGTGCGGAAAGCTCTTCGCAAACCAGCGGGCGACTGCGGGATGAAATAATTCGAGACTCATGGAAGGAGAATTATAACGCAGACCCCGGGGAATTGCACAAATGAAACAGTGGCCCAAAGTCGCAATAAGGGGAAAGAGCATAGGCCCTATAGGTCATATAGGGCCTATGCTGAGCTTTACCCTTCGCAAAGAGCCTTAAGTTGATCCAGTGCACTGGCCCAGGCTGCGCGCAGGCTGTCGGCTTCGGCGCGGGTTTGGATTCTGGTGTGGTTCACGAGTAAGCCAGTCTTTCCCTTCCCTTTATCCTGGAACTGCACATCCACTTGCGTCGGCGAGGACATACCGCCATTTTCAAAAGTCATGCGGATGTCTTTATTTTCCCTTACGCGTAGGAAGCTGCCCTTGTCACCATCTTTGTTCTCGTAGGTGCCGCCATCTTTCACGTCTGCTTTGGTCCCGGCCCCAAACCATTTACTGAGATCTCCGGCGTTGGCACAGGCCTTAAAAACGTCGGCGGGCGGCGCTCCGATAGTTTTCGTAGAGCAGATAAAGTATCCCTCCAGCAGTCCGTCCTTCTTGCGAACTTCGTGGTGCCGTTCGTATTCAACCGCAATGGTGGTGCACCACCAGAGATCGAGTTTCTGCGCCATAAGTCGCTGGTTGATTTCACGTCGGCCCAGTTTCAATCCGTCAGCCTTGTCCAGTTCGGCGAACCACTGATCAAGCGTCTTTCCCGTTGCTGCCTTTGAGGCCTCGTTTGTTACAGGGTGTTCCGATTTGAAGGTGTTTTTCATCTCTTGGTCGCTCCATAGTGTGTTTGTTAGGCAGCCAATAGGACCTATATGACGTATAGGACCTATTTCTGCCAGCTTTTTTCACCGCCACGCACCGATGATCGCGCCCATCACGATGAAAGCCACAGTCATGTAGCCGCCATTGATGATGATGTATGGCCACGACTTGTTTTCAAAAACTCCAATGATCGCGATGGCCATGGCTACCCAACCCAGACCCGCCAATACCCCTGCGCTCATGCCCCATGTAAGGTTGGTGCCGGGTCCGGCGAGAAACATGGCGAGATTCAACGCCATCACCAGGGAAAATACAAATGACCAGCCAAACATTCGCGCCTTGCTAAAGCCCTGCAGTTCCTCATCCGTAAAGTTGTTGGCCCTCATCCAGGCTTTTCCGAAAAGCATGGGGGAATACCACAAGCCGCCGAGAATAAAGGTCGAAAGTGCTGCGACCAGCACCGCGAGATAATTTATCTTTGAAAAGTCCACTGTGCCCCTCCTTCCAAAACTTAGGAGAGCGGAGTCTAAGCTGTCTCAGGAGTTGTGTATTGTAAAAAATTAACCTCGGTATGTCAGACAGAGTGTCTTCGGCGCGCAGCGTCGGTATGAATTTAGCCCGGCCTTTTAAGGCCGGGACAGGCGCATTGGATGCCTCGTCGCGTAGCGACGATTGAACCGGGCGCCAATCTCAGGCGTCGCTATGCGACGCGAACAGTTATTGACCCTGTCCCGGCCTTGAAAGGCCGGGCTAAATTCATACCGGCACCTACGGGCCGAAGACAATTAATTCAGAGTCTCCTCCGGTGTGTTGGAGAGTTGCGACAAACTGAGGTCGGACCCTAGGCGATCGGGATGTAGTTTACGTAGTCGCCCCGTTTCGAAAGGTATGCGGAGGGGTTGAGGCCGGAGAACGTTTGGAATTCATGGATGAAGTGCGCCTGATCGTAGTAGCCACAGTCGGCGGCGATGGCCACCCACTCAATCTCCTTTTGCTGCTCGATCAGGTTGACGACCTTCTGAAACTTGCAGACGCGAGCAAAACTCTTTGGCTTGAGGCCGACTACTTTCTCGAATTGGGAGATCAAGTGTTTCTGGGTGATGCCGATCGTATTGGCCAGGTCCCGAATAGCCAGAAACTGAGGCGAGTGCTGCAACTGATGTATCGCGAAAGTAATCAACCGGTTCGACTCGAGTGAGCGCCGGGCCTGGCGCAATAACAGCGACTCAAGCCGCTGCAACCTTTCTTCGGGTGATTGAAGTTCGAGTAACTGGTCTCGAATCTCGTCCACCAGACTGCCCCAGATCAAGTCCAGCTCAGTAACCGACTCAGTCAGTTCAGAAATGGGAAAACCGAAGAAGGGGTAGGCACCTCCGGGGCGAAACCGAATGCCAACCATGGATTGGTTTCGCGCCGCTCCGATGACGATGTATCGGGTCCGTTCCCCGGAGATCCACGCCTTCCTGACTGTGCGAAAACTCTCGGAAGCCTCGTCTGCAAAGATGCTCTTCGGTTGAGGGTCCAGGTCGAAGATCAACTCAATCGCGCCGTCCGGCAGAATCTTTTCCCGAGTGTAGTCGGCTACAAAACCCTGGACGAGCCACATGTTCTCGACAAACTGCGAGAGGGGTGGTTTAGGGAAGTGGAGGAGGTGGATCATGGGGGATTGTTAAATAGGTCCTTGGACTCATAGGACCTATTATTCCGTTCATTCAAATTGTTTCTTGAATCCTTCGAACTGGCTTTTCAGCATCCCCACCTCGGCTTTGAGTGTTTCAATTTCAGCTTCGAGCAGGGCGACTCGGTCATTATCCCGGCCACGGCTCCGGATCGGTGCAGCATCTTCAAATACTGTGTCGACTGAAACCTCGCCGGAAAGCAGGTGGGCAAAGCGCGCTTCTTTCTGACCGGGTTGGCGGTTCAATCGGATAACGAGCGGGTCCGGCTCGCGCGTAATCAGTGAATTGAGGGTCGACTCAACTTCCTCAAGGCCGGCAAACTCATAAAGGCGAAAGGCGCGGGTTGCCAGTTCACCTGTAGTCTGCGGCCCTCGCAGCAAGAGGACACACATCAACGCCAATTCGGGCGCACTCAAGTGCATTACCTCCGGCAGCACATGCTTATATTTCGGCACCCGACTGGTGCTGCCATAAAAAACGTAGGCCAGGTTCTTCTCGCGCAGGGTTTCCAAAGCCTGCGCCACCGCGGTCTCGTTGTAGGAAGTGACTGGGGTGCGATTATTCTTCTGGTTACAGGCCAGCGTGAGCGAGTTTAAGGTCAAGGGATAGTATTCCGGCGTAGTTACCTGTTTTTCGACCAGAGAACCCAGGACTCGCGCTTCGATTTCATTTAATACGGTCGGCAATGCTGTTGTTCCTTTGTAAAATTATTGTGCTGATCGAAAGTACTGATCGAAAATCTCTTTGAGCTCACTCGGGCTTTGATACTCTTTCAGCGTTACTGCGTTGCTGCCGGATATCATCGCCGATAACGAGCGTCCATCTGTCGGGCGGTAAAGACAAAGCACCGGTTTGCCCCATTCGGTAGCTTTGCCGATTTCATAGCCAACCCCCAAACTTGGGGTGGTGACTTCGGCGACCAGATAGTCTGAGTCCCTTAGCCAGTCGAGGTCCCGGTCGTGGATTCTTACGTCACCGATGTCCTGTCCGAGAACTCCCAGTTCGGTGCTTCCGATATGTTCAGTGAACACCTCGCCATAGCCTTTTAACTGCTGAACAATTTCATCGTACAACGCAGCGTCGCGACGGCCACCTCGAATTGACCCGGCAAAGTAAATTTTCATTCAGCGAAGAATCGTAACGCAAACTGTTAGTTTGCGGAAATGGAGCGGGCTTAAGATCTAATCCGCAGATTACGCAGATTAAGAACCCATTAAAGTTGAGGCTCAGACAGTCAAAGAGTCAAACGCCCTGGGTTTGTTTGTTGAAATGTAATCTGCGTAATCTGCGGATAAGCAGGCTAGATGTCCTTGGCGCAGCGAAATCCCGAAACCATCCAGCGTTCGTGCGCGTGGAAGAAATTGCGGTAGGTAGAGCGGATGTGCGCTTGCGGTGTGGCGTAGGAACCACCGCGCAAGACCTTCTGGTTAACAAACCATTTGTCGTTATATTCGTCGAATTCTGATTTGAAACCCGGATAAGGAACGTAGTCTGACGTGGTCCATTCCCAAACGTCTCCGATCATCTGATGACAACCGAAAGCGTTTTGTCCGGCCGGAAATGAACCAATCGGCGCGGGCGACCACAATCCATTCTCAAAAAGATTCCCTTTAGACATATCGATCGGCTCATCGCCCCAGGGAAAGGCCCGGACCTCACTGGTATTGGCTGCAAAGGTCGCGGCTTTTTCCCACTCTCCCTCGGTTGGAAGTCGCTTGCCACTCCACTTCGCAAACGCCGAGGCCTCGTAAAAGCTCACGTGTGAAACCGGTTCATTGGCTTTGGCGGCGACTGAATGTAAGCCTGTAATTTCTCGAATCAACCATTCGCCATCGTGCAGCTCCCAGTAAAGCGGCGCCCGCCATTTCTCCCGGTTAACAACTTCCCAACCCTCGGAAAACCACCAGCGAAAGTCTTCATAGCCCTGATCACGAATGAACTCGAGATAGTCGCCATTACTAACCAAAGCTCGATCCAGTGCGTAGTCTTGCAGGAAAACCTGATGCGCAGGTTTCTCATTATCAAAGGCAAAGCCGTAGTTAGAAAGACTTTGGACTTTGGACTTTGGACTTTGGACTTCGGTTCGGTATCCGAGCCAAAACAGTCCGCCTTCGATCTCCGCCATTCCTTCAACCTTAGACGCGGCGAGCGGCGCGGTTTGTGTCTGCGCTTCAAACTGATCACAGAGCAGATGCTTGATGTCGTAAACCAGCAGTTCCTGATGCTGCATCTCGTGCTCAAGCCCAAGCCTAATCAGCGAGCGCACAGTATTGCTTTCCGGGTGTGAGTCCAACGTCTCAAGGAATTCAGACATCACCTCGTCAACGTGATTGCGATACGCAACGGTCTCCCTGACGGTGGGGCGAGATTTGGTGCCCCGCTTCGGCCGCTCGATACGTGCGCCAAAACCCTCGTAGTAAGAGTTGAAGTAGAAAAGGAATTCCGGAGAGTAGACCTGGTAACCGGGTTTGTACTGTTGGAGCAGCGTCTCAAAAAACCAGGAGGTGTGGCCGATGTGCCATCGCGGCGGACTCATAAACTCGGCGGTCTGAATCACGTAATCTTCGATTTCCAGCGGCGCGACGAGCTGCATTGTGCGCGAGCGCACGCTCCGAAAGAGTTCGAGGGCTGCTGCGGATTTTTTCGTTGGAGAATCGACGAACATCTTGAGTGAACCTTCCAACCGTACCAAGCCCTGGTGGTTCTTGATGCTAATTGGCTAACGTTGCCTTGTCGTAGACATCTTTCAATTCAAGTTCGCATTGAATTGACGGTAAAGTGAGCGTTCCTTCCAATCCACTCACCTTGGTGTAGAGCCAGGCATCGTTACCTTGTCTGGCGTATCCTTCGATCAGGATTTCATCCTGAGACACAAGGACGTACTCCTGCAGTGAATCGATCTGCTGATACGACAGAAATTTCTTGCCGCGGTCGAAAGCCGCCGTGCTTTCTGATGAAACCTCGACGATCAAGATCGGATTTAGAACCACATCCTCTCGATCGTCAACAACCGCCGTTTCACCACAGACAACAGAGATGTCGGGATAAAAGTACCGCTGCAAGTTCGGCGTCGTGACCTTCAAATCGCTGTTATAAACCCTGCATGAGCGTCCTCGAAGTTGCACGCTCAAAGAGGTGCTGATGTTAACTGCCAACAAACTATGACGCTGGCTGCCTCCTGCCAGTGCGTAAATTACCCCATCAATGTACTCGCTTTTGAACTCGGCTTTACGTTCAACGGCCAAGTACTCTTCCGGAGTTATGTGATACTTAGGAACGGAAGCCATGGCTGGTTCTCTCTTCAAAAACAACGCTAATACTTTGGGTGTTAAGAATAGCTGGCTAGTGCAGAGACGGCAAGATGAGAGCCTCACGGCTTTGCACAAAAAGTCTGCGAATAAATAATCGGCGGCTTTGCCGCTTTCGGTGCGGTAAGGCTATTGGCTTACCGAAGGCGTTTTGATCCACGAGGCTATGCCTCCGCGTACATTTCCAAGTGGAATCCTTAACGGCGGAGGCGTAGCCTCAGGAAACTATAGCGGTTTGCGGTAAGCCACAGGCTTACCGCACGGAAGGCGGCAAGCCGCAGAGGACTATCGTGCCAATACAATTGAGTGGGACGCTCGCTCAGTAACCCGTCCGACAATCCGCGGAGTCGGATAGTTTTCCCGAAGCCTTTCAAGCAAATCTTGCGCGCGATCCTCGGCAATTGAGATCAACATTCCCCCAGCCGTCTGCGGATCGTATAGCAAACGGCGTATCTCTATGCTGATCGAGTCATCGATCTCAATATCGCCACCTACATATTCGCGATTGGTTTTGTCGCCGCTGGTTAATATTCCCGCGGCCGCCAACTCCAGCGCGCCCTTCAGCAAAGGAACCGCACTAGCCTCGATCTCAATAGTGACACCGCTCGCTTTTGCCATCTCCCACGCGTGGCCGAGCAGTGCGAACCCGGTTACGTCCGTCGCCCCTTTCACTCCAAACTCGCGCATCGCTTCAGCCGCGTATTGACCCGGAGTCAACATGGTGGCGACGGACGAAGCCGCCACTTCGGGACTGGCTTTTTCAAACTTTATCCCGCTCGAAATTACTCCGGTGCCAATCGGCTTCGTCAGAATGATGACATCGCCGGCGCGCGCGCCCGCGTTTGAGGCGATTTTCGCGGGATCGATTACGCCCGTCACTGAGTAACCAAACATTATTTGTTCGCTATCAACGCTGTGACCGCCAATGAGTGTGACGCCGTATTTGTTAAGCGTCTCCAAACCTCCGCGCATGATCTCGCCGAGGATCGCGGGATCAACGCCTTTCTTCGGGAAACAGGTAATCGCGAGCGCGGTGAGCGGGGTGCCGGCCATCGCCCAGACGTCGTTAATGGAATTCAATGCGGCAATCTGACCATAAACAAAAGGGTCGTCAACGATGGGCGTGAAAAAGTCGACTGTTTGTACGATCGCGAGGTCGTCGCGAAGCAGATACACTCCGGCATCGTCGGCTTTATCAAAACCAACCAGGACATTTTCGTTATGCGGTTGTGGTGGTAGCCCGCTCAAAACCTGAGCGAGTAAGCTTGGACTGAGCTTAGCCGCTCAACCAGAGCACGAAACCATTTCGGTCAATCGCATGGGGTAACCTCCTTTCATCCATTTTGAGACAGAGATCGTTTCGATGTTTATACCACTGATTCTGGCGGCTCTGCATCGCGCGAGCAACTAAGGAAAAATAGCCGCAGATTTCCGCGGATGAACGCAGATTTGACTTGAGAAATATGGCATCCCATCCGTTCGTTTAGCATTCCATCCGTTCGTTTAGAGGTGGGCACCGCCCACTGGTGCGAGGTGGGATGAAACCATGAAGAGAAATAATCGTGAGTACGGGGAACGGCGAAGACAGCCGCCGAGCAATTAAGGAAAAATAGCCACAGATTCACGCGGATGAACGCGGATCTGAACTTCAAAGATATGGCATCCCATCCGTTCGTTTAGAGGTGGGCGGTGCCCACCTCTAAACAAACGTGTATTGGGGGAGGCGAGGCTGTCACTCGCTCAGCGGGTTAGAGCAAGGCGAAGCTTTACACAAGAGCAGGCCTATCGGACTTAGCTGTTGGCTGCGTCGGGAAGAAGCTGTGCAAACGAAATCGGTAAACCATCCGGATCAATAGCCACCGCCAGACGGATACCTTCACCCTCCCGTTGCGTTGGGGGCATTACGAAGTTAATTCCCTTTGCCTTCAATTCCTCGTACGTCTTGTCTACGTCTTCCACGTTGAATCCAATCGAGCAGTGTCCGGCTTGTTTTGACGGATCGCCGGCCGGCGGACCTTGCGGTGGAATGCCGCCACCATGCAGCGCGAGCGTCGTCGTGCCGGTGTCAAACTCCGTCCATTCAGGCGACTGCAACTTCAGGGGGATTCCCAGGGTATCGCGATAAAACTCCACCGACCGCTGCATGTCTGAGACAACCACCATCGTATAATCAAGCTGCTTAAACATTATTCGGCTCCCCTTTCCAGATCCACGAAATTCATTTCCGGCCTTTGCCTGCTCCCAAAGCGACAATCACATCAAACTCATCTTTCGTCAGCGACATCACCGAAAGTTGCGACTGTCGGATCAAAGGCAGCTGGCTTAACCGCTCATCGTAGCGAATAGAGGCCAGCGGAACCGGATTCTTGAGCGCCTTGACCGGCTTGAGATCAACTGCAACCCATTGCGCATCATCCGCGGTTGGATCCGGGTAAGCTCCTTTGACGACCTCCGCAATGCCGACCACAGCTTTGTCTTTTCCGGAGTGGTAAAACAAAACGCGGTCGCCGGTGGTCATTTCGCGCAGGTTGTTTCGCGCCTGATAATTTCTGACACCCGTCCAATCGGTGACCCCATCATCGACGAAATCACTCCATGAGTAAGTTTCCGGTTCCTGCTTAACCATCCAATAGCTGCCCTTTTTCTTTGTTTTCATCTGTTTGCCTTATCAACGCCATTTCGAGTGAGGCGCATCCAGTTTGTGGTTCTTGCTCGTGCTAATTCTGACAGCTTAGAATGAGTGGCATTTCACTACGCAAAATTTGCTCAACAAGATTGGAGTTGTACAAATGCTCAAAGAAGGTACAAAGGCGCCGGAGTTTTCCGCGAAAAACACTAATGGTGAATCCGTAAGGCTGAAGGACCTTCGCGGCCAAAAGGTAGTTCTTTATTTCTATCCCAAAGATGATACGCCTGGATGCACCAAAGAAGCCTGCTCATTTCGCGATGCGTTCGCTGACTTCAAGAAACAGGGCATCGAAGTAATCGGCGTATCCGCAGACAGTGAGGCTTCTCACCAGAAGTTTACCGCCAAGTACAAACTACCATTCACCCTATTAGTCGATGCCGATCATTCAATCTCAAACGCTTACGGAGTTTATGGCGAGAAAAAGTTTATGGGCCGCACCTACATGGGAATCAAGCGGATGACTTTCCTGATCGACGAAAAGGGCAAAATCAAAAAGATCTTTGAAAAGGTCAAACCTGAAGAGCACGCGCAAGAAGTTCTTGCCGGCTTCTGAAACCCATCCAACACCAAACCGGACGACCCCCAGCGGAGCAAGCCTCCGCTGGGAGCTCAAGGCGGTTAGGCTGCCACCCAGCCGCCGATCTTTTCCGGTTCCTCTCCAGTTGGCTTCCTGCCCGGCATGAGGCCCTCAATCTGACTGAAGGAACTCGGGACATCTCTTTTGCGCGCTGGAATGTTAGGAGTCTCTTCGTAGAACATCACCGACTCTGACGATTCGTTGATGAAATATACGCGCGCGTTATCAACGATTTGCGTCTTGATTTCCCGCGTCCACAAAAGCAGGTTAGCCAGGGCCTCCCCGATTTCATCTTTTCCCATCCTGGTTTCCTGTGCGATCTCGACTTGAGTACGAGCGCCTTTCCTTATTGCTTCTCTTACGCGCTCTACCGGCGACATCTTGCTAAGCATTCTTGGGTAATTTGCGGCGGTCGTGGATTCACTGTCTGACAGAAGCCCGCCCATTTGATCCGACGGATGACCGACATAGCGCTTTCGCGTGGACCTATACTCTTTCAAGGCCCGACGACTGTCGGTAACTTTCTTACGAATACAACTCTTGCAGTAAAGATTTCTGCCATCCTTGCGAGCCCGGCAAACGCCAAATTCAGACAAGGGCAACTCTTGCGAACAGATCGGACAGTTCTTCTGAGAGGCGACTAATTCTTCCTTCATTTCAACTCTCCATTCAAATTTCTAGACTGGATTTCTCATGCTGGAAGAAACACTTATCCGCAGTCCGGGATTAAGAGTTATCGTCCCGGCCAAAGATTGGCGTTGAGTTGATTTTGGCGCAGTTGCCCTATGGCATCAGGGCTATCGCCTGGGATTGCCTGAGCTTCTTCACTTTGATGAAGGGGGGCTCACACTCAGGAACCTGATCGGGGTAATCGTGCTGCAGATTAGCGGGGCCAACAAGAATTTATAAGAGCGGGCAATCCGCAAACACAATCAAAAAAATCAGATCCGACTTCAACGCTTCGCTTCCGGCAATCGTCTTCGCTTCCAGCGAGGGAGTCGCATTATAGTGATCGAAAAAGTTTTTGCAAGTCCCTTTTTGGTTTCCACATGGTCCATGTTTTTCGAGATCAAAATTCAGTCTGAATCACTTCTAACATCGACCATTTTGAAACGCAAACAACTCTATTGCGAGAGGATAGATGATCGCATGAAGGAGTATCTCAATCACTAAATCGGGCGCTTTGCATCCGTCTTTCTGTTCTTGCAGCCAACAAATCGCCCCAAAAATCACATCTTTGTAGAGAGCCACAAAGCGTTCGCCGTCTGTTGCGCGCAACACATACCATTCACCTGACGCTGGTCCTACCATTAGTAGTCTCTCTAGAAAATCAGAATTCAAAAACAGATCGGTTTTGATCGGCTATTGAAAAAAAGATTCTTTTGTTCGCATGATGAGTGTCCTGGCGCAGAGCTTAAGCACTCCGTTGTTGCCCGTTGTCGCGTTGTTGTAGCGCCGGCGAGACACAGACGCTCTCATAGTTCAACATCCAACTACGATGCAATGTTTAGTACAACCCATTCGCTCGAAGTGGAGATGTAACCGGCGCATGGGGCAGCGTGGTTAGAGCGGGCTAAGACTGGTCGCGCGACTTGCGGTCTTTTATGCGGTAAACAAATTTTAGCCCTGACCATATCTCGTTAACTGCGCAAATTTTCACGTCAACCAGACCGGCTTGTAGCCCTGTCTGTTGAACGATGTCGAAAGCCATGTCGGTTAAGACGCCCGAACTCTTTTTTGGCCATGCAATCCAGAGCATGCCATTAGCAGTAAGCTTTTCAGCGAGTATGGGAAACTCTATCTTCAGTGTGCGGGTGGAGTCTGTGAATAAGATGATGAGGTCAAGAGGTTTAGGTAAGTGTCCAACGGAAATCTTCACGCCGGCTGGGAGGGGCCCGAGTTCCTTCTTAAAGCCCTTCGGTGCGTTCACAAACCCCAGGCGGAAGCCTTCCTTAATCCCGAGTTTCTTTGCGAGTGGTGTTTCGGAGTAACCCGCCATAAACAATTCCGGTAGTGCCCTAATTTGGAGAATTCTCTTTGCGGAGCTTTGCGGTTCTTGGCGTACTTTGCGGTAGAAGCATTTAAAACCAAATAACCGCAAAGAGCGCCAAGAACCGCAAAGATCACGCAAAGAGTTGAACTTAGGACACTACCACAATTCCAGGACCTGATTCGCGGTCAAAGGTTCATAGAGCTAGACTGATTAATGAGAATTGCATTAGGTCCCCGATGAGCACATATCGCTCCGGCTCAAGCAGCCGGTTATTCCCTGGACTTCTGAATTAATCTGGCGGTCAAAAGCGGTTATCAGCTAGAATGCGCGTCCGTCGCCAAACGAATCCAGTCCTGCGCCCGTTCAAATTCTCCAGATGAGTGCAGCCCTTCCCCCAGGTACGCGCCTCGACCGCTATGAGATCGTCTCCAGGATCGGGGCGGGCGGCATGGGTGTGGTTTACCTCGCGAAAGACACGAAACTAGAACGGACCGTTGCTTTGAAAGTCTTAGCTGCTGACGTTGCCAACGACCAGCTGCGAATGCAACGTTTTATACAAGAAGCAAAAGCCGCATCTGCACTCAATCACCCCAACATTCTTACCATCCATGAAATAGGAAGTGTTGATTCAACCAGCTTTATCGCCACTGAGTACATTGATGGAGTTCCGCTCAGTCAGCACCTAAATAACACTCGCCTAACCATAGCCGAAACGGTTGACGTTGCCATCCAGGTGGCCTCGGCACTCTCCGAAGCCCATAAGTCCCATATTGTCCATCGAGACATCAAGCCGGACAACATCATGCTCCGGCGCGATGGCTACGTAAAAGTTCTCGACTTTGGGCTCGCCAAGCTCCTCGAACAACCCGTAATCCACCGGAACCCTGATTCAGATGCTTCTACCTTCATCGAGACTGAACCGGGAATAGTTATGGGTACCGTGTCTTACATGTCACCGGAGCAGGCCCGCGGACTTGCCGTGGACGGCCGTAGTGACATTTGGAGTCTGGGGATTGTGCTTTATGAGATGGTCGCCGAGCGGCCGCCATTCAAAGGTGAAACGGCCAGTGATGTGATTTCGCACATACTACAAAAGCCGTTACCGCCGCTGGAACGGTTCAACCCGGACGTTCCTGCTGAGCTCGAACGGATCATCGAGAAGGCGTTGGTTAAGGACCGCGAAGAGAGATATCAAACAAGCAGAGACCTATTCCTCGACTTAAAGCAGTTCAAGCAGCGGCTTGACGTTGATGCCGAGCTAAGGCGCAACGTCTCTTCTGGCATAAGGGAGCGCCCGGGCTCTTTAACGACAAGCAATCAGACGAGCGTGGGGAATCTGAATCGGACCGATCCCGGCACTGGGGAGTTAAGAGCAGCGGCGACGAGCGCTGAATATATAGTCGGCGAGATTAAAAAGAATAAGCGAATGTTGCTGCTCGGTCTGTTAGCAATAGTCGTCATGGCGGCGGTGGCCTATTTCTACTTCGCTTCCCGCCGCAACACTATAAGTTCGATCGCCGTCATGCCCTTTGTTAACGTTAGTGCCGATCCAAATGTGGAGTATTTGTCAGATGGAATTACTGAGACTCTGATCAACAGCCTCACCCATATACCAGACCTTCGGATCGTTGCCCGCAGCACCGTCTTCCGTTACAAGGGCAAGGAGATAGATCCACAAACGGTCGGAACTCAACTTGGTGTCCACGCACTGATGACGGGTAGCGTGCGACAGCAAGGAGATGTACTGACTATTCAGGTGGAACTTGTCGATACTACTAATGGTTCACAGTTATGGGGTCAGCAATACAAGCGAAAAGTCTCCGATCTGCTCGAAATGCAGCAGGAGATTTCGCGGGAGGTTTCCAAGAACCTGCGTTTGAAGCTAACTGGCGACGAAGAAAAGCAGCTGACAAAACGATATACGGAGAATACGCAGGCCTATCAGCTTTACCTGCAGGGTCGTTACTACTGGAACAAGAGAACGCCCGACGGTCTCAACAAAAGTATCGAGTATTTCCAACAGGCTGTTAACGCTGATCCCAACTATGCCTTAGCTTATGGTGGCTTAGCCGACTCTTATAACGTGCTTAGCACCAACGGCATCCTGCCGCCAAAGGAAGCATTTCCAAAAGCCAAGGCAGCTGTTACCAAAGCACTCGAGATCGACGAATCGCTGGCTGAAGCCCACACTTCCCTGGGTTTTATCAGGACGGTATACGATTGGGATTGGCCCGGTGCGGAGCAGGAATACAAACGAGCTATTTCACTCAATCCAAACTATGCGAATGCTCACTATTTCTACGCCTTCACCTTCTTGATCACCAGAGGGCGAGTGGATGAAGCCATCGCCGAAATGAAAAGAGCAGTGGAGCTAGATCCTCTTTCACTAATCATTAACACCAACCTCGGTAGAACCTACTTTTTGGCGCGCCAGTATGACAAGGCCCTGGAGCAGTATCGAAAAACACTCGATCTTGAACCGACCTTCCCGCGGGCACACGATCGTTTGCAAGAGGTTTACGAGCAGAGGGGCGCGTATAACGAGGCCATTGCAGACATGGAGAAGGTAAATCCGGCAGTCGGCGCCAGAGTGAAAGCTGCTTTTGAGAAGAACGGGGTAAAGGGCTATTGGCAGGAGCGCATCGCCCTGGATCAAGAGCAGTCTCAGCGGGCCTACTCCCCCGCTTATTTCACCGCAGCCAAGTATGCATCGCTTGGGGATAGTGCCCAGGCACTGACATGGCTGGAGAAGGCTTATGAAGACCGTGACACCTGGCTGGTCAGCATAAAGATCGACCCCATTTTCGACGGGATTCGTTCGGACCCGCGCTTCGTGAGTCTGTTAAGAAATATGAACCTCGAATAGAATCCCGAAGGTTCATCCATTTCCCCGCTTTTTTGTGCGTCGTGAACAGAGTTTATAGGGAACCCTACCACCACCGCAGAATCTTCCACCAGCCGAAGCCGAAGATAGTCCAGATCAGTATGTTCGGCACTGAGACCAGCAGTCCTAACAGCCACCACGTTCGCTGCTTCACATAACCCGCACCAAAATAGATAGGCGCCGGAGTTGTCCCGTAGTGCGTCAGTGAAGCGTCAAGATTGGAAAAGTAAGCGAGCGATAGTACGGCCAGATATGGAGGCGCACCGGCGGCCAGAATGACGACCAGGAACGGAGTGTACATCGCGGTCGCATGCGCGGTGATACTGGCAAAACCGTAATGGGCGTAGAAATAGATTAATAACAACGCGCCGAGTGCCAGCCACCAGGTCCAGCCGGTAGTGAAGCCGGCGGCCGTTTCGGCGAAACGCTTGGTGATACCGGTTTCACCCAACGCTTCCGCCATCCGCACCAACCCGCCATACCAGATAAAAACGTCCCACGCCGGCCGCTCACTAAGCACGTCGTTCCAGGTCAGGACGCCGGTGAGCAGCAAGGCGCAAACTCCAATCAACGGAGGTATCGAGTAATCCAGCTTGGAGATAAACGTCAGCACCGCGATAAATCGTTCGGAGGGAATCGCGGATGCTACCGACGGAATCGCTCCGGCAAGCCCGCGAATCATCCACGTGGTGGCAACCACCAGGAAGACTGCCAGCAGAAGTTTCTCTTCCCACTTCATCCGCCCCATTCGCTGCAGTTCCTTACGAGCAAACTCCGCTGCGGCGGGGGTACGTTTAATCTCCGGTGGAAAGACGCGATAAAGCAGTTGTGGCACGACCAGGAGCGAAACTGCTGCCGGTACAATTGATCCCAATAACCAACTCGTGTAGGTCAACTCGATGCCGGTTACCTGTTGCGCAAACTTCGCAATCAAAATGTTCGAAGCCTGGCCGGTGAGGAAGGTGGCGCAGATAATGACGTCACACTGATAACACAGCACCATCAGGAACGCGCCGAGACGACCTGCTGTAGGGCCCGGCCTTGACTCATAAGCCTCCGAAAGACTCTTAGCAATTGGAAAGACTACGCCGCCTGATCGCGCTCCGGTGGAAGGGATAATGCTGGCGAGAAGGAAGTCAGTTGAGACCAGGGCGTACCCCAGGCCGAGCGAGTGATGACCGATGGCGCGAATAAAATGGAAAGCTATCCGGCGGCCCAGGCCTGTCTTGATCATCGCGCGAGAGATAAAAAAGGCAGCCAGCACCAGCCAAACTATCGGGTCGGCATACCCGCCAAGCGCATCGCGAATAGGAAGTGCCCCGGATAGGGCCAGGGCACAGATACCGAGGAGCACCATTGCCCCGCCGGGGATCGGACGCAGGATGCTTCCTACTATCGTAGCGGCGAAAATGGCGAGTAATCGCCAGGACGCTACCGTGATCCCGACGGGAACTGGAGCCAGAGCAATCGCGAAACCGACGCCGAGGATGATTGCCCAGCGGACTAACTTGCCGCGGAGCTCCGGTTCGTGCGCGTCTGACGGCATTGGAACCGGGTCGCTTGACTGTGGTTGCACTCCATCACCCATCCTGGGAGACCTCCGGCGTTTCAAGAAGGAAAAAGACCGTGGGATACTAGACTCTCGAAGCTGCAAGACTCAAGAAAGAAATCCTTGAGACTAGAATGCTTGTCGGGTAAAGCTTGATGTGAATGAGTCAAGTTTTTGGGTCGGGAGTAAAGCAGAGAGTTAGCCGTGCTGCGGTGATAGGCTTTGCGGCTCTGCCGCCTTCCGTGCGGAAAGGCTCGGCCTTTCCGATAGCGGTTTCATTCTTCGAGGCTGCGCCTCTGATGTCGCGCGGAGGCATAGCCTCAAAATAAATAGAGGTGTCGGTGAGGCGGAGCCTCACCGCACGGAAGGCGGCAAAGCCGCGAACGCGTTTTCACAAAGTCCTGGTAACGGGTGGTAAATGCGACGCCTTCTCTGTGGGGGTACGCCACTAGAGAAAAACCAAAGAGGCTCGGCAGCCGTACATTCGCTGACTGAATAATAAAAGAGCCTATGAAGATACCCAACCACATTAAGTCCAGCGAAATCACGGATAAAAAAGTCTACCTAAACCGGCGTCTGTTTATGCGTGGGGCGGCGCTGTTGGGAACAACGGCGGCAACCGGTCTGCTTTATCGAAAGCTCAATCAGGCAACTACCGAAACACCGAAAGGTGAAAAGCTCGCCGGCGTTGCACAATCTCCGACCGACGAGGGGGCGCGTCAGGGCTTTACCACCAACGAGAAGCTGACCCCATTCGAGAACATAACCAACTACAACAATTTCTATGAGTTCTCGACGGACAAACAGGGTGTTGCCTCTGCGTCGAAGCGCTTTAAGACAAGCCCCTGGAATGTTTCAGTCGAGGGACTGGTCAATAAACCAACCACGTTTGGTCTTGAGGAGATTTTGAGGTTTCCGCAGGAGGAACGCATCTATCGTTTGCGCTGCGTCGAACGCTGGTCGATGGTGATCCCGTGGGTTGGATTTCCTTTAAGCCAGCTCTTGGCAAAGGTGGAGCCTACTGCCCAGGCGAAGTATGTTGCTTTTCAAACGCTCTTTGATCCGTCGCAAATGCCAAACCAATCGACTGGAGTCCTTGACTGGCCTTACGTTGAGGGCCTTCGCATTGATGAGGCGATGCATCCCCTCGCCATCCTCGCTACAGGCCTTTACGGCGAGACTCTGCCCCCGCAGGACGGGGCTCCTATCAGGTTGGTAGTGCCCTGGAAGTATGGATTCAAGAGTATCAAGTCGATTGTGAAAATAACCCTTGTAGCGGAAGAGCCGTCGACGACTTGGAATATTCAGGCGCCAGATGAATACGGTTTCTATTCGAACGTAAATCCTAATGTGGCGCACCGGCGCTGGAGTCAGCGTGAAGAACATCGCATCGGAGAATCCAGCTTTAGCGCGCGGCCGACATTGCCGTTCAACGGCTATGCCGAGCAGGTGGCCAGCCTGTACACGGGAATGGACCTGCGACGAAATTTCTAGGTAAGAGCAATCTCCAAATGGAGAGAGCGATTCAGAACTTGGCTAGTATGAAAGGAAGATTTTCCATATATCATTTGACATTTCTCATTTGTCATTGCCGGAGAGCGGCCCTGACCAATTTTCATCTCGAAGAAGTGAGCGATGTTTCCAAATACTAAGAAAGCGGATGTTTTCAATGGCAAATGAGAAGTGTCAAATGACATATGGAAAATCGGGTTTGCTGAAACTGAAGAACGGACATTCAGAATGAAAGATACTCAATTTCCAAAGTCCCTCCTTTTCATCAACGCCCTCGTGCCCCTCGCGTTAATGCTCTGGGACGTTTACCACAAGCGCGTCGGGGCCAACCCGCTGGAGTTTGTCACCCGAACAACCGGCATGCTCACCTTGGTCTTTCTCATGCTCACTCTCACCGTCACCCCGTTGCGAACGATCACGCGCCTCAACTGGCTCGTAAAATTCCGGCGGATGCTTGGCCTTTTCGCGTTCTTCTACGGATTCCTTCACCTGATGACCTACATCCTGTTCGATCGCTTCTTCAATCTCAAGAGCGTACCGGGCGATGTTGTGGCGCGGCCATTCATCGCCCTGGGAATGCTGGCCTTTTTCCTGATGGCGCCGCTCGCTATAACTTCAACCAACCAGATGATCAAGCGGCTTGGAGGGAAACGTTGGAGCTTGCTGCATAAATTAGTTTACCTGGCAGCCATTGCCGGCGTGCTTCACTTCTGGATGCTCGTCAAATCGGACACGCGTTTACCCGTCACCTTTGGTTTTGTGCTGGCACTATTGCTCGCGTTTCGGGTGCTGGCAAAATACTCACCGCCTCAGCCCAAGGGTTTCAGCGGGTCGGTTGTGCCGCCTCAGTAAGCAGAAATTCCCGTTGACGAACGAATAGGTCCAATAAGTCCCATAGGGCCTATTCGGTGAGGGCCCGTTGACTAGATCCCTCCGTTTGAAGTAGAACCGCCCAACCTAGCTCGGCATTTGACCTGGAAACAAAGGAGCAGCATAGAAATGTTTCTCAAGATTGCTACAGTGATTGCGATCCTCGGCGTGGCTTTGAGCCTGTTACTTTCGCTCTTTCAACAAGTGATGTACACGACCGGGTTTTACAGCGAGGGGTGGTTGCTGCTCAGCCGTTTCATAGTTGTGGCGCACCTACTTCTGCTCTACGGAGGGCTGCTCATTTTCTTTGTGGCCTTTCTCCTAAGTCTCAGGGCAAAGACGGACTGAGTCTGCGGCTGCCTTCGACAAACTTCATCCTAATGGTGAACTCATGAATGAGCCTGTGACTCGATTTTCAAATCGAGCTGAAAACTACGCTAAATATCGACCTGGGTATCCGGCTGAGTTAGCAGCAATCCTGAAGTCGGAATGTGGCCTGACTGAAAGCTCCGCAATTGCCGACGTCGGTTCGGGTACAGGGATATTGTCGGAAGTGTTCTTGAGAAACGGGAATAGGGTGTTTGCGGTTGAGCCAAACGCTCCCATGCGCCTATTCGCCGAACGGGACCTTAGCGAATTTCCCGGATTTATGAGTGTCGACGCAACGGCCGAAGCAACCACCCTGGAACCAGCAAGCGCGGACTTTATTACCGCCGGCCAGGCGTTCCACTGGTTTGACCAGGAAAAGGCGAAACGTGAATTTCTTCGAATCCTAAAGCCGGCGGGTTGGGTGGTCTTGATTTGGAATGAACGGCGGGTCGATTCGAGTCCGTTTCTGATCGACTATGAGAATCTTCTGCTTCGTTATGGCACCGATTACGAAAAGGTACGTCACGAGAATGTTGCCTCCGACATTGAGGGGTTCTACGCGCCGGAGACTTTCGAACTAAGGACCGTCAACAACGTCCAGCATTTTGACCTCGACTCACTAACAGGCCGCACGCGCTCGGCTTCGTATACACCCCAGCCGGGGGAGCCAAATTTCGACATCATGATGTCCGACCTCGAAGGGATATTCAACGCTCGTCAAAGTGACGGCATAGTGGACTTCGAATACGACACCAGGATTTATTTCGGCCACCTCACAGCTTGTCCGAACCAGCCGCGTTAGAGACTGGGTGAAAACTTGCTCTGGATCCGTTGTAGAGAGTGCACTTGTGCACCCCGGGCTGGAACGAGTTACGCGTCAATGTGTATTTGCCGAAGGGGCGCACAAGTGCGCTTTCTAAACGGATCCATATCCGGGTTTTCACCACAGTCTCGTTAGTTTGCGCTAACGCTGTCCCCCCGCTAACGCAGGGGGTTCTGACATTGGGTCAGGCTGCAGTCCCAGGTAGTAGTTTCCGACTTCCCTGGAATAGAACTTCCGCAGAAACGTCATGCCTTCTTCGGGCGTCATTGAAAGCAATTCTTCCATATCAAAGTTGAGATTAAAAAGCTGCTTACGGTCCGGACGGTTACGGTAACCAATGTCGTAGGCGCGCTCTGCGTCCAGGAACCGGCCACTCCCTAATTCGACGGGCGCCAGGAATGCATTGTTGTACTCGAGTTCCAAAATGCCATAGCGGTGGCGGGCGCAAAGATCGGCCAGGCTAGCGATGGAATAACCGTAGAAATGGTGACGCAGGCTAAAGTTAGGATCGTATTTGACTACGTAGCGAATTGGCGGCGGGATCTTCTCATTAATCTCAGTCACGATCAGGCTCGGCCGGAAGCTGGATAAGATGGCATCCAAAACCCAGTAGTCGTTGCCGTCTATATCCAAACTCAGGACCGAAAAGTTCCCGTCGATCTCGCGAGATCGCAATAACGAGACGATAGTTTGCGGCTCGGCTTTACAATGGACCGCTTGGGCTTTGGGGAAATTGCGGTAGACGCGGTTCAGCAGAGAAAACTTTTGTTCATCTGCCTCGATCCCCAAAACTCGCCATCCTTCCCGAAGCAGGGCGTAACTATTCGACCAACGCACGCCATTCCCGGCGCCAATATCTACAACTGTTTTGGGGTGATCCTTCGGTAACAGTTCGGCAATATATTCACTTAGGATCTGTTGCTCATTGGCATAGGAGAAGCGTCCACGGAGAGAGAGCTGAAACTTTTGGAGCTCGAGTTCAAGGATGCCGCCATAGCGTTGAGTCGCTCGGGATAGATTTTTTTCCATCCGCGGGGCAATTGTGGGTCGCCCATCGTTGGGTGTCAGGAACAGCTCGTAGTCGAGTCCAAACTCCCTCATTCCCGGTAACATCCTGAGATCCATCCGAATCATTCGATAAGTGTAGTAAGCGCTGGGACGACGTTTGTCCGGCGGCAGCACTATGCCATTGTCACCGTTGTTACTGTGATTGCCTGGTCTTTGAGCATAATGCCTCTTCCAGTCCTTTAGTCGCGGCCATAAGCCCATCCGTGCCAGTCCGCGACGAATCCCATAGGTTCTGCTGCGCTCCACCTTCAGCCCGGCTTCATCAACCATCCACAGCAATGTTTTCTTAGGGAAAAAGAATAAGTGTCCCGATTTGCTAAAGGGCGGCGTCCCCTTGTGTCGATAAAATTTAAGCAAATCCAAACTGTCGACCCGTCCGTTCGGTACCCGGATGTCGAGAATTCCATCGGTCTTGAGAATACGCCGGCACTCCCGCAGCAACATCATCGGGTCCCTGACATGCTCCAGGACGTTATGAAGTTGGACGTAATCAAAGAAGCCATCCGGATAACGCACGTCAGCCAATTCACCCTGATGTACATCCAAACCCAGCTTATCTCGGGCGAAGGCAGCAGCCTTGGTGGAGATTTCAACTCCGTAGACGCTCCAGGTTGAATGCTTTTGAATTGCCTCGAGGAAAAAACCCAATCCGCAACCAACATCGAGAATCTTTCCGGGAGCTTTCTTACTCAGCACTAGTTTGGCGAAGGCCTTGCCCCGGCCCCTTTGCTTATACCAGTCGCTGCCGAAGTTGTGAGGGCCGTAGAGCTCTTGCAGTTGTTCAGAAGAAGGCGCGGGCGATAGGTAACCCGTTCCGCAATGCTGGCAAACAACGAAATCAAACTCGCTGTCACCGCCAAGGGTCGCTTTTCCTACGACTTTTGGCTCTATGTTAGTTTGGCAGATCTTACACATTTTTGCTGGCAGCCCCGGACACTATTTCAGGGCAGAGCACTTCCAAAGACGCGCGAAAAAACTGAAAAGCAGAAATCGGAACCCGCGAAAAAACTTGCGCTATCTCCGGAAGCGGTCATAGAGTTTATGCGATGGTTTTGTTTCTAGGAAGCGACGAGAGCACTCGGTAATTAACCTAATGAGATTTCGACTCAGTAAAGCCTGATGAGAAGCTATGCCTGATAACACGCCTGATAACACGCCTGATAACAGACGAACAGATGAACGCCTTTCAATCAATCTCTCCGCACGGTGGGATGGCGGTTCTGGCAGCCAGGAAGCACGCATTGAAGACGTGAGTCTCGGGGGGTGCTTCGTCAATACCGGCGGCAGGGTGGACCCCGGAGATATTGTGGTGGTAGAGATCAAGCTGCCAACCGAGGAATGGCTGCAACTGCGCGGTGAGGTAGTGTCCTACCAGGACGGCATTGGCTTCGGGGTCGTGTTTTCTTTCCTCACTGGGGACGAAGAACAAGCACTGCGCGAACTGATTACCTGAAGAATATATGTCCTATGGGGCTGATGTCCTCACTCACTCCGTCGCCCGCTTCTGAATCACAGCAATCGCGTGCGCAAGATCTGCGCGAGTAAAAGCGCCGTTGGGTCGAAACACGGTATCGCCCTGGAGCAGCCCATTGGAAACGGCAACAGATATATAACCTCTAAGCTCACTCGGAATTCCGGAAGCATCGAGAAACGCTAACGGAGTCCCAGCTTTGGCCTCTGCCTCGGAGCGAAGACCCGCCGCCCTCACCAGCGCGACCGCCGCAGTTAGGCGTGTCACCGCCTCGTTGGGCTTGAATGAGCCTCCCCTGCTTACGTCAATGAACAAAGCGCCAGTCGGCGACGCCTGCACGCTTTCCACAAACAGCATCGTCGAGGCATCACGCACGTCCCGATAGGTTGATTGACCTGGAAGGTACTGAGGCACGCGTGCACTCATTACCATGGCTGTAGCCAAATCAACACGCGAAACGCCGTAGTCGGCTCTAAACCGTGAACCGATAGGCCACATCGTAAATGTGCGCAAGCTCTGATAGATGTCCTCACGTAGTGAAGGGTTCAACCCATCGACATCGTTCATGCGCGCATACTGCACTCGGGCGATTTCGACTACTCCATAAAACTGCTGCGGTGTCGCCAGAGCGCCCAATGTATTCCGCACACTGATTCGCACTCCGCCGGCCGGTGCCGCCAGCGAGACGCTCTCGCGTTTCCCGCTCAACCCGGGCAAATTAATCGTGTTTGACTGACCACGGAGAACACCTGATTGATCGTAGACGGAAAGTCCCAGATCATTTGTGCTCCATAACGGTCCCCACGAAATTCGTACCGACGCCGCCAAAGCACCCGCCGGGATAGGCACGGTAGTTTCAGCCGAACTTCCGGGCTGAACCGTTCCGGAGAATTCGATTGGTGCGTCATTGGAAAACTCTACCTGGTTACGATCAACGATGCTTCGCCATAGACCTATCCGCCGCGAGGGGAATTCCGCTTCCAGCACCGCACCATGGACATTAAGCATTCCGGCTCCGGCCTCGTAAGCGTAATAAGGCGTCAAAGGCGTCGCGGTCCGTTGGAGAATCTCCTTGACCTGAGCGGGAGTCAGCGTTGGATTAGCTTCCAGCATCAAGGCGATGGCACCGGCTACCTGCGGAGCTGAGAAGCTGGTTCCATTCGCCGTAGTGTAATAGGGTAGTTCGCTCGAGCTAAGACGCTTGGTATCAGCCCCGGCAAGTCCAGTCGCACCCGTCACCGTTGCCACGCCCGTTCCTCGAAGGCTAACGACATCCACACCCGGAGCTACCAGAGTGGGACGGAATATCGGGCTTGCAAAACTACCTCTTGAAGAAAACCCAGCCAGCTTTCCTCCGGTGTCAGTGGCGCCGACACTGATAACCCAGGGCGCCGCTGCATAGGGATTCAAGGTGTGTTGGCTCGGACCGGTGTTGCCCGCGGAAAACACCACGTTGATGCCGGCATCCGTTAGCATCTTCGTCCCGACGTTCACCGGATCATTAACGTCAAAAACCGTGTTAGCTGAAAAACTACAATTAACTACGCGAACGCCCAGATCCTTGCCGTTGGCGAGCAAATAATCGAAGCCTTCGAGAACGTAGAGAAGAGATAAATCACCGGCACTTAGCCCAACCAGTTTGGCCCCGGGGGCGACGCCGCTGAACTTCCCGCCCGACAGGCTACCGTTGCCGGAAATGACACCGGCCACGAAAGTTCCATGTCCATAAAGGTTATCGGTATTCTGAAGATTTTCTGAGTTGATTGGATAATTAAACCCGACGCTCGCGCTTTGCGTGTCCGCCAGTTTGACGTTCCTGGTAACCCGACCAGCGAGATCTCCATGCGTTCCGTCTATGCCGGTGTCGAGAATCGCTACAGTTACATTATTGCCGGTTACAGGCAGACCACGGTTGCTGCTCGTGATCTCTGAATCTTTCCAGGTCCGAGTAACTCCGGTGACCGCGCGAACTTCAGGTTCACTGTTGAAGGTAAGAGTCCGATTACCATAGATCGAGCGAACCGACGGCAGCTTGGAGATTGCGAAAATCTGTTCGCGGGTGCCGGTCAGAGTTATCGCGGGAAGAACGTGAAAACGAGTTCCACCAACAATGCCGATTCTCTGCAAGTCAGCGAAATCTGAATCGGAAGGCAGGCGGTGGTAAACAACCACGGCGTTAATACTACGGTCATCAGTTAACTGATTTAGTGTCAGTGCCAACTCGGGATCCACGCTTTGAAGACCGGTGGACATCGACCGATTCGATAGTAGAGCGGTCAACGCATTCACGCCGCTTTGACTAATCTTGCTGGCGCCGGAGATGGAAATCTCTCGAGAGTTTGAGGTGACGACTAAATCTGCGCCCGTTAACTTGAGGGCGCCGGCAGGAATCACAAAGGTGCGGCCATCAGCTCCGGTGGCTACGATACCGCCGCTATCGGTAATCGTGATGCTGTCCGCGCCGGTGGCCACGATGCCGTCAGCCCCAGTTGCCACAATGCCGTCAGCGCCGGTGGCTACAATGCCGTCAGCGCCTGTTGCCACAATGCCATCTGCTCCGGTGGCTACGATTCCGGTGGGCAACCGAATGTCGATCGAATCTGCTCGGTAAATGGTGCCGTCAGCGCCAGTGGCTACAATGCCGTCAGCGCCGGTAGCTACAATGCCGTCAGCCCGGGTCACCTTCATTGAGTCTGCGCCAGTGGCCACAATTCCGTTGGAATTCGTAGGAGCAATGCCGTCCGCTCCGGTGGCGACGATTCCGTCAGCGCCAGTAGCCACAATGCCGTCAGCGCCGGTGGCTACGATCCCATTTGGCCCAAAGGTAAGAAAGCCGTCAGCTCCGGTCGCAACGATCCCGTTGCCACTGGTAATCACGACTCCGTCCGCGCCCGTCGCCACGATCCCGTTGGCCGAACTGATACTGAGCCCGGCCATTACTGGAGATACCAACACCAGCACGACCAGGCTGATGGCAATCGACTGCCTTATTCTTCTGATCACGGAACTAGAAAGAATCCTCGTACTTAGCAAACTATCACCTCAGTCGGGTTTATCGGCGCAGTAGCTAATATCTGGCTATATGGCGAGGGTCGCTTCCGAACTGACTTCTTATCGGAATCTTCAAATCTAACGCTTTTAGGGGGTTCCAGCCTTAAGTACCGCTTGGCTGTTTCCCGCTCGCGTCTGGCCGAGCTGGCCGAGCAATTCCTTCAGTGCCCCTAAAAGCGTGGAGGCATTCTAAAGGTCCGACGCCTGGCATGTGTTGCGTTAGTCTTGCGATTTTCGCATGAAACCATCGCTTGCTACTGTTCCAATAACCTAACCAATTAATTCGCGGTAGAGCTTCCGCGTTTCTAAACTCGGTTCCACTCCTAACTCGCTCTGCAACAGGCGCTTCAGTCCCTCGTAGTGCTCTTTGACAGCGCCCCTGTTTCCCATCGCGGCCTGGGCCTTCATAATTACGCAATGGATGTCTTCGCGAAATTGGTCCTCGCGAATAATTAGTTGCGCCAGCTGCATTGCCCTGGGCCAGTCGGTAGCCGTTTGGGCAACGCCGGCGAGCGCCTCCAGCAATCGTAGATATTGTTCGCGGTAATAAGTGCGTTGCTCCTCAACCCAGGGCTCATAACTTCCCTGCATAAACTCACCCCGATAAAGCGTCAACGCGCGGTCATAGGCCTGGACAGACTCTTCAAACTGGCGGGCTCGCCGAGCATTTTCACCTTCGGTCAGCAGGCGGTCGAACTCTTCTGTGTCGATGCTGTAGGAGAACTCCGAATTGAGCTGGTAGTCGCCATCACGATAAAGCAGAAAATTCTGTTTGAGCGGCTGGTTGCTATTTAGGGCTTTGCGGATGTGCGAAACCGTGGGATGAAAATTCTTTTCTACCGCCTCGAAGTCTGTTTCGCCCCAAAACGTGTCAATAATCGAATCTTTTGAGGCCCGGCGATGGCGTCGGGAAACTATGAAACACAGGATGTCGCGGGCGCGTCGCGTGGGCCAGGCGTCAGCGGCCAAGGGACGAGTTGGGTCACGGAGAATCTCGACTGGCCCCAGCATGTTAACCATCAGATCGGTTACCACCTTGGCGTGCAACACAAGTTCAGATACATGTTCAGCTACCTGCGCCGGCGTTGCAGTAGGCGATGAGGATGGAGCGGACTGAACTTGTTCGCGCAGATCAAGAGGTAATAATTCCAACGCCTCTTCGCTCGAGAAGAGTTGCGCATGATTGGCAATCTGCCGCTTTAGCCAATACTCGTAATCGTAACGCACCGCCAAATCTACGGCCCGCTTCAAATGCTCAATCATCTCGGGTTCTTTGCCGAGATGGAGATCACAAAGAGCGATCACCGCACTTGCCTGAGCTTCATAGTAATAAAGCCCCTGGCCATGAAAGTATTCCAACGCCTTTACCAGGTCATGGCGGGCGCCTTCATATTCGCCCTGCGCCGCCACTATCCGAGCCCGCGTGAGTAAAGCCGTAAAGTAGCCTCGCTGCTCTTTTTCTATCGGACGTGCGCTGATCAGGCGGTCAGTCTGCGTTCGGGCTGCCGCGAAGTCTCCCATTTGCAGGCTGAGTAGCGCACGTTCCTCGAGCCACTCCGTCCGGTTCAGGCTTACTCCAGCTTCGTCGTAGGCTCGGGCTGCGCGTTCGTAGTATTCAATTGCTCGTTCGATCTCCGCACGTTCGCGGTAAAGATTTCCATAAGTTTCAAAAGTTTCGGCCCGGGCCACCACGAGATTGAAGAGCTGGCAGCGTTCCAGAGCACTGTCGAGGTGCTGCTCGGAAGCTGCAAAATCTCCGCGATAGATATGGCAGCGCGCCATATTCAAATGCGCGACTGCTTCCTGCGGCATGGGTACCCCATGCGCATCTTTACGGAGCATGCGGCCCAACCATCGGAGGGCCTCGCCGAAATCACCACGCATCATCGCCGGCAAACCGAGGTTGTGCGTGATCAGCCGGATGTAGTGTTCGTCGTTGCGTTCCTCGGCCGACTGTAAAGCGGCCCTGAATTCACGTTCTGACGACGTCCACTCGCCCAGCTCAAAGAGACACAGGCCACGCGTGTTTCCACACTTCGTCCGCACCGCAGAATTCTGGACGCTGAGCACGATTGCGCGATCCAGGTAGGTAAACGCCAATTCGCAATTGTTCTGGCGTCTCGCGAGCGTTGCCAGGGAGTGGAGCGCGTCTGCCTCGGCTTCTTTGTCGTCACGCTCATGAAGGAGTACGGCGGCGCGCCGGAGCAAAGAGTGGGCGGATTCATACTCCCCGCGTAAACGAGCGACCTCGGCACGATGGGCCAGTGCGCGCGGGTGAGCTTCGATTGCGGCTTGAGGCAGCGAATCCGCTAAAGAGGCCAGGGAGCCCAGCGCACCCGAAGAGATCCACTCAGATCCGTTCGACGCGATAACTTTGGCGGCGCCTTCGAAATCTTCGACTGCCAGCAGATGTCGAACCGCTTGCTCCCACGACTGCCGTTCCATGAAGTAAGTCGCGCAGCGCTGATGCTCCGCGGCGACGCCGGTGCGGCCAATATCACTGCGCAATCGCCGCCGCAGGAAATTCTGAAACAGCGGGTGCAAGCGATACTCTTCACCCCGCCGGTCGCTGGCTACAGAGATGAAAACGTTTCGGCGAACCAGGTTGGGCAGCACCCGCGCGCAATTCAGCCCCTGGTAAAGCGAAGCGCAAGCGTCCAGTTCGATGCGATCCAAAAGCGAGACCTTCAAGAGGAGTTTTTGGACGTCTTCCTCCTCATCGGAAAAAACTTCTTCGGCGAAATAATCAAATATGTCGCGTTCTGATTGGCGCAGGACCTCAACCAAATCAGGAGCGCCGGCCTGCCCGTCGCGGTTAGAGATAATATTCCGGTGGGCAACCTGCCGGACCAGCTGCAGGGCCGTAATCCAGCCATGCGTGCGCTCACGATACTCAGCCAGTTGTCCCGGAGTTAACTCGAGATCGAAAACCTTGCGAAACAGTTCCTGGGTTTCTTCGTCGGTAAACAGCAGATCGGAACGGTCAATGTTGGAAAGCGGCGAATGAGTTCGTAGTCTTCCCAAAGCCAGAGGTGGCATCTCACGCGAGATGATGATCACGTGCAAGACGTCGGGAAGGTAAGCCAGCAATCGATCGAGTACGGCGTGGACAGCCGTATCAGATCCCAGATGATGGTAATCGTCCAGCACCAGAATGAGTTGCTGCTCAACTCGATCCAGCACTTCGTTGAGGAAAACGTCCACCGCGCGCTCGGGATGCTGTGCGAGTTCGCCCGTCGCTTCCTGCAAGTAGGAGAACATGGCGTCGCCGAAGCCTGGCACCTGCTGTTTAATACCGAAACCGAGGTAACCAAGAAAGACGGACGGGTCAGCGTCAGTATGGTCGAGTTGGTACCAGACGAATTGGCGTTTGTGCGTGCGTAAGAAATCAGCGACCAGGGTGGTTTTTCCCGAACCGGCGTTGGCGGTGACCAGAGTTACTGGATAGCCGAGATTTGCGAGCAGACGATCCGTTAATCGTGGTCGCGAGAGCAATTCAGGCGCCGGCCGCGGAGCCAGCAACTTGGTGCGTAGAAAAAAACTCGGACGTGCCGCGCGAACATGGCTGTCCGCTGCGACCGACGATGCTGGGACGGATTTGTCCGGGACGTCTGGTGGGGCCATGGAATTCTGCCTCTGCGGGATGCTTTGATTTCCGGGCAGGTTAGCACGGCCAAACGGAATCAATCCACCATCTGCCAGGTTGGTGACGCAATCGATTGTGGCTGGCTGAGGGGTCATAGAATCAGGGGTAAAGCAGACTGTTAGTTTGCTCCGTCGTTGTTAGACGGCCGTATTAGAAAGCACACCGCACGTTCATTCTCTGGGTCGGGCGAACTACCGTTGTTTCCGACCGTTGCAGGAATGCCGCGGAACTATCAAGCGTGCCCGCGCGTCCATGGGTATGGTCTAAGCAAATGCTCGCCTGTTCGGTGGATAAGCCATAACTTTCAAAAAGAACGATCGCTTCCGACCGGGTAAATGCCAGCGCGGCCTCGTCTATGACCACCAAAGATTGCTTGGAGCGCATTCTCCACAACGGCGCGGGGGGTAAACTTCGGCTGGTTATCAACACGTGCACCTCGGAAGGCAGGAGGGGTAGAAGTCGGCCAATGAAGTGCATCAGCCAATCAGAATCAGAAACCAGATGAAGGTCTTCTATCACTATCAAGAGCGGGCTGGGTGCCTTACCCTCGGACAATTCGTACACAAACCCTTCCGTCAGCCAGGAGATGAGCTCCAGGTCGGGCGCGTCAGCCAGAGCCATCAATGAATCGGATCCAAAGCCAGGCCGACGCTCCTGGATGCTGCGAATTAGATAACGAAAGAAGATCCTGGGATCGGCATCCGGTGCATCCACCTTGTACCAGGCCACTGCCCGGCCGCACCGATGTGCAAAATCGACAGCTAATGCCGTCTTACCAGCGCCAGCGCGGCCACTGATAATGGTGGAACTACCGGCCGCCATGCTTTGTTGGAGCATGCTGAGCAGACGAGCCCTCGAAACTCGAGGCAGACGAGTGGGTTGAGTGATTTTCTCGGTGATAAGTTCAGACTTACCTGACTTAATTGCCCCCAGGTCGTGAGCAGCGTCGATTAGAAACATGGTGAAGCCCTTTCCTGTTTGTTCTTCTCCTGCTGAAACCCTAGAAAATCCGCCAAAACTAAGGTTCAACGTCAACCGAACTCGCGTTCAATTGCTCGGAAAGAGTTTTATTGCAATGACCTTGAGAAATTCTTGAGTTTTTAAACACCGATGACCACGGGAGTCGTGTGGGAGATGGGGGTCGAGCATCGCCTATAGAAAAACTGAGCGAGTTTATCGATGGATGTAATGAGATTTACGCTGAAGCCCGACCTGGACTAAACTGCAGTGATGAATACCAGTGACCTCATTACTATTGATTCAGACATTCTCGGCGGTGCCCCCGTTTTTAAGGGCACACGGGTGCCGGTGAGGACTCTTTTTGAATACTTGGAAAACGACTACTCCCTGGAAGAATTTCTGGAGTGCTTTCCTTCGGTAACCCGTGACTTGGCTTGCCAGGTATTGGAATCCTCCGAGCAGGCCTTGCTTGCTCCATCAACCGCATGAGGATTCTGCTGGACGAATGCGTACCTTGGCCAATGACCAAACTGCTGAGCAATCACTCCTGCACGAGTGTGCAAGCCCGAGGATGGGGCGGTATCAAGAACGGTGATTTGCTGCAAAGGGCCGAAGCTGAGTTCGATCTATTTATCACTTCCGACCAGAACATTCGTTACCAACAAAACCTCGCGGGTCGACGCATCGCGATACTCGAACTCTGCACCAATGACATCGGTCGTATTCAGTCGGCTGGCGCTCTACTTGAGGATGCCGTCGAAGAGATAGGGCCCAGGGAGTTCAAGCAGTTGACCATTCCTTTGAGCTAGCCGCGGTATAGTGAATTCCGAAGACACACGAAGTAGCACAATCCCGGCGTGATATTCTGGGCCTCTTGCTATTAGGCTTTAGCGTCTCCGGCCTACTTCTGATCGCGGATGAGGAGGTTCAAATGTCCGAGCCCCGATCGGTCGACCGGCAACCCGACGAAGTCTTCAATCAACCGCCGCCGCTGGAAGACTACAACTTGTTCGCCCACGACGTGCCGCTCAAGGAAGCCCTCCGGCGGGAAGGCGGTGAGTGGGGCGAAGCGAGGGTCAGCGAATTCGGCGCGCTCATGGGACGCGCCGAGACCTTGCGGCTGGGCGAACTGGCGAACCGTAATCCTCCAACACTCCACACTCACGATCGCTTTGGCCACCGCGTGGACGAAGTCGAGTTTCACCCGGCTTGGCACGAGTTGCTGCAAATTGGCGTTGCGCACGAGCACCACTCGCTGCCGTGGACAAATTCGCGCGCGGGTGCTCACGTGGTTCGCGCCGCGCTGAACATGCTGCGGCACCAGGTGGACGAGGGCGCGAGTTGCCCGCTGACCATGACCTTTGCCGTCGTGCCGTCGCTCCGGCTCCAGCCAGAAT
Organism: Pyrinomonadaceae bacterium; assembly: GCA_031396065.1. Lineage (GTDB taxonomy): Bacteria > Acidobacteriota > Blastocatellia > Pyrinomonadales > Pyrinomonadaceae > PSRF01. The sequence goes on along the minus strand of JANNJZ010000510.1, from coordinate 6,396 downwards.
TGGCCGCAGAGTGGCTGCCGCGCATCCTCTCCAACGAGTACGATCCACGCTTTATCCCGGCTTCGCAGAAACGCGGCGTCCTGTTTGGAATGGCACTGACCGAACGGCAGGGCGGCTCAGACGTGCAAGCCAACACGACGCGCGCCATCCCGGTGGGGAAAAGCGGCGCGGGCGAAGAGTATGAACTGAACGGTCACAAATGGTTCTGCTCGGCGCCGATGTGCGATGTCTTCTTAACTCTCGCACAAACCAACAAAGGGCTGTCCTGTTTCCTGCTGCCGCGGGTGCTGCCGGACGGAACGCGCAACGGCTTCCACCTGCAAAGGCTGAAAGACAAGTTGGGTAATCGCTCCAACGCATCGAGCGAGGTTGAGTTTCACCACTCTCGAGCGCGGATGATCGGAGACGAAGGCCGCGGTGTGCCGACGATCATCGAGATGGTCCGGCATACACGCCTCGACTGTGCGTTCGGCTCCGCAGCCACCATGCGGCGAGCCCTGGCCGAGGCGCTGCATCACGCCACCTTCCGGCACGCTTTCGGGAAGAGGTTGTTGGATCAACCGTTGATGCGAAACGTGCTGGCCGACCTTTGCCTGGAGACGGAGGCGGCAACGGCACTGGCGTTGCGCCTAGCGCGCGGCTTCGACGAGAGTCCACACGACGAAGGGCAGCGACGGTTTACTCGCCTCGCCACGGCCGTCGGAAAATACTGGATTACGAAACGCGCGGTCGCCGTAGTGGCCGAGGCGCTCGAATGCCTCGGCGGTAACGGCTACGTCGAAGAGTCTCCATTGCCGCGCCTTTACCGCGACGCGCCACTCAATTCGATCTGGGAAGGCTCGGGCAATGTGCAGTGCCTGGAAATGCTGCGCGCCGTAAAAAAGGACGCCGGCACTTTGGAGATGGTTTTACAAGAGATTCGCGCGGCGCGTGGCGGGAACAAATCCTTCGACGGCTTCATTGATAGACTTGAGCCCGAACTGACCGACTCAACCCATCTTGAAACGCGCGCGCGCCGCCTTGCCGAACTCTTAGCGTTGGGCCTGCAAGGCTCGCTTCTGGTTCGACACGCTCCGGCCGAGGTTGCCGACGCGTTCTGCGCCTGGCGACTGGCTGGTGTCTCCGGTTTGGCCTTCGGGACGCTTCCGCCAAACGCGAATTTCGATGTCATCATCGAACGCTCACGACCGAAGATTTGATGTAGTTTTGATGCCGTAACGATGAATCCATCCCGACGAACTATCAAGCAAGTATTACCAACCGGGGCGCCCTTCCTCCGCCGCGTTGTGACGATCCCCGAGCATTTCGATCGCACTCGATACCCATTCAATCTGCCGGCATTGGTGGGCGGAATCGATTTGGCGTTTCGCACCAAGGTGACTTTCTTTGTTGGAGAGAATGGGAGCGGAAAGTCCACGTTGCTTGAAGCTCTGGCTGAGTGCTGCGGATTTAGTCCCGAGGGAGGGAATCGCGACCATTACCGCGAGACGTTCGCCGAACGATCTGACTTAGCGCGAGCGTTGCGTCTATCCTGGTTCCCGAAAGCAACCGAAGGGTTCTTTATGCGGGCCGAAAGCTTCTACAACTTTGCTACATACATCGATGAGGTCTCAAATCTACGAGCGTATGGAGGTAAGTCACTCCTCAAACAATCCCACGGGGAGTCGTTTCTTTCTCTTTTCGAGCACCGGTTTGAACAGGGACTCTACATACTCGATGAACCCGAAGCCGCTTTATCGCCGCAACGCCAGCTTTCCTTTCTCAAGATCATCCACGATCTAGAGGCGCCTGGACATGCGCAATTCTTGATTGCTACTCACTCTCCCATACTCCTATGCTACCCAGGTGCAACGCTCTTTAGCCTGGACGGAGATAGGATTCGGGAGATAGCCTATGATGAGACCGACCATTTTCTTCTGACGCGGGACTTCCTAAACTCACCAGGAAGATATCTCAAGCATCTTTTTGATAAGGCTGACGGCGAAGAAAGTGATGGGTGACCGCTTCGATACGGACCCTGCGTGCCCTCCGAGTTTCGGGTTCCCAGATTCAAACGGGTAAGCAGGTATCTACTTCTCTAGGTGATAAGTAAGGACTTTGCCTTTCGTTGTTCTGCTATATGGTTAGTGGATCGCCCTTGTTGGGATAGAGAAGCGATCCACCAACACACACGAGCTGCACGAAAAAACTTCCCGTCGGGAAAACTTTTTCCTTCGATTTACGTCTGCGGTTCCGGCGACTTGCAGCGCGTCTTCGTCCTTCCTTTCTGGGTATAGAAAATGTGCAAGTAAGGCGGGTCCGATACATGACAAGTGGCGCAATTCAATTGTCCGACCGGCCAGCATAGGGGTTCTATCGGAGCATAGCCCGGTGGTGGCATAAACGTTTCGGAGCCGAAGCTGGGGTTAATCACAAACGTGAGCGGCTCGTAAACCAGTTGCCCATAGACAAACCGAGTATCACTTGGACCATGAACACCAGGCGCTGCCCCGGCAAAACTATAAGGCGGCTTGAAAAGACTAGCTTCGAAACCGACCGGCTTGGCCATCGCGGCGTAGTAGCCCTGCAAGTTTGCGGGCACGGGTGTTTTGTTCGTACCGGCGGTAAGGAACCATTGGACCGGCTCACCGTCTGCTGGACCTCTAACAGGTATGGGCGTTCCCGCCAAAGGAGCAGACAATGGGGGCTGAGTCAGAAGCTTGTTATAGCGAGCCACGAAGTCCTGCGCCGGCGGGCCGAAATTCCTGGCCAGTAGGAACGACTCTTTTAGCTTAGTTGAGTAGACATAGGCAGCATACTTATTGGTACTCGGATCGCGGCCCATGTAAAACTCGCAAGGGTGGCCAACGAAGCTGAGCGGTACGCCTGGCAAATTGAGGCACTTGGGAAAGACTGACTTGAACTTCACATCATTCTCGGCAGCCTGATAGAACAGTTGGTTGCCAGGTAACGATATGGTCTTCCCATTCTTAGTCAGATAGTTCGCGCTGAATTTGATCTGGAAAGCCTGCGGCCAGGCAGTGTATTCCAAATAACTCGGACTAGCCTGCGGTTTCGCAGTTCCGTCTTCGCCAACAGAGGAGTCCGTGGCGTGAGCTGTCGAACTTCGGCCGTTGTGAGAAGAGATTCCCACCAGGGCCACGATAAGGACCAGGGTGATTAGCACTAACCTTAGGTACAGCACGTGACTGGATCTAAATCCAATCGGGTTATCTGGTTCATGACTGTTTTGAGGCTTGTCAGGGGTGTTTAGCATTCTTCATCTCCTGTTGGTCAATGAGGTTCAGTAGATAGTGTCAGGGCCGGGAAATTCTTTGCTTAGCCCGGCGGTGAAGGCACGGCAACGACGAGATATGCTTCAACCCTTTGGCAATGAGATATTCTGCTTAAGCTGATTACAGCGGAGTTGGCGGCAAACGCCGAGCCGCCAAGGATCAGTGGCCCAGTCCCACCAATTCTTTTACGCTAGCAGCGTCCGGTCGAAGCGGTCGAAGATTACCAAAGTTTTTCAGTAGTGTCAGTAGTTGGTAGGAACCGCGCCCTCTGCGCAACTAAAGTGAACAGCCCGCAAGCAATACGTCCTGGCGCAACGCTATATCACTTGACTGCCACACCAGTCGGATTGGTCCCCACTGTCACAGTCGCCACAACGGTATTGGTCGCGGTGTTTATCACGGACACGTTGTTACTAGAGATATTAGGGACATAGACGCGAGTCCCGGCCGGGTTGACTGCCACATCATAAGGCTCGCTTCCCACGGGCACGGTCGCCAAAACGTTGCCGGTTGCTGTGTCTATCACGGACACGTTGTTGCTACCATAATTAGCAACATAGGCGCGAGTCCCCGCTGAGTTGATTGCCACACTATGCGGATTAAACCCAACTACCAAAGTTGCCACAACGGTATTGGCCCCCGTGTCTATCACCGACACGGTATTACTATTCCAATTAGCAACATAGACAAGAGTTCCAGCCGGGTTGACTGCCAGACCCCCGGGACCAGACCCCACTGTTACGGTCGCCACCACAGTATTAGTAGTGGTGTCTATCACTGACACCGTGTTGCCAGTTACGCCGCCAACATACGCTCGAGTCCCGGCCGGATTGATTGCTAATCCCCCCGGACCAGACCCCACTGTGACGGTCGCCACCACGGTATTGTTCGCTGTGTCTATCACTGACACGTTGGCACTAGCAAAGTTAACAACATAAGCGCGAGTCCCCGCCGAGTTGACTGCCACGCTATTCGGAGCAGTCCCCACAGGCACATTCGCCACCACAGCATTGGTAGCGGTGTCTATCACTGACACCGTGGTACTAGCAGAATTAGTAACATAGGCGCGAGTCCCAGCCGGGTTGACTGCCACAAAATACGGATTATCCCCAATTGAAACCGGCACCGTCGCCACAATGATATTGGTGGTGGTGTCTATCACCGAGACGTTGTGACTGCCGTAGTTGGTAACATAGGCGCGACTCCCAGAAGTCGGAGGAGTCGGGGAACCAAGTGCGGCCTTAAGCGCATTCGCTAAGTCAATCAAGGATTGTCCTTGTGTGGCCGTAAGTTTTCCAGCGTTGATGAATGATTGTGTCTGATTGATGAACGCCTGAAGCTGGTTACCCGCGGCGGTTGTGTTCCCGCTGTTCATACTGCTTATGGCCGCTTGGAGTTTCACAACCAAAGCATTCCCGTTGCCTTGGTTCAAGATCCCCTGGCTTACCAGGCTGTTGACGTTATTGACAAGCTGTTGCGTGGCATCTTGAGGTGTCTGTACTGTTACCGTAAATGCGCAGCTGCCGGCATTGTTTGTGCTGTCAGTCGCAGCGCAACTCACCGCGGTGGCGCCGATGGGAAAGCCGGAGCCTGAAGCTATCGAGCAGCTCACAATTGGAACACCGCAGTTATCAGTCGCGACCGGGGCTGAGTAGTTGACGGTAGCACTCGTGCTGTTCAGGTTGGCCGTTACCGTAACGTTCGCTGGGCAGCTAATCACCGGCAGCGTGTTATCAACGACAGTGACGGTCTGCGTGGCTGATGCCGTGTTTCCCAACGCATCGGTGGCCGTGTAGGTGATTACAGTCATCCCGAGCGGGAAGATGTTCCCGGCCGGTACTCCCGCGCGGGAAATTGTGACCGCGCCGCAGTTGTCGCTGGCGTTGGCAGTGCCGAGAGCAGCATCAGCAATCATCACCCCGCATGACATCCCACCCAAGCCGGTGTGGGCGGTCAAGTCAGCTGGCGCACTGATTGTTGGCACAGTCGTGTCGTGAACAATTACAGTTTGGTTTTGAGTGGAGGTATTGCCGTGGCCGTCAGCGTAGGACCAGTGAATCGTGAACGTCCCTGGACTGTCGTAGTTGGTCGGGTCAGTGGTCGTACCCGTTACCTGACTGGCACAATTGTCGGTCGCTATCGGGGCTGAGACAATTGCTGAGCACTCAGCTGTAACCGTCGGCAGAGCCACCACATTGGGCACTGGCCCAGTCGTATCGTTAACAACGACGGTTTGCGTTTGCGTCGAGGTATTGCCGTGACCGTCATCGTATGTCCAGTGAACGACGAACGTTCCCTGGGTTGAATAACTAGTCGGATCGGTAGTTGTCCCGGTGATCTGGCCGGCACAGTTATCACTTGCTGTCGGTGCTGTGATACTAGCCGAGCACTCACCGCTGACTGTCGGCAAACTCGCCAGGTTAGGCGCCGGCGCGGTGGTGTCGTCAACAACGACGGTTTGAGCTTGCGTGGACGTATTGCCGTGGCCGTCATCGTACGTCCAGTGAACCGTGAACGTCCCCTGGGTCGAGTAGTTGGTTGGGTCAGTCGTTGTGCCAGTGATTTGTCCCCCACAGTTGTCCGTCGCTGTGGGTGCGGTCACGGACGCGGCACACTCACCTTGGACGCCCGGCAATGTAGCCACATCGGGCACCGGCGCTGTGCTGTCGTCCACGATGACAGTTTGCGTCTGCGTGGAGGTGTTGCCGCTACCATCGCTGTAGGTCCAGTGAACGATGAACGTTCCCTGACTCGAGTAGCTGGTCGGATCGGTAGTTGTCGCGGTGATCTGCCCAGCACAGTTATCAGTGGCGGTTGGTGCGGCAACAATTGCTGAGCACTCACCAGTGACCGCTGGCAAACTCGCCACATTAGGCACAGGCGCGGTCGTGTCGTGAACAACGACTGTCTGCGTTTGCGTCGAAGTGTTGCCGTTGCCATCGTTGTAGGTCCAGTGAACGATGAACGTTCCCTGGGTTGTGTAGTTGGTTGGGTCAGTCGTTGTGCCCGTGATTTGTCCCCCACAGTTATCAGTCGCTGTCGGTGCGGTCACGGACGCGGCACACTCACCTTGGACGCCCGGCAATGTAGCCACATCGGGCACCGGCGCTGTGCTGTCGTC
>JANNJZ010000499.1:0-10908 GCA_031396065.1 Pyrinomonadaceae bacterium | reverse complement strand
GACCAAGAATCTCGAAGGGGATGAGCGCCGAAGGTGCGGAACTAATGCATATCAGTAGCGCCAGTGCCGGCCCTGCGGGCCTCAGGGCTATGGACTTTGATTTCCACGCCCTCACGGACGTGGCTATTGACTGCCGGTCCTTCGGACCTAAGGCAGGCGCTCTGCGAATCTCGCCGACTCTGGATGCCAGATTTGTTAACACAACTTTAGGGACACCACACTAGACCAAAACCGGCTGACGAATTTCTACTTAATCGTCTTCACCGGTCCCGCCGGTTTCGCCGGCAGCTTCACCGGTGTTTTCAGTTTCGCCATCACCTCGGCAATGCCCCGTTCGAGTTGCGGATCCTTGCCTTCGATTTCCGACTTCGGATCGTTGTCCACTTCAATGTCTGGATCGACGCCGTAGCCCTCAATAATCCACTCACCAGTTTTACTGGCAAGCCCCGAACCGGGCACGAAGACTGTGCCGCCATCGATTAGTGGACCGCGACCCGTGATACCAACTACTCCGCCCCATGAACGTTTGCCGATAAGTGGTCCCAAACCGGCTTCGCGAAACATGTAGGGAAAGATGTCGCCATCTGACGACGAGTTTTGATCCAGCAGGGCAACCATCGGCCCGATAAAAACACCGTCGGGATAGGTGTTGGCTTCGTCATCAGTACGGCCGTAGTTCACGGCCAGCAGTTTTCTCCGCAGCCGCTCGATCAGCATTCGCGAAACGTTGCCGCCGCCGTTGGCGCGCACGTCAACCACCAAACCCTCTTTGCGAATTTGCGGGTAGTACCACTTAATAAACTCCCGGATTCCGTTGTTGCCCATGTCGGGAATGTGAATATAGCCTACCCGCCCGCCCGTGGCCTGGTCCACTTTACGGCGATTGTTATTGACCCAATCAAGATAGACGAGCTTCTCTTCGTCGGTAACCGGGCGATAAGAAATGATGCGGGCCCCGGTCATCGAAGGCGTGGAGTTAATCGTAAGGCTCACGGGATTGTCGGCCTTGTTGCGCAGGAGGCGATAGATGTCGTCAGTCGCTTTCACTTCTTCGCCGTCGACAGCCAACACATAATCGCCAACTTTCACATCGACGCCGATTTCAGTTAACGGCGAGCGATAGATATCTTCCTCGTTTTGTCCCTGAAAAATCTTGGCTATCCGATAGCGGCCATTCTCAACTTCAAAGCGCGCGCCGGGTAGTCCGCTGCGCGGTCGCGGCGGAATCGTGAAATCACCGCCCTCTATGTAGGCATGTTGGATGGTCAACTCAGCGATCATCTCGGCGATTACGTAATTAAGATCCGACCGGTGCGACACGTATTTAAGCAGCGGCTTGTACTGCTCGCGCAGAGCCGCCCAGTCGTAACCGTGCATATTGGGAACATAGAACCAGTCGCGATATCGCCGCCACACTTCATTAAAGATCTGGTTCCATTCTTCCGCGGGCACCCGGTCCACAAAGAGTCCGGCGGTGGAAACCGGCTTACGGGTTTTATCTCCCTGAGGCGTCGCATCGTAGAGGCTGTAACCGGGTCCCTGGGCGACCAGGAGCTTCGAGCCGTCTTCAGAAATCACGTAACCACGTATGTCCTCGGCAATCGTGGTCTCTTTCCGATCTTTGAAACTGAAGATTTTCAGGTTGGTGGGACGATCGCCGGGGCGACCGTAGTAGAAAGCCGAGCCCGCGGCATAGATCAAGTGACCAGTTTTCGCCGAAAGGCCGCCGTAATTGTCGGCGCCAACGGGAACCCGCGCTGCGCGTTGGGTGAGGCCATCGAAGTCGATGGTCATGGTCGCGGGTGGTTTCGCCGCATCAGGTTTCGCATCTGCTGCTGCCGGTGTGCCGGCGGGAGACGGTGAAGCTGCCGGCGTAGGCGTCTGGGCCGGATCCTTCAGTTCCTTGTTAATGTCCTTCGCCGGAGACTTAGGCTCTTCACCCGGACCGCCCTTGGGCTTTGCTGCCTCTTCCTTGGCAATCGTTACCTCGTCACTTTCGGGTGGGAAGGGATGCTTAACGTCTTTGCGCAAGGCCATCGCGTAAATATAGCCGGTGCGATTCGTGGCGTAGTTAAACTCTACCTGAGAAATCTGAGGTTGAAACTCGCGGTCGCTAAGATAGTAGATATAGTTTCCCTGCGGGTCCCACGCCGGATTGGTGCAGTTAAACATCTCATCAGTAACTCGCCTCAACTTGCCATCCGCGGCGCTCCAGATTTGAATGGATGAATTGCGATTCGGATTCTCAGCCGTACTGAACGCGATGAAATTGCCGCGCGGCGACCAGGCATAATCGCGAATCTGGGTGTAACGCGAGTCCGCAATTTCTGTGATCTTCCGATCTGCAAGCGTGACGACATATAGCTTGCCGTCTTTATCGCTGAAGGCGATGCGTTTGCCATCGGGCGCCCACTCGGGTTGGTAGCGCATGGCGCTGCCGCCACTAGTGATCTGCTCGGCAGGCTTCAAGCCATCCTGCGGTGCGATGTACAACTCTTCTTCACCGCTCATATCGGAGAGGTAAGCGATCCGCGAACCATCCGGTGACCAGGACGGCCACTTATCGTGAGCGCCGGAAGAATGCGTCAAATTACGAGTGGGACCCTTTTCAATTGGAGCTGTGAAGATATCGCCACGCGCGTTGAAAAGCGCGCGCTCTCCTTTGGGACTGAGCCCGACGGATTCCATGAAGCTCGCCACCGGGATGCGGCTGGGACGCTGGGCCAGGCCCTCGTCCGGCACCGAGACCGAAATTGCGTTGCTGCGTCGGCTCCGCGCATCCAGCACCTGCAACTCCCCATTTAGCTCGTAAACAATTCGGCCTTCGTTGTCAGAACTGGGCCAGCGCACATCCCAGGTTTTGTTGTTAGTCACCTGAGTAGTCTTGCCGCCCGCAGTGTCATAAGCGTAGAGATTAAAATGCCCATCGCGATCGGAATTGAAGTAGACCGTGTCGCCAACCCACATCGGGTCGCGCGAGGGTCTGGGTCCTTCAGTTATTTTTTTGGTTGAATAGCTCTTCAGATCGAAGATGTAAAGACTGTTTGCCTGGCCACCGCCGTAGCGCTTTTCAGAGCGGAAATCGCGCGACTGTGGTGAATAGGCGATTCGGGTCCCATCACCCGAGTAGTCCCCGGAGCCAGCTTCAGGCATCGGCAGGGCTTCAGCCGGACCACCCTCAACCGAGACTGAATAAAGACGAGCAATCGGCAACGCCCATGAATCCCGCTGTGAGCGGAAAAGGATCCGCTTGCCGTCGCGGCTCCAGCCATGAACGTGATTGTCCCAACCCCATCGCGGCGCCAGGGGGCCTTTCGCCGGGTAGAAAGTGAGTTGGCGCGGAATGCCGCCGCCGGCGGAAACCACATAGACCTGCTCGTCGCCATCATATTGTCCGGTGAAGGCGATCCACTTACCATCCGGCGAAAACTTGCCAAACACTTCCATACCCGGATGCGACGTGAGACGAATAGCCGCACCGCCGGACGCGGGCGCCGTCCACAAGTCGCCACCATAAGTGAACACTACCTTGTCGCCGCTGATGTCGGGGAAACGTAAAAGCTTTGTTTGTGAATTGGCGTTGGATGAAAGCAACAGCAGACCAAGAATGACGGTCAGGCAACGGAGACTGATTATGATGTTACGGTTGAACAAGGGAAATCCTCCTATGGAACAACGGAAGCCGAAGATGGCTATTCGTACGAGCAGTTCGTAGCAGCCTGGGGGAGACGAAAAGAAAGTGATGAGTGATGAGTAATGAGTGATGAGTATTTAAGAAGGAAGCTTCCCGCGTCCAACGCTTGTGTTCATTGATAGAGCCTTTGCTCATCACTCATTACTCATCACTCATTACTCGTCACTCATTACTCATCACTCATCACTATTTTTTTGATCTATTTTCGATTCTTAAACGCGTCGTTCAGATCCGTATGACGACTGTTCAGTTTCACTTCGCGACCGTCGATGAAAAGGTGGCGCACGCTGGTTCGCGTTTCGAGCAAGTCGCCGTCGGTGACGACCAGATTAGCCATCTTGCCAACTTCAATCGAACCTAGTCGATCACCCACATTCATAATCTGGGCCGGATACAGCGTCACAGCTTTTAAGGCGTCAGCCTTCGATAGACCAAACGCCGCCGCCATTCCCGCATAGAAGGGCAGGTTGCGAACATTTGCCCCAGTGTCTCCGCTGGAAATGCAGAAACGCACGCCGGCTTGCTGCAGCTTGGAGGCGTTTTCGTAGTGGGTATCGTAAAAATCGTCTTCACGACTAGGCAGGTCGAGCACGCCAGTCAGGATTACCGGAACATTCTTCTCTTTCAGGTAGGCTGCGATCTTCCATGCATCATCGCCGCCAAGGATCACTGGCTTTAGTTTCAACTCTTCAGCAAACCTGATCGAACCGCGGATTTCACTTTCGCGGTCGGCCCGAAAGATTACTGGCCGCTCACCGCGCACGTAAGGAACCAACGCTTCCAGCACCACGTCCTGATTGGGGCGCGGCAATGTCTTGTCTTTGGCGTAGGCATCATGGGCGCGGCCGTAGGCTTCAGCGTCCTTGAGCATCTTGCGAATTTGTTCCACCTGACGTACCGAAGCGGCTAGCGTTTCGGTGAGATTCGGTTGCTGCTGGCCGCCGCCGAAATCACCGCCGCGGTTGCCCACCCGAGGATAATTGATTACCAACGCCGCATAGGGAACAACGGCCATCTCGAGCGGCGACGTCCCAACCAAATTAATGATCGCCGCCTGGCCGGAAATTAAACCGCCAACTGGCAGGGTGACCGCACTGGTTACTCCATCCACGCGAGTGATCGCCAGATGTGCGCTGTGCGGGTTAACGGCAATAATCGCCTTCGCATTCGGATTCAGTTCACCGACTTCGCTGGTGTCGACCGTACCGGGCGCACCCTGGCCGACTTCCACCAGGCCGAGCGAAGTTCCTGCGTCGATCATTCCCGGATACACCGAGAGACCTCGGCCATCAATCGATTGCGCGCCGGAGGGAACACTGATGTTGGTTCCTACAGCTTCGATCTTCCCATCGCGGATCACAATGGTGCCGTTTTCAATATCCGCTCCGCTGACAGTTACTATGCGCGCATTGCGGATCGCATAGGTGCCACGCGGTGGGGTAACGCCTTGTTGAGTGGTCGGGTTGCCGATCTGTTGCGCAAATATTTGCGCAGAACTGCAAAGCAAAAGGGCGAGTAATGAAACTTGAAACCCAAGCCGAAGGAGTGAAAGCCTTGTCTTCCTCTGTGCATCCTTTGTGGAACTCTGTGTCTCTGTGGTGGCCTGAGGATGCACAGAGGTTTTCGTTTTCCCGACAACCTCTTCAGTTCGCCAGAGTCTCGCCTTCTCATTCCTTCTTATCATCACATTTCCTGTTTGTTCGTTGTTCATGGCTGGTTGTTTTCACCCTCCCACAGATCGTCATCGGAGTTTGAGGGACGCCGGCCGCGCGGTGCTTGCGGCGAGACGCCTCTCGCGGGTGGCCGATTGGGTTCCGCCTGCTCCAGCTGTGCGCGCTCTTTCTGGAGATCGGCGCGCTTCGCCAGATCCTGCTGTCGATCGAAGAAAACGTCGCCGTCAATAAAGGTGGTATCCACGCGGGAATAGACGCTGAGAGGGTGACCATTCCAAATTGCCAAATCAGCATCTTTGCCGACTTCCAGCGAGCCCACGCGCTCCTGAATTCCCAGTTGGATCGCCGGATTGATAGTAATGAGTTTCAACGCCTGCTCTTCGGTCAGAGCGCCGTAGCGCATCGCCTTGGCAGCCTCGATATTCAGACGCCGAGCGCGCTCGTCAGAATCAGAGTTGATGGAAACCACCACGCCGGCCCGAGTCATAATTGCCGCGTTGTAGGGGATGGCGTCATAGGCTTCGATTTTGTATCCCCAGAAGTCGGAAAAGATCGAAGCGCCGGCGCCGTGGCGGGCAATTTCCTTAGCCACTTTGTAGCCTTCCAGCACGTGCTGAAAAGTCTTGATCTTGAAACCAAACTCGTCCGCCAGGTTAATCAGCATCAGGATTTCGTCGGCGCGATAGCAGTGGGAATGAACGTAGCGTTTTCCTTCCAACACCTCGACCAGTGGTTCCAGCTGTAGATCGCGTTTGGGCGGTATCAAGTTTTTCTCACGTCTCCCGACTGCCGCGCGATATTCGTCCCAGGTCTTCTTGTAGTCACGGGCGCGGGTAAAAGCGTCACGAATAACTTCCTCGACGCCCATACGCGTTCCCGGATAACGTCGGGTTACTCCCGGAAGATTGGGATTGCTCGCACGCTTCGGGTTTTCTCCCAACGCGAACTTAATTCCCGGCATTGCGCCGGGAAAGATGAACTCCTCAACTGGCTGGCCATACTTAATCTTTACTACCGTGTTAAGGCCGCCAATGGCGTTCGCCGAACCGTGCAGCAGATTGAGACTGGTCACCCCGCCTGCTAATTCGCGATACAGGTCTACATCTGTGGGATTGAGCGCATCTCGCGTACGCACCATGGACGTTACGGATAAGCTGCCTTCATTGATCGCGTCGAGCATCGAATGCGAATGGGCATCGATGATCCCTGGCATTACATACTTGCCGGCGGCATCGATCACGCGGGCGTTAGCGGACGCCTTCAGACCTTTGCCGATGGCGGCGATCTAGCCGCGGCGAATCAGGATGTCGGAGTTTTCCAGCGTGCCACGAGTGACGGTCAAGAGCGTGGCATTCCGGATCAATGTCTCGTTGGGTTCCCCAGTTTCCCGCCGCTGTTGCTGCGCCGGGACATCGGTCCAGGATACGCACCAAAGAATGGTGAGCAGGAGTATGCGAGCAGTGACAGTTCGTTTCATCATTAGTTCCATCAGTCAGTTAACTGCCGAAAGTAATTTGGTCGTGCTACCGAAAGATTATTTGGTTTTTTCCGTTTAGAGATCAGACTTCTCTGCCCCGGCGCTGCAAAAGTCATGATTGCGCATTCCTCTCCGGGGACGCACAAGCAAGCTCGCTAATCGAAACATAAAAATTAACCCGAAGGCGTCGGCGCTGCCGCAGGGGCTGGCGGACCGGGCGGACCTGATCGTCTTCCGGTAAAGGTACCCGGGGCGCGGCCGGTGATATTAACGGCGCCTTTCATCTCGTTACCGGTAACCGTTCCCGTAAAAGTCGCCTCTGTTGTTTGACCTTCGAAGGTGACTGGTCCAGTAAAGCGAAGCTCTCCCGCCGCGCTGACTGAACCGTTAGCGATCTCCGCGGTGCCGAGTGCGCCTTGCATCGATCCACGCAGTCGTTCGCCTTCCTGCTGCAACGCGAGCGTTACTGCCAACTCGCCCTGCCCCAGATCGACGGTAAGTGTCCAGGCGCCACCCGCGATACTCGCACCCGGCCCACCTGCAGGCGTAGCCGGTCGTAAATCAACCGGCCGGCCATCGATGAACACATGGGTTACGCGACTGTTGCGATCGAACAGCTCACCGCGCGTTACGGTTAGGTTTGCGATCTTTCCGGTTTCGATTGAACCCAACCTGTCAGCGACCCCAAAAATCTCGGCTGAGCGAATGGTCAAAGCCCGCAAGGTGTCATCTTTTGAAAGACCGTTATCAATGGTCTTGGCTGCATTTGCCACAAAGTCGGTGATTGGACTAACGCCGCCCGATTGAAAAGCAAAACGTACTTTGGCGGTCGCTAGCTTTCCGGCAGTCTTAGGCGCCTCCACGCGCTCGCGAAGCACGCGCAGTGACTCGGGATCGGCCTCTGGTATGACCGCAGTGGTGCGCTTGGGAAAGTTCAGCGAAAGAAGGACAGGAACGTTCTCTTTTTGCAGCCGTTCGGCAAGCTTCCACGACTCCGTACCGCCGGCAATAATCACTTTCAATTTGAACTCGGCGGCCAGATCGAGTGCCCTTTGAATTTCTCGCTCCCGGTCCACGTGCATGACTACGGGTATGCGACCTTCAATCACGGGCAGGAGCGCCTCAAGCGATCGATCCTGAGCGGGACGGCGAAGACCGCGAGGCGATTGTTCGTAGACGCGCTGGGCTTCGCGATATCGCTGCGCATCCAGCATCATCTGGCGGAGAGTGGCAAACACTCCCAAAAGTGAACCCGGATAACCACCTCGCAACGGAGTAAAGCCGACATGCATGGCCACGGGAGAACGCACGATCATCTGCTGCGGTGTCTCTCCGGCCAGGTTTATCAGGGCCGACTGCCCCATCCAGATTCCAGTTCGCGGCGCTGTCAGCGCGGTGGTGATTCCCGCACTGCGTGCAACCTCAACTGGATCACCACCCGTTCTGATCAAATCCTCCGCCAGGATTTCCGGTTGCAACCCGGCCGGTTGAGTTGAATTAGTCGCAGGTGGAGTCGGCGGACGCAGCAGGTTAGCCAGAAATCCGGCACCCTGGCCGCCACCGGTGGGGGAAGCCGCTGGCGCAGGTTCCGGAATCCCCAAATTTGTATTGGCGTCGATCAGGCCCGGATAGATAGTCAGGCCGTTGCCATCAATTACGCGCGCGTCAGCGGGTACGGTGGCGTTGGCACCGACGGCGGCGATTAGACCGTCGCGAATAACCACGGTACCTTTTTCAATCACCGGCCCGGAAACGGTAACGATCCGGGCGTTGGTAATTGCGTACGTGTCAGTACCGCTGTGTTGGGCCTCAGCGAAAATAATTGATGATGCAATGACCAGGAGCAGGACGACTGACGCGGCGAGAAGCCGCAGGTGGACTCTTGGCATAGTCTATGAAGTTCCCATCGAGTGGTTTGCGAAAGAGTTGTTCGACCATCCCACGCAGGCTGTTACCCTGGCCACCCCATCGCGACTGCCGCGTTGGGGATCCCGGTGGGGACCCCGGCTTTGCCGGAAGGAATGCAGACCGGCAACCCTAAGTATTTTTGACAAGAAGGCGGAAAGCTTAACTCAGAAAGCCTGAACAGTAAACATTGGCGCGCAGTATGAGCTGGCCGCGATTTTGATGCCGGCAGTTCAGATTTCGCAGACGTTGACTGCTAACCAGGGCCTTTAGACAGGATTAACAGAATTCACAGGAGGACCGAAGACCCTATTGCGCCAACCGAACCTCAATTCCGTATTACCCTTTGAATCTCGTGCATCCTGTCCAAACTGTCGACTGTATATGATAAGTCTCTAAACGAATGGGGATGAATGGTACCGATCTGACGACACCCTGTTCACCACTTCACGGTTCCCTCTTTAGACGTGTCGATCTCAGCCTGCTGTTCCGCCATCGGAAGCGATTCTCCGAAAAGGAAACCTTTGATGTTGTCGAAGAGAAAGTTTTGGGCGTCAGTAGTAGTTAGATCCAACCCGTAATGATTGATGATCTGCGTCTGCTTCTGCAGCCAGGCGGCCCAGCAAGGCTGGCAGATTTCAGCGGCAATACGCTGCCCAAGTTCGTTTGGCAAAGGCGCATAACCAAGTGCCGGGCGCTTATCCCCGCAATGTTTGCATTTGATGTTGTCGGCCATTCTGATCTCCTTGGGATGGATTATATTGATGTTCGGCGCCGTCGCAAACTGCCGCTATTTTCCCGCTGCCCGGATCGCCGCAATCACCTCGTCATCCTTCGGTCGAAACAAACCCAGGGGACGTACGTCACGATGACGAATGATTCCCTTCGCGTCGATCACGAAAACAGAGCGCGCAACTTTTCCGGGAATCAATGACCGTGCGCCATAAAGATTTGCTGCAACCTGGGTGGCGTCCGAAAGCAATCGCAGCGGCAACTCATGATGCGAAGCAAACTCCTGGTGCGACTCAACCGAGTCAGTTGAAATCCCAACGACTTCGGCTCCTGTCGCCACATAATCTTCCCAACGATCTCTGACGGAGCACATCTGCCGCGTACAAATGGGCGTCTCATCTCCAGGATAGAAGAGCAGCACCACCACCTTCCCACGATTGTCAGACAATCGCCATTCGTTTCCGCTGCCATCTTTAAGCGAGAAGTCTGGCGCCGTAGCGCCGACTTGTGGAGAATCCTGTTTGCTCATGGTTTCCTGTCCAAAGTAATTAGCCCGCAGATTAACGGATCACACACCGCTGATTCGCTACCGGGCGCTATTTGTCATCAGAAAGTCGGGAAGCTGATTCGCATCATCGATTCGTTTAGAATGCGGACTTGTCCGCCCCTGCGCTGCCAGAGTCATGATCGAGTGGTTTTCTGCCTGGGCGCACAAGTGCGCTCTCCAAACGGAAGATAGAATCCCGGTCGCGCTGTGTCGGGTCACCTCGACGCGCGAACCCACTCGCGACCAGCAGGACAGATACCAAGATAATTACACATCCGGCAATGGTGTGCAGGCCTCAAGGGAAACTCTCCCGGCGCCACTGACGAAACTATCGACATCATCGCATCATCTATCGCCTGGGTGCACGCGTCCGTTGAAAGCAATTGACTGTCGATGTGGAACTCAAAGGCAGGTTCGAGAAAATGAAGTGTGCATTTAATGGAAGCGCCCGCGGCTGTCAGCGATGGCATGAGTTCAGCAACTGCCAAAGCGTATGCCTGCATTTGCAGCTGATAGTCGGAAGCGGCCGCACGGACACGGTCTGCGAGAGACTGTTCAGTGCTGGGAATCTCCCTCGTGTTTCCTCCGGGGGCATTAAAGTCGAAAGCTATTTGATCAGCTTTATACTGGGACCGCGGGCGCCCTCGCCCGCCTGTTACGCATGAGTCACTTGGTAGAAACTGGTCGTGTTTCCCCCCCCTCAAGCGATCGCTCTTAATACAGCTCAAGTCGATTTTCTTTTCACCCTTCGAGCTGCTGGCTGTTCAAGTAATAGTAAATGCCCTTCTGCTCCATCAGGCTGTAGTGATTACCGGTCTCTCGAATCGTCCCTCGATCCATCACGATAATCAGGTCGGCATTCCGTACCGTGCTCAACCGG
>JANNJZ010000467.1:0-3957 GCA_031396065.1 Pyrinomonadaceae bacterium | reverse complement strand
GTGTAGCTCAGCTGGGAGAGCACCTGCCTTGCACGCAGGGGGTCATCGGTTCGAACCCGTTCACCTCCACCAATAATTTGAGAGGGTGGTTTTTAAACTGCCTGATCATTTCAGTTCTTTGACAATTGCATAGTGGATAGTAAGTTTAGGTAGCAGGAGCATACTCAGTGCGTATGTTTTTGCTTATAAATTGTATGTTAATAGATTTGATTTGATTTTTTATGGTCAAGCTATTAAGGGCGTACGGTGGATGCCTAGGCACCGAATCAACGCCGTCAAATCGCACCCGTCCTCCCTGAAAGAATGAGGTGTGAACGACGTCGCCGTCTTTCACTTCGCCTACAACTTTGAAACTCGGATACTCGCGTTTGAGGGCTGCGTTCCAATCCCGCCAGAAACTGTTGGGCACATACTGCCATGTATCCATGCGAATGCCGTCGAGCCCGGTAACTCCAATCCACCATAAAGTGTTCTGTATCAGGTAACGTGAAACCTCCGGGTCGTGCTGGTTGAGGTCAGGAAGAAAATCGAGGAACCAGCCTTCCATCGTCTCGCGTTTCAAACTCTCAACCGGACGAGGATCGTGGAGCTCCCATGTTTGAAACACATTTTTTAGGTGACGTTCACGCGTGCCATTGAACCACGTGGGAGTGGGCGGGTCATCCACCCATGGGTGATAAGGACCCGTGTGATTGGCTACGTCGTCCTGAACGACTTTGATGCCCAACCGGTGAGCTGCAGTAACCAATTCGCGCAACTTCGCGAGCGTCCCGAAATGCTCTTCAACAGCGTAGAAGTCCTGCGGGTTGTAACCGTGAAAGCCGGTGCAGGGCTTCCCTTCTTTCAGTTCGATCTCATTCAGCCGGTCGTAATTGTCATACCACGGCGTGAGCCAGATGGCGGTGATGCCGAGGTCCTTTAGATAGCCAAGCCGGTTAATAACACCCTGGAGATCGCCGCCGTGGTAGTAATACTTATTCTCCCTGTCGTAGAGGCCTTTTGATTGCGGGGGATCGTTGTTCGACGGATCGCCGTCGCTAAAACGATCGATCATGAGCAGGTACATGACGTCATCCGGCGAGAATCCCTGAAAACGACCGGCACGACTCAACGGCAAGACAACTTCAAACCACGCGTCTGCGAATCCCGCTCCGGTGGTAATTCTCAATTGACGTGGGCCAGGGAGAGCGCGTGGTTCGATGACTGCGTTGAAAAAAAGGTAAGTCCCACCCTCGTTGATTTTCGGTACTCCGATGATGCGAACCCCGCGGCCAACCACTTGCACTCGCGCGCCCTTGAGATTCCGGCCACGAATCATCAGCCGCACCGGATTAACCGAACTTCCTGCCCACCAGCTAGGCGGATCAACTTTGAAGACCTCAGGAGCGCCGGTTTGTGCCGTGCCGCAAATGCCAGCGGAGATGAAGATAGCGAGAAGCAGAGCAAGGCGTTTTATTTGTAGGAATCGCATCTCGTTACACCACCTTCAATCCTCATGTAATGCCACACGCGAACCCTCTTGATCTATCCGTTTAGAAAGTGCACTTGTGCACCCCTGGGGAGGACCAATCCACTTTCCAAACGGATTCAATTGGCGTGCTTTGTTCGACCATACAAATCGGTCAACCCCTTCAATCGCGTTCCCATCTCCTCCGTCAACGCTTCCGCTTCGTAACGCCACGACCAATTCCCCTCCGTGCTGTTGGGAAGATTCATCCGCGCTTCGGTTCCCAAACCAAGCAGATCCTGCAATGGAACGACTGCTGTATTCGCAACTGATGCCAGCACGGCCCGTATGAAGTCCCAGTGAATCTCATTGCCCTCAGTGTTCAAATACTGCATGCAGAACTTTCGCTCGCCCTCAACCTGTTCGGCCGTGCGCGTGGATCCTTCACCGGCAACGCTCGAAAACCAGCCCGCGGTTGTATCGTTGTCATGAGTGCCGGTGTAGACAACCACATTGCCATGATAGTTGTGGGGCAAGTCGTGATTCTTCGAGTCGCTGCTGAATGCAAACTGCAGGATGCGCATGCCGGGAAAGCCAAAGTCGTCGCGCAGGGACTCCACATCCGGAGTAATCACGCCCAGGTCTTCGGCAATAATCGGAAGCTCGCCCAGCGCTTCACGGATTGCGGTGAACAGCTCTCTTCCCGGCGCTTCGACCCAACGTCCGCGCTCGGCCGTCTTGTCTCCACCCGGAATTTCCCAACATGCCGCGAACCCGCGAAAGTGATCGATGCGCACGATATCCACTGTCTGTAACGTGGCGTTGACGCGCTCAATCCACCACTTGAATCCGTCCGCCCGCATTTGGTCCCAATTGTAAAGCGGGTTTCCCCAGAGCTGACCGGTAGCGCTGAAGTAATCCGGCGGGACGCCGGCCACGACAATAGGACTACCATCCTCGTTTAACTTAAACTGATCGGGATTGGTCCAAACGTCCGCCGAATCATGGGCCACAAAAATCGGGATATCGCCGACTAACTTAATGCCCCTATCGTTGCAGTAAGCCTTAAGAGCAAACCACTGCCGGGAAAAGAGGAACTGATAAAACTTTTGGGCTTCGATCTCCTCATGAAGTTGCTCGCGAGATCGACCGAGCGCAGCGTCTTCGCGACTTCTCAGTGCCGGTTCCCACTCGTTCCAGGCAATACCACCATGAGCATCTTTCAAGGCGCGAAACAGGGCATAGTCGTCAAGCCAATTGGCCGACTCCCGCGTAAACGTTTCAAAAGCATTGAGCAAAGCGTTATCGCCAGGGTCACTGTCTTGCCTGTAATTTTGATAGGCCTTGCGAAGGAGATCGTCTTTGACCTGGTGAACTCGCTCAAAGTTAACGCGCTCCCCAAGCGCTGAGACCTCTGCGGGTAAATCTGACGGGGACAACAATCCATCTGCGACTAACTGATCAGGGCTGATGAGCAGCGTGTTCCCGGCAAAGGCTGAGTAGCAGGCATAGGGCGAATCGCCATAACCCGTTGGCCCAAGTGGAAGCATTTGCCACAGGCTTTGGCCGCTCTTGACCAGGAAATCGGCAAAGGCATACGCCGCTGGTCCAAGATCGCCGATGCCAAAAGGCCCCGGCAAAGAAGTCGGGTGGAGCAGTATGCCGCTGGCTCTGGGAAAGTTCATTTAGCGATTATCCCAAGTAAATTATTTCCGTTTAGCGAGCGCACTTGTGCGCCTGCCTCGCGCTACACTCAACTCTTCCTCTGTCCATAGCCATCGTTGATCTATTTCAATTGGCACACTACCAGGTTCATGCGGCAAATAAGCGTTGTAGCTCGACCAACGCCACTCAGCTGGGTGCTTACATAATCCAGCACGCACGGGATTCATGTGAATGTAGTGGAGCTTCTGCCGGATAAACCTGCGGCTCCAGATGTCCACTGCTGAGAACTCTTTCATCCAGACAGCATGAGTTTGGCCAGACTTAAGTGGCTTTGGCAACGCTAACTTAGCTAGAGATACGGAATGTCCTCCCGCGCGCAACCAACTGAGAATCGAAACTGCGGCTCTGCCTTTGATCCTGCCTACGACAATGCTTATGTCCAGTTCGAGAGGATTCGCCAGCAAGTGAAAATGATCAGGCATGACGACGTAGCCTATCAGCTTGAATGGTTCCTTTAGCCGCGTTGTGGCCAGGGCATCGATAAGAAGCGAGCAGGCATGATCATTGCGAAAGACCGCCACACGATTATGGGTCACAGCGGTAGCGTAGTGGACGAGGTTGGGCTCTCGCGACTTGAACAGATGCATTTTGCCTGGTCGCTTTTGCAAGATTAGTGTGCTCTCTTTTTTTGTGCGTTTCGATTGTCCATTTTCACAAGAGTCCGTTTAGACAGCGGACTTTTCCGCCGTCGCGGACAACCAACCATGATTGAGTCATTCCTACCCCGGGGCGCACAAGTGCGCTTTCTAAACGGAGCATAGGACGCTAAGCGCGTTTCTAAACGT
>JANNJZ010000459.1:0-50194 GCA_031396065.1 Pyrinomonadaceae bacterium | reverse complement strand
CGGGCTGGATATCTTTGGACGACTAACCTGGGGTTCCGCTGCGCTCCACCCCAGGGCGGGGTCCCCGGCCGAGCATCTCGGCTGGGGTGCGAGACTTTACGCTGTCGCCCGCTTCCGCGGGCTAAGTGGGATTTGAACGGTCGAACGACTTTTTGTGCCAAAGCCAAGGTGCCTAACCGGTCAGAGTGTCACTCCCTGGCAAGCAGATGTTTAGACTACAAGCTTTAGCTTGCGTGGCTGCGAAAGAGGCGCCTAAAGGCTGGACTCTGAACACCTGTTGCCAGCCAGGAGGAATCATTCTTTACCGGCGGCGACGCTGACCTCTTCAAAGATTCCTATCAATTTCGAAACATGATTATTGGCACTGAGGCCTTGGGCAATAGTGGCTGCGCCTCGTCGCAGTTGGAGATACAAGGCCGGATCGCGAAGGCACTTAATAACCGCTTCTGCCAGTCCTTGAGACGTTGGCGGATCCGCCGGAGCGAGAAAGCCGTTTACCCCGTCCTTGAGCCAATCAGAAATACCGCCCACGGCAAACGCCGCCGCGGGCACTCCGCGTAATCCTGCCTGTGGACCGCTGAGACCAAACGGCTCTGGCCATAGGCTTGGCATCACTAACAAATCCGACTCAGCTAGTAATGAGTCATGTGCATCGCCGCCGACCCATCCGGGAAAATTAAACGATAAACCATCGTGAGCTGCTTGCAGACTCGTCGCACGGCGTTCCCAGAGTTCTCGATCTGGGCCATCGCCGGCGAAGGTCACATGCAGCGGCCGGTTCAGTACTTCTGTGATTCTCGGCAGAGCCTCAAGCAAACTAAGCCCGCCCTTCAGACGATCCATCCGACCTAAGAACAATATTCTCCACCGGGACGGCGATACGACCCAATCTGGTGATGACTTGGAGGGCGGAACAAATAAGGGAACGTGACGCGCGCTTAGTCCATGCTTTGCAAACTCGGCGCGCATATGTTCGGAACCGGTCAGGACATACTCATAACGGCGCATCAACTCGAGCCGCTGTGCCTGGCGCCGGTATTCGCTAACCATAGTCAGTGGATTTAGGCCACCACAGCGATGCGGGTAAAAGTGAAGAAAGCACGCCGGACCGAAGGCGCGATTGCACGGTCTGGGTGTAGGGTTGCTCCAGGTCTTGGATCCGCTGATGCACGTGCCGTAGTAGCCATGACCAAAGAAGATTCCGGGCGCAATTTCGAGTGTCGCCGCCTCTAATTTCGAATCGAGCAAGCCGTGAGCGTAGATGACGTCTGGTGACCAGCTGCGCAATTCGGCGAGCGCTTTCTGGGAGCCGATTTTAGCCACACACCACCTTGGTGTTTCCTGGGCAAGCGAAATTTGCTCCCGACTAAGAGGCTCGTCATTCTCATACCAAAAAGCTACTTGATGATCGGCTTTGAGCAACTCCGGAATGATGAAGTCGAGATATGCTTCAGTTCCCCCAACTTTTCGTCTGTTCCAGCTAACTACTGCAATGCGCATCTGTTCTCAAAAGCTGGGCCCTGCCAACCGGTGCAATTCGCGCTTCGACGGGTGTTGAGCCGAGGTGCGGTACCCTCTAAACGAACGGTTTGAAAAATCAAGCCGGTGAGAATTCATGTGACCGCTTCGCGCAACGCCCCGATTGTTCGTTGTAAATCGAAGACCTCGTAATAGAACGTCCTGGCGACTGCGCCCAACCGGCATCGTTCCTGAGTATCAGACAGCAAACCTCTGGTTACGTCGACCAGGGTGTCAATGTCGCCTACTTTAACCAGCTTGACGGCCTCGCTTTCAATCCAGCAGCTTTCCGTAGCCTTTCCGATCGTGGTCACGACCGCGCGTCCATGCGCCAGCAAAGCCATGGTGCTGCTGCGCCGGCCGCTTACTCCATCCTGATAGGGCTGTAGCATCAGGTGGCAGGCACTGATATGCCTGGAGAGATCCCGGCTCGATTGGATCCCCGTAGCGTGAACCTGCTGACCTAAGTCAGGATGGTCGTGGACCAGCCGGTTACGTAACTCCAGACTGCCTTTTCCTAGAAACAGTATTGCTGGTTTGTGAGGTTGAGTGAGCAGCGACGGTACGACTTCAAGCATTAGCTTGGTCATGTAATGATCGTAGGCTCCAAAGTGGCCCACCAACGACTCTCCGCGAGGCGCATAACGAGCGCGCAGCTCCGCGATTCCAGGGGAGTCGTCGATAACCGGAATGTTACTGGGTACTGGGAGCCAACCGAAAATCCTATCTCGCCCGAAAGCGAAGGGTCGCAAGCGCGTCTCCCACTGCGGGATCGAGACCCAAACGCGGCTGGCCGCCATCAACAAGATAGCAATCATGATTCGGTGGACGGCGGCGACCAGGTCCTGCTTCCCGGAACCTTCACGAAAAGCCAGGAAGGGTTCATGCACCATAATCTCAACCCGGTCCTGTCTAAATTTGGCGCGCTGCCAAAGCCACAAACAAAACGGCAGGTTCATCGCTCGATAACCGTATCCCTGGGGGACCCATTGGACCAACAGGCGCCTGGGGCCGGGAAATTTGTCGAGCATCGTTCCCACGCGGCGCAGGTCTGTTGGTGCCATCCGACCCAATTCGCGATGGACAGTTACGCCTTCGCTATTGGTTTCCTGAACGTTGATCGCCGGACACCAAACATGAACAGTCTCGCCTTTCGCCGCCAGACCGTTTGCTATCGCATGTGAGTAATCGCTGACGCCGCCACTTTGGGGAGGGTACTCGCAGGTTATCAAATGCCAATCCATCTTCGGTTACTCAGGCACAGAGTGACTCAAAGGTACTCAAGATGGACAATGCCATAGTCGCCTAAAGGATCGGTCTGACCGGTGAGGGGAACTGCGCGCAGTTGTAAGTCGTCAAGCAGTGACTCGGCCCTGGCCCGCGTAGTATTTGCAGAACTCCAGACGTTGGGGTGCATCTCGACGAGAATGCCCAGTTGTTTTCGGCGGCTGGTGATGAGTTCCCGAGCTCCAGATAGTGCGGCAATCTCGAACCCCTCAATGTCAACAAAGAGCCAGTCGGGTTGTAGTTTCTCTGACGAACAGTATTCATCTAAGGTCACCACCGGAACCGTAATTTCAGTTACATGTCCGTCGAGAGCCTCGTTGGGGGCACCGAGCCGGCTCATTCCCTCAGCCTCAGCCGCGTAAAGAACCTGCTCGCCACTAGTTTCGCCCACGGCAACGGATGCGATTCGCACTCGTTCGTCCAACTTATTCAGGCGCACGTGCTTCTCGAGGATCCGGCACGCGCTCGGGTTAGGCTCAAAGGCCACCACCTGACCATTAGGTGCGGACCAGTGGGCAAACTGCATCACATATACCCCGACGTTGGCCCCTACGTCTAAACACAAAGCACCCGGCTTGACCTGCTTGCGCAGGAAGTCGGCAACCTCTGGATCGTAATTCTGACCGAGCCGGTGCCGATGGTGCGGATCTATTCGATAGGTCACCCCGTTGATTGGCCAGGGAATTCCCCGGCCGCCCGCGCTCCAGTCCAGAAATGATTCATACGCCGGACGGAGACGGCGAATTAGCCACGACTCGCGTCCGATCAGTCCGGCTGCCCGGCGTGCGGCGGTTTGCAGTGAACTCATTCGGCGTAAGTCTCCGGCCAATGACCGTGGTCAGGTTACTAGCCCGCGGTAGCGGGCGACAGCATAAAGCCTGGGGTGGAGCGCAGCGGAACCCCAGGATCTCATGATCGACGGACGCAGCCTGCGGAGCGGGCGACAGCCCGATAAAATATCGTAAAGACTGTCGCCCGCTCCGCGGGCTCTGCACTATCTTGGACAACCCACCCTGGGGTTCCGCAGCGCTTCACCCCAGGCTTTACGCTATCGCCCGCTACCGCGGGCTGGGACTGTTCGCTTTCTTCAAAACGTCCTGATAGAAAGCTCTAACTTCGCGGCCAAAATTCGCGTAGGTAAGCTGGGTAACGGAAGGTGCAGCTGCCTGGCTCATGTTTTGTAGAAGCTCAGGGTCCCCAGCCAGGAGTTGGAGCTGCTCTTTCAACTCGTTGACTGCTCGGCTTTCAACTACGAAACCGTTCTTCCCATGCTCAATGAGTTCCGAGGCCCCTGTTTGCCGGGTGGCGATTACCGGTCGACCGGACGCGAGGGCTTCTGGAACCACCAGGGCGTATCCATCTTCCAGCGCAGGATGGACCACCACGCTGGCCGAGCCGTAAGTGTCACTGACCGGCGTGGTCATCATGTCGAGGGCGTAGTTTCGAACGTTGTTGTTCCTGCGCAAAAATCCATTCAACATGAGACGCGACCAACGGTCCTCTGTGCCACCGATGATGACTAACTCTGAATTTGGAATCCTCGCAGCTTCAAAAGCCTGCAACAGGTAGTGAATGCCTTTTCGCGGGTTGATACTGGAAACCGCCATCACCCGAAAGACATCATCTTTTTTCACGGTCGGGTAAAACTGTTTCTGATTCACCCCGGGATGGATGACGCAAATCTTCTCAGGGGCCACGCCCCGTTCGACGAATGTCTGTTTAGCCCATCCTGAACTGACGCGAATTCGATCGGCAAGCTCAATTTCGCGCCGGGCACGTTGGCGCATTCGCGGATGTATAAGTTCCCCAGCTCGTTGACCTGTTACTGAGCTTTCTCTTTCGAGTGTCTCCGCCATGTTGTCAATATGAGTGTTTTGACAGGTGAGTACGAGCGGGGTCCTTCTCTTTTTCATCTCAACAAACGTGTCACAGCATTGCGCCATCACGCCGTCAAAGAGAGACACCTCTCCAACACCAGTTGCCACTCGTTTATCAAACTCAAGATCCGACAGCACCATCAGCCAGTCCTTGCGGCGACGCAGGCCCGGCGCCTTCCGGACCAGGTTGAACAATGTATGGAATGGGAAACCGGTAAACGGGACGTTAGTGCATTCAGCTCTCTCGGCTCTTGCAAATCGGCTCCACACTTGTGCCTGCGGCAATGAATCAAGGGCGGAAACCATTTGTCGCAGAAACTCGCCTTGTCCGCCCGCCCCATAAGTGGCATTTCCAGCGAAGCAGATAATCTCCTGCGCCAATGAATCAGGACGTTCGACTGCTTCCATTTTCAGCGGGGAGCGTCGGCCCTGGACCGTGGTGTCCATTGACTGACGGAGTTCAAGGCTTGCGCGCCACTAAGATGACGTCGGTTGCGAGCGGCGGGCGGCGGCAAGCCATGCGGTCAATAGCCTTCATGAGGCGGATTCGCCAACCGCCCTGCAACGCCTGAAGGTGGCTGGTGCCGTGGATGCTCTCAATTTGGAATTGGTGACACTGCAGGAAGTGGACCCACTCGCTCAATACATTCACTCGGATATGGTTGTTATCGATTAATAGGTTTTTGCGGATTGTGCTCGATGGTCCTGGATAACATGCAGGTACGAGACCCCGCAACAGGCGAACCCGGTTGTACCATGAAGCCAAATTCGGCGTCGAAAGTATTAAATGGCCACCGGGCTTCAAGACCCGGAGAGCTTCTTCGGCAAAATGATCCGTATCCACTAGATGCTCGATGATTTCACCGGCTATTAACAAGTCGTAGGTATTATCCGGCATCGGACAGTGGCCGCCATCTGCGTTCCAGTAATAACCGGCGAAGCCCTTGGCCCGCACTTTGGCCAGCGACACTTCGCTGATGTCGAAGGCATGTAGTGTAGTAATCCCCGTAGCAGCGTAGAGTGCCGTTGCCATTCCGCTCAGACAACCGAGATCCCCGGCAGTTTCTTTATTCGGAATTGTTCGCAGAATTGAACAAATGTTTTCCACGCGAAAGCGCTGCCATTCGAATTCAGCCAGCTCATCCCGTTCGTCAAAGGCACTTATATTAACCTGCTCGTGAGATAGGCCTTGGGCGCTCCTGGCTGCCATGTGGTCCGAATCAAGCTGGAGTTGCAAAAGCAGTTTTCCTTCTGACTGGTGTTCCGAGGTCAACGATTCAGGCCGCATCGCCCAGGCGTAAAACACGAGAAACTCTCGCTCTAATTGGAAACAATCGGGGCCGGACGTAGTCTCCCAAAGGAGATCGCAATGCGAGCGGAAACATTATCACGAGATAAATGATCGACGTCGCCGCGGCCGTCAATCCAAGGAGGAGGAACGTGTTCGGTATCCAGATGCGAGCCAGGAAGAAAACGCCAACCGCCAGGAAGACAAACCGCAGAAACCACGGCAGCAGCGGTCGTATCAATCGTCCCACCGACAGCTCGTTTTCACGCGCCAGGGCTCGGACATTGGCGGGCAAGCTAATCAAACATGCTCCGAGAATCGTGCCCATGGGTGCACCGACGAGCCCGAATGCTCTAATAAACAAAAACATTGCCACGCCGGTTACGATGCCATCGAAAAAAGCCGTCAGACAGAGCCGACGCTCGTAGCCGAAACAGAACAGCGCATAAGATACGGTCAGATTCCAGTGTCGCAGTAACATGCTCAAGAGAATCAGTACCGTTAGCCAGAACCCGCCATACTGACCAGCGCCAACCCACCGGCCCACGAAGCCCTGATTTATGGCCAACACAACGCAGACCGCCGCGCCGCTCAATAGCAGAATTGCCTGGGTGAGCGCAATACAAACTTCAGACAAACGCTGGCGCGATTCGCCCATTCTCATCTGGCTCAACGCGGGGCCGGCCAGGGCCATCAACATCTGAGGTTGGTTGGATAGTACTCCGACTAATTTCCCGGTGATGACGAAGGGCACAATGGCGGCCGGACCAAACAGTTTGCCGATGATCAAAATGTCCGTCCCGTACAAGAGCACTTGCGCAATCTGCATGAGACTGACCCACCCACCCTGCGTCAAACGTGTGCGCGCAGTGGACCATGGCATCTCTGGTAGCCGGCCAGGTAACACGGTCGGGAAGTGGGTGCGTAACCGGTACCAACAGGTGAAGGCTTCCGAAAACTGCTGCACAGACCAGCCGATAGCCAGCGCGTAGAGACCCCAACCAGCCAACACCAGTCCCACTGTTGTTCCGGTGCCCAGCAAATAGGAAACAATGCCGATGCGACCGAGGAAAGCGAGGTCCTGCAAACCACTCAGAGTCGCCCGGAAGATTCGCAGCGGAAATGTGGCTACGAACGCCAGCAGCACTACGCCGATTGGATTGCGCAAGTCTCCCCAATCAGCCGGCATCGAGAACCAGAAAATCACCGCGCCCAGCGCGACCAGCGGCATCTGCCAGAGGATGATGCGCACCGTGTGACCGAAGATAAGTGGCAGGTCGTTAGCTTCCTCGATCGTGCGGGCTCGGCCAGTTGCGAAGGCTGTTTCTCGGGGCAAGAGCGCAATGATTCCCAGATCAAGCAAACTCAGATAGACCATTAACTGGGTGCCGACCAGCCAAAGACCGTAGTTGTGCTGTCCGATGCGATAAAGCAGGAAAGGGGTTAGCCCAAATCCGATCAGGGTCGTCAAGACCTGGGTGGCGTAACCGAAGCCGATGCCACTCAAGAATTTATTAGTGCGACTCATCTTAGAAGTCAGAAGCAGATGGCTGCGTTCTGTATTAGACCCGCGAGGCTGCGGGAGGATTAGTATTAATCAACTGCCTCATCCGCTCGCCGTCAGCATCTTCACTGATGCTTGTTGCCGGTGCTCTTTCGCGTTGGCGTGCGACCCATCCGACACTCAATAAGAAGAGACATGTCTGGGGAATGGAGGTCAATAAGCCTGTGCCAATCAAACCGGCCGCAAAGTATGAGGCGCAGGTTACCCAGGCCAGCCGCCGACCAAGGAACCAGGAATCAGTAGGGTCTCCACCCTGTCGCGTAAACAACCAAATTATGAATGCTATCCACAGACCCAATCCAACTATCCCTTGTTCTAACATGATGCGGGCGTATTCATTTTCCATGCCCACGGGATTCTGAATTCGGTCGCTCAGGAAATAAGGGATACTCGTACCCCCGCCCCCCAAACCATTGCCCAAAGGATAGGCAGTGGCCAGGTCGAAGAAACCCATATTAACGCTACCGGCGACTCGTTCCGACACCGTTTCAGTGTTTTGCAAGGACATAAAACGCTGCAGCCTTTGCTCACTGGAAACTACCCAACCAATTCCAGCGAGTACTAGTATCCATCCCAACACATGACTGGCCCTGGACCTTACCGAGAAAAGCGCGACTATTATGATTATGGCGGCACCGATGAAATGCAACCGAGTGGCCGCCAGCAACACACCTAAGAAAGCGACAATTGATCCCGCAATCAGCAGCGGCTTGTGTAATGACCCGGACCTTTTTTGCTGCAAGGCTCCCAAAAGCAACGGAAGGGTCATCACCATCGTGCCGGCATAAGCATGCGAACCGGTAAAGGTTGAGGGTATCCGGTAAGCGCCCTGGAATGCGTCTTTGCTGAGATAGATCAAGCGCGTGACTTCATTGCGTGGAAAGAAGTGTTCAATAGTCGTGAAGAACTCGACTGAGGCGAAAACAAAAGCAATGATATTGAGTATCGCCAGCCGAATTGCCAAATCGTATCTTCCATCGTTACCCAAGCGAGCTCCGATGATGATGAAAGGCAACAGAAAGACGTTCCCTCGAAGGCCCACGAAACGTATCAGAGTATCCTGGTTGGGGATCAAAAAGAGAATCAGCGGCCAGGCAATTAACAATTCGATCCAGGGCCTGACGGATTGTACTTTTTGCGCCTCGGCTCGCGTCACGTGTCGAAGCAATTCGGCGCCATAGAAACCCAGGACTCCCGCGTCAAAAATAAGATGTGAGTAAGGATCGGCTAAATTCGCTCGGGTAATCCCGTAGGCGTAGCCGATGGCCAACACCATGCCAAGGCCGGCGACCAGAGAATGACGCGCAGCGATGAACGTAATTACGAGAGCGACTAAACAGAGGGTTAATGACATCGATTACGACTAGTGGACTCCTGAGCCTGACCTCAGCAACCAAGGCGGCAGCAATCAAGCCCGTGATCAAACGCGGATGATCGGTTTTCTTCCTATCATTAGTAGGTTGTCAGAGAAAGCGCGCGGAAAACAACCCGCCAAAAACCGCGGGTAATGCCAGGGCGTCAACACCACTCGGCCGTGCAAGCTGTAAGCAATTGTCACTTCTGTCAACCCACACTCTGTGGCAATCCGAATCAGGTCGACTTCCAGTAGGGCAGTCAGGTGCATGGGATAGTGGACGTCCTGGAAGCTGGCGAACCGACGCTTCAAGACCAGAGTTAACAAACTCAAGAAACTCAATTGATTTGGAGTTGTTACCACCACCCAGCCGCCAACTCGCACCAGGCGTACAAGCTCACGCATCAAACTACGTGGATTCTCCAGATGCTCGATCGTTTCCACCGACGTGACGACATCCGCGCTTTCATCAGGCAAGTCCACTTTGTTCGTATCCAGCTGAACCTGACTGAACTCTGCTTCCGCTGGGAAGTCGTGATAGCGTACCGCATCTACGCCGATGTAGCGTGAAAAGCGTGGTCGTAGAAATGGCCACAAGTGGCCCGCGCCGCAGCCAACATCAACGACGAGACCGCTGCCGTGTTCGCATTTATCCAGGGCCCTCAGCACCATTTCGTAGATGGGGACGTCACTGATGCCCAGGGTCTGGCGCGCACGAGCGTCGACGACCTGGCTGGTTGAGCATGAAATTTCTCTCAGATGGCCACCGCCTGACTGGCTCGGGTTGCCAGAAGCTCGTTGAGTCGTCCAATTTGTGTGATTGGGTTGCAGAGATTGCGAGCACGTTCCGGGCCCGCTGCGCCGAGTCTGGTGCGCTGAGCAGGATCCTCGATCAGCAGTCGCAAAGAGGTTGCCAGTGCGGCAGGATCCCCTGGAGCCACCAGCATGCCACACGAGTCGTCAACAATCTCTCTCGGTCCCCCGATTGCCGTTGTGATGACCGGCAGCCCAGCATAGAGTGCCTCTATGAAAGTAATACCGAATGGCTCTGGGCCGGTGTTGGGCTGACAGAAAACATCAGCTGCCGCCAAAAGTTTGGCTACGTCCGCCCGCTGATCCAGAAAGTGTACGCGGTCGGCAATTTCCAGACTGTGCGCGGTGTTCTTCAAGGACTGCAGATACTGTTCTTCGCCAGGCGTTTGAGCGCCGCCGACCTGCCAGCACACCCAACCCGGTAGATCCTTAAGCCGGCTCAACGCTTCCAAATGGGCAACGTGTCCCTTCCATGCTTCCATCCGGCTAACCTGAATGATGACCGTGGCATCTTCTGAGGTTTTTAACTCTGCCCGCGTCTGATTACGGTCAGCGCGTGAATAGCTATGCTCAGGTGGGCCAACCGGGCAATAGACAACTTCGGATGGAACCCCCGGATAAAGCAGAGGCAAGCCGGCGGCGGTGAAGTGGCTATTACACAACACAAAATCAGGCAACGTGCGTCGTGCCCAGCGCTCCAGCCAGTGACGGCCATTTGGTGGAGCATGAAGGTAGACGCCAAGGGCCGTGCCTTCGCGACGGACGGTCGGGCCAAAGATTGCTTGCGACCAGCTGGAGTGAACTAGTACGACGGCGAAAGACCCTTGCCGCAAAAGCTCCCTTAGGTTTCGGCGGGCGCGGCGAACCGAAAACGGGTCTCTGATTCGCACATTGCCTAACCAGTGAATCGACGCTCCCGTTACAGTCAGTTCCTCGCTAAAGCGCCCACTGAAGCACAGAGCGAAAGACGATTCCATCGTGGGAACTGGATTTCCCTTTCCGCCTAGCGACAACAGCATTGTCTCTACACCGCCATACAGATTACCGCTGTGCACGTGGAGGACGGATATTGAGTTTGTTGGTTTGGTAATGGATGAGCCAGTACCCCTGGCCGCTAGTTCATTTGAGGGATTTTGCAAAACTGCGTTGCTGGCAGTGGAAGATAAAAGAGCCAACGATACCATCGAGAAACCGTGTGATTAATGCTGTCTTAATTTTCCAGGTGTTTAGAGTACCGACTTTAGTCCGGCTTTACGGTTGGTAAAGAACCCGACTTAAGTGGTTACTATAAACGCCTCTTGGTCGCGATCCTCCCAGTCAGATCCCCAAGCAGCGAAGCGCTCAATATCATGAAGGTTACGTCAACAAACGGGAAGCGGTAACGCACCTGCACGTGAAAAAGAAAGCCGCCAACCAGATAGCCGACACCGACCAGTCCCAACAGCAGAAGCAAAAACGGATCTGGTTTCGCGGCTCGCCTAACCAATTCCACCGCCGCCAGCAGAAACAATGGCGTCGTGGCCAGCAGGGAAACCAGGAAATTCGTTCGGGAGAAAATCAACGGATTCAGCCACGGCGTCCAGAAATGTTTGAACTTGTACCACTGTAGCCGCCACCAGTCGGCGCGGTGATTTTGTCGGAAATCACGCACCTCATCCAGCCACTCT
The DNA here is from genome assembly GCA_031396065.1 of Pyrinomonadaceae bacterium. Taxonomy (GTDB): domain Bacteria; phylum Acidobacteriota; class Blastocatellia; order Pyrinomonadales; family Pyrinomonadaceae; genus PSRF01. The sequence continues at coordinate 38,826 of JANNJZ010000459.1, read as the reverse complement.
CCTAAAGAGGCGCTTGAGTCGAGCGAGATTCGCGCAACCAACCCGTCCGAAATTCGATAGTATTCATCCTTGCTTCGTGCCTGATACATGCGCAGATATTCGGGTGAATTACCCAGGGCAAACATCTCAGGGCCACCACCCGGCGCTAAAGTAGCCTCGCCATGCACTAAGTAGTTACGCACGATGAATGGTAATAGCAGGCTGCTGACAATTAGCGTGAAATAAGCCATTCGCTTCAACGCACTTGACCATCCGCTGTGGCGGAGAGTTCTCCAGCCAATCCACAGCGCGGCCACGATGAGGAAAGGCTGCAACGGGGCACGAGTCAGGCAAGCTAATCCAAACGCCACGCCGCCGTAGGTCAACCAACGGGTGGGATTCTTCGCGCCCGCTGTATCGAACTGCTGTAAACATGCGATGCCCAGCCACAACAAAGTGATGAATAACGTTTCCGTTAGGACGAAGGCACAGTAGTAAATCAGAAACGGGTGAAATAGGGCGATCACCAGAGCCCAATTGGCTGCTCGCTGACCCCGCCAACTTCCGGCAATGTGGGCCAGCAGGCATGCTTGAAACACTCCAATGAATGCCTGGACCAGCTGGATGGGCCAGACGACTTGATTACTAATAGCCACAAAGGGCGTTAGAAAGATCGGATAGAACGGGGGGCGGATCGAATTAAAGTAGCGTGGGTAAGCATCCCACTGATGTGACAACAAACTCTGCGCGTAGGCGTAATACTCTTTACCATCCACTCCGCCGAATGAGGATTCTTTGTCGATGGTTGTGGCATAGGCGACGCGAATCAGTAGTCCGGCAAGAAGTAGCCAGAAATGCCAGCTGCGCCACGTCCAGCCGAAGCGAACCTGACCAATTTGGCGACTGCCAGTTTGGCGCTCCTTACTTAGCGTTGTTTCCGTGGCGACCATCTCATTGCGCTCTGTTAAGAAGTTAGGTTGCCGTAGCCGTGACCGTGCGATAGATCGGAATCAACTCTTTTGCCAGTCGAGTGCGGTTGAAGTGCAGTTCCGCAGTAGCCCTGCCAGCCGCACCCAGGCGGGTCCGCAGCTCGCGGTTAGTTACGAGCTCCGTGATTCGTTTCGCCAAGCCTGCGGCGTCTCCGGGAGTGTGCGGGAGTGCGTTAACTTCAGCTTCGATGATCTCCGCCGCACCTCCCGCCTGGCTGGCGATTACGGCGCGACCGCAGGCCATACCCTCGACGATTACCAGGCCAAAGGGTTCGGGCTGGGTACTGGCGTGCACGACGATATCCAGTGAACGCATCGCTGACGCCGGTTCGGCAACAAAATCGGTAAACCCAACCCGACTGGAAATTCCTAACTGTTCAGCCATGGCTCTCAGTTCCGCGGTGGAAGACTGGGCGCCGTTCGTTTGATATAAGGCACCGCCGATCACATAAGCGCGCCAGGGGAGTTCGGCAGGTAACTGCGAGATCGCTCGCAGAAAAGTCTCGTGGCCTTTCCAGCGGGCGAGGGTCGCAAGCATTCCTATTCTGACGACGTCGGGACCAGCCGGGGGCAAACCTGACAGAGAATCCAAATTAAGGGTGGGGCCGGCGGGAGAAAATACGGCTGTATCTACACCGTTGTAGAAGGTTTGCACCGGCATCTCATCGCCGCAGACCGCTTTGATATCTAATTCAACGCTCTTCGAATTGGCCAGTACCAGCGAACAACGCTGACGGAAGAACTTCATCAGGTGGGCCATGAACGGGCGCATGCTTACGTAATCATGAATGTGCCAGATCAGCGGAACCGTTGACGGTTTTGCCAGCGCCCCCAGGACGTGCATCTTGAATCCGTTGGTGTGGATCACTTCGGGAGCGAGCCGGCGCAGCAAGCTCCTCAACCTCGCGATATAAATAACAACACCTGGAGTAGCCCAAGCCAACCGCCATAACAAGGCGGGCCGGCTGACCTCGGAGCCTGCCGGTCCACCAGCCCCCGCGTCGCCGATGCGCGCCAACGAACCAGGAAACCGTAAGATGGAGGTTGATACGCCCAACTCTCTGGCCTTCGCGGCGACTACTCCATCCTCTGAAATAATCAGCTCCAGTTTCCAGTCAGGCTCGACATCTTTGATACTCGCAAAAATGTTGAGTAGCGCCACTTCCGCCCCACCCATACTGCCACTGGGGTTAAGGTAGACGACCCTCATCTCGGATTTGAATGTGCGGAGATTGTTAGCGGCGCGGTCGGAGAGAAGGCCTTATGAGCCTACCGGGGTAGTCGGCAGTTCGTCAGATTCCACTTCGGCCCGCGGGTAATAGTATCGTTCGTAGCGTCGATTGTAGTAATAGTCATGCCGCGCGACGGTGACGTTATTCAGCACCACCCCGAAGATCTTGGCGCCGACGTCGGAGAGCATTAGTTTTACGCGACGGACTATATGACGCGATGCAGCGCCGCCATGTACTACCAACAGCACGCCATCGGCTACGGAAGACAGTAAGACCCCGTCGGTAAACGAAGCGACTGGAGGGGAATCGATGACGATATGGGTGAAGGTCTTTCCCAGTACCGACATCAGAGCGCGGATTTGATCGGAGCCGAGCAGTTCAGCAGGGTTCGGGGGAATCCTGCCAGAAGGAAGTATATAGAGGCTGCTGTCCTCGTATTGCTGCACGCAGGCCAGCATCTCAGCCTCGGTCATGTTACTAGCGAGGATGCCGCTCAATCCCCGATCGTTTTCGAGATTGAAGATCGTGTGCAGCCGTGGGCGCCGCATGTCGCCATCCACGATCACCACCTTCGCCCCGGTTTTGGCCAGGATCATGGCCGTATTCACCACGGTGGTGGTCTTGCCCTCGTTTGGCTGACTAGATGTTACGAGCAACGTTTTGGGTGCGCCGCCAGGAGACGAAAGCAGAATCGACGTCCGCAGCTGGCGATAGGATTCTGCCAGCGGAGAAGTCTGCGACTCATGAAGTAAGAGTTCCGGGCCGCCGTGATTGCCGTTCCGTTTGCTTCCAGACATTGCCGGAAGTAGACGATGACGCACCGAACCGCCCATTGTGGGGATAACAGCCAGAGCGGGCAGGCGCAGGAAGTTCTCAACGTCCTCCGATGAGCGAACAGAATCGTCAAGGTAATCGAGAAAACGTGCCACCGCGATCCCCAGGATCAAGGCGAGCAATGCAGCCAGCGCAACCGTCTGCATCCTCTTAGGGGCCACCGGTCCTTTTGGCAGCGACGCATGATCGACCACGTGAATGTTGTTGGGAGTGCCGGCCAGGATTACATCGTTTTCTTTGGAGCGCTGGAGTAAACCGTCAAGGAGCAACTTGTTAGTATCGATCTCTTGTTGAATGATTCGATAACTTACGGCGGCTTCATTTTGCGTCAGCGTTTCACCACGCTGCTGAGTATATGCTTGTCGCAGAGCCTGCTCTTTCTGCAGAGTCTGGCGATACTTAGTCTCAAGGTTGGCTTTTACGACTGACTGTGTACTTGTGCGTGATTGCTCCGCTTGTTTCTCGATCATCGAAATCTGTTGATCCAGGTCACGCACTTCCGGATATTTGTCGGTGTATTCCAAAAGCAATAGAGCCCGTTGCCGTTTGAGATCCGCCAGCCTCATATCCAGCGCGGCAGCCGAAGTGTTGATTGCTTCTGCCTGGGCTTCCAACGATCCCGGAGCTAGCGTAGCCCGGTAATTAGCTTCCGCCGTTTTGCGCTCGTTTTCAGCCTCCAACAACTGCCGGTTCAGACCGGTAAGACGATCAACCACCGTATTTTGACTGGCATCGAGAGTTAATATCTGGTGGTTCTTTGCGTAGTTGATCAACTCCTCTTCGCCGCGGCGGATGTCAGTCTGGAGTTCTGCTATGCGCTGTTGCAGAAAGTCCCCAGCGCTATTGCTCGTCTCGGTTTTCCGTTCGAGATTGGAGAGGACAAACGTCTGCGCGATAGCATTGTTCACTTTCTGCGCGATCTCGGGGTCTTGATGTTTAACCCGTATCTCGATGATCCGAGTCTCATTCAAAGGCTTAACCGTCACTCCACCCTTAAGCATTTCTACATAAGGCTCAAGGCGATTCGATTCCGCGACGTCATCGGTCGAAATAGGAGCGCCGACTTTAAGCTTACTTTCTTCTGGCTGTTTCGGCGGTGCCTTGGGCGGTTCAGATCCGACCAGCCGCTTTACGCTTTGCCAAATAGAAGGCCTCTGGGCCGCCTGTGGATGAAGAAAAGCCTGGTTGTGTTCAAGATCCAAAGTCTTGGCTACTCGTCCAAGCAGCCCGGCGCTGGTCAGAATCTGAATCTGGGTATTGAAGTAAGTTGGGTCTTGCGCTGAAGTTTGAAAGTAGATGGAATTCCCTTTGAGGGCACCGATCCCAGGGTTATTGGCAGCTTCCAGATCGACCTGGACTCGCGAAAGTGATTCGAAAACGTCAGGTTGCCGCGCCATGTAGGCTGCGGTCAGGAGGCTCACCAGAACCACAATCCCGATGACCAACCAAATATTCTTTAGAACTGACCGCCAGTAGTCGCGAAGTCGGTTATACCCGCTGCTTATTTCTTCCGGGTATGCACCATATTGAGGATAGGCCTGTCGAGAGCGCTCTGCGGCGCCCCTGGGGTCAAGGGAACCGTTGTTTTGCGGGACTAACTGCGTGGGGTCGTTCATTGCTTAAAAATGCTCTTGATTGCTGTCTTACGGAATCAATACTACTGGCAAGCTGGCCACACTGGGAATAACCCCTCCCATTAGGCTGCGTAAGAATCTCTTCCCACCTGCGGCCGGGGCTTCGACTATGTCGTTAGCGACTAAAAGGACGTCTGGCGCCTTTCGACGATTAATAGCTTCCAGGTCAACCACAATGTCTTCTTTGTCAGGGGTACCTGGTATCTGTCTGATTATGTGGATCTTTGTTTTCTGGGTATCGAGAGCGGTCCCGCCAGCCATTGCTATCGCACGAGAGACCGTCATGGCTTCAGTCAGAGCGATTGCAGTTGGCTTCATTACATTGCCAATAACGTATACCTGGTCCGCTGGAGGAATCGAAACTACATCACCCGGTCGCAGATAAGGGTTGGACTTCTCGATGTTTTGAAGGGTATCAGCGAGCTTGTAGTAGTCGATCTGATTAGCCAAGCTTTCCGTGGAGTCTGGCTGTTCCGCCACAGTCGAGTCGGTACAGCCCGCAGCCGGTTCAGTATGAACCACCTGAATGGTCAGTCCGGCGTTCTCAGTTGGACCATGCGCATACGTTATTACATCCAGAAGGCGAACGCGCCGTTGCAGCTGAAAGCGGCTGGGAACGCGAACCGCGCCCAATACGGCGACTGGCTCCGAGAGGTATTCCCTGATCTGAACGGTTACTTGAGGCTCTAACACAAACTCTTTCAACAACTCAGTAATCATGGTCTCAAGTTCTTCTTCGGTATGACACGACGCCCTTATTTCTTCCTTAATCAGAGGCATCCGAATTGTACCCCGCGGATTGACCCTGACTCCCTCACGATTAAACTGAGGTTTGTTAAGTATCTTGATGTCAAGGATATCGCCTGGGCCAATGCGGTAGCGGGCCTCAGACAAAATGCGGACATCCGGAACCCGCGACGGGCTAATCGCCGCACCCTTACCAACCTGTGCTGGAGTTGGCACGGTCGTGGGCGGCGACTGCGCGGTTGTCGCAGTGTTCAGCGCGAAGATCAGTGCGACTCCACCTGATGTAGTTGTTAGAGCTTTTAGGAATTTGAACAATCGGCGATTTAAAATCATGTTACTACCTGGTGAGCAAATCCAAAGGAAAACGATTCAAATACAAGTAACAAATTGTAAGCAGAACTCTGCGACGGCGTAAACGCCTAGAAATCGATCCGGCATTCACACGAAGACCCCGAAGGGAAACCTCTCTCGCAAGGTGGCATTCAGAAATGTCGGAAAGGACCTGAGCGATTCAAATCGGGAGCACTCTTTGGTTCCCAAATGAAGACCAAATAGCTTCACAGCAACCCTTACTGCTAAGACTCGGCGCTAAAGTACTTCACTTCCATTACCAGTAGTGCCGGACTGGATCGTAAGGTGAACACTATTATGTAACACACTTACAAAAATCCGATATTTGGGAACGTGCCGGCCCGTATTCCCTCCATTCTTCTCCTGCATTTAGTTCGGAGAATTCTTCCCGTTTCGCAAACCGAGAATCTTAAGAACGTCAGAGGACTCTATTAGATACGGAACGTGGCTGTCAAATGCGCGTTTCTATGAGTCTTGACCCGGAGTCAGGCCTGAAAAACGCACCGAATGGTTTCATCGGACGGCACTTTTCCGGTGGAAAAAAAGGGGCGCTGACCTGTCAGCCTGGCGTGGCCAGGTTCGCACAAAAGGGTTTGGTTTTGTGCGGCATAGCCACGGCTTGCTCAATTCGCGTCAAAACTTGTCGACCCGGTGCATTCCTCAGACTTTTAAGAGGTTTCTCCACTAATTGGGGCGCGCAGGATGGTGGTCCGGCTTTCTGAGTTGGCGCTGAGTGAAACTGAGGATCCCAAAAGGTACTCCGAGTACCATCATGCTGCTAAAGCGGTACGCTGGCGTCGGAAATACTGTAGTAATAATTTACTACATCCTCAGCTGGTCCTGCCTTTTGCAGCACTCCGCCCTTTAACAGGATAGCGTTTTGACATAGTTGAGTAATCACCGCCATTGAATGTGTGACGAGCAAGACCGTTCTTCCGCTCTTGATGACCTCGCCCATCTTTTGAATGCATTTCTTCTGGAAATCGGAATCGCCGACCGCTAGAACCTCATCAATAATCAGGATCTCGGGATTGAGATGGGCGGCCACGGCAAAGGCAAGGCGGACATACATGCCACTGGAGTATCTTTTTACCGCCGTTTCGAGAAATCGCTCGACTCCGGAGAAGGTCACAATCTCATCAAACCTGGCCGCAATCTCTTTGCGGGTCATTCCCAGAACGGCGCCGTTTAAGTAAATGTTCTCCCGCCCGGTCAAATCGGGATGGAAGCCGGTCCCGATCTCGAGCAGACTTCCAACCCGGCCATAAAGCTCAGCGTATCCGCTGCTTGGCTCGACGATTCGCGACAAGATCTCCAGCAGAGTTGATTTGCCCGCTCCATTTGGCCCAATGATTCCCAATACTTCGCCCGGCTGAACCTCAAAGCTGATGTTGTTGAGCGCCCATAGTGTTTCTTTCGAGGTACCAGTGCCTCGCAGCCGGTTGATGGGCTTGCGAATGGCGGTGACGAGGGATTCACGCAACGTATCGTTGTGTGTCAAGGTTTCCTTGTGCCTATTAATTCGGTATACCTTGCACAGGTTCTCTACTTTGATGATTGGTCTCATTGAATTAACACCCTGCCCGGCTCGGATCGCGACTAGAGCACTTCAGCGAAACTCTTCTCCATTCGTCGGAAAGTATAGGCCGCCACCGAAAGCATGATGATGGTAAAGAGACTTGAGTAAGCCAGAGCGCCCCAGTGAACCGGCAGGCCAAATAATGACGCGCGATAGCCTCCAACAATCCCCGCCAGCGGATTTAGCGAGAAGAGCCATCTCCACTCCCGGGGCACCATACTAGCGGGATAGATGACAGGCGAGAGAAACATCCATACCTGAAGCAGGAAGGGAAGTGCATATCGCACATCTCTATACTTGGTGTTCAGGGCCGAGAACAATATACCCATCGCCAGAGCGAGCATGGTGATAAGTCCGGAGATCGGCAGGAGCAGCAAGAGCCGCCAGTTCACGCTGAAGCCATAATAAAACAGCAGCGGAAAGATCAAGACTGAGGTGATGATAAGATCAAGTACTCCGGCGAGAACGGCGGCGCTGGGAATTATCAGCCGCGGAAAATAGACCTTTGTGATGAGGTTTGTATTGCCAATCAAACTGTTCGCGCCACTCAGTGCTGCGCCTGAAAAGAACGTCCAGAGCGATAATCCCGCATAATAGAAGAGTCCGGAAGGAACACCTTCGGTGGGAAGGCGAGCCAGAATGCCAAAGAAATACGTGAAAATGAGCATCATGGTGAGTGGCTGGATGATTGCCCATGTTAATCCCAGAAAGGTCTGTTTGTATCGTACCTTGACGTCGCGCCAAACCAGGAAATACAGCAACTCCCGGTAGGCCCACAGTGAACGCAGGTTGAGCGGAGCCCATGGCTTGCTGGCTCTGATGGTAATAACAGGGTTGAGTGGGAGACTGTAAGTTGTGGCTGGGGTCGGGACCTGCGCATCAACAGATCCCGGATCCACCCCGCGCGCGGTTTCTGCCGAACTTTCGTAACTTGTCGAACTCGTCACAATCTTCATATCTCGGACTTTTAGTTGGGCACTCGATCGAGTCTTACTCTTCTTCGTTCGTCAGTGGAGTTGTGAATCACGAAGTTTATCACAGAGGATTACGGATTTGTTTTTACCGAAGGAGATGCGACTCGAGGTGCGCCTCCAGTGACCCATCAGCTCGTGCTTCGGTTTAGACACCTAACACAGCCAGGGCCAAAACCGGAAATCGTCAGGCCAGTTGTGAGGGAAGACTGCTCCGGAAAATCACGCAGGTTCAGGAGGTGCAAATCATCATACGTTCGTTTAGAGGTGGGCACCGCCCACCTCTAAACGAACGTTTGGATTGTTTTTTATCTGCATGGTCTCATCCATGGCGCAGCGGTAGCCGGTGCCCACCTCTCAACGAACGTAGTTACCGTTGTTTAGGGCCTTGTCAAAGACTACAATCCCCACCTTTGAATGAATGGAGATCTCGATTGAACAAGCCTAGCATCTGGCAAGGACTTCGAAGGGGCCTTCGTTCCGTTACTCCTTTTCCCCTTCGCCGGCGGTTCCTCAACCTGGTGCGCGGCAGCGCCAGAGCTGAGTTACCAATCTCTGCTTTGAGGATAGCGCCGTCAGAGTCATCAGACATCATTTGCTTTCCGATCATCGACTGGAGCCTTCGATTTCAAAGGCCACAGCAATTGCTGACCCAATTCGCACGAGATGGTCACCGGGTTTTTTACCTGCATACGACCTTTCATCAGTCAGGCCCGACAGCTTTTGTTCAGAAACTGGCAGAGAATATCTATCGGATTAGGTTACCGGGACCAAAGCGTTTGGATTCACTCTACACCGGGGAAATTGATGATCAAGCATTAGTGGAAATGCAGGGCGCACTCAGAGAGCTATGCCAGGAACTCAACATTCGTTCTGGTGTATGCCTGGTCCAGTTCCCATTTTGGGCACCCCTCGCGTTTAGTTGTAAAGAGAAGTGGGGTTGGCAAATCATCTACGACTGCCTTGATGAATATAGTGGGTTTCCCAACGTCGGGCATTTCGTTTTGGAACCTGAGAATACGCTCCTGGCCGACAGCGACCTGGTTTTGGCGACCAGCCGGTCTCTTTATGACAAAGCGACTTCCACCGCCCGCAAGGTACTCTATCTGCCGAACGCCACTGATTTCGATCACTTTAGTCGCACCATTTCGTCTCGACCCCTATCAGGAGTGGGCCACCCGATCATTGGTTATTATGGAGCAATCTCAGAGTGGTTTGACACGGAGATGATTCGGGTGGCAGCCGTAGGTAGACCGTCGTGGCAATTCGTTTTGATCGGAGAAATCAGCGGAGCCGATACTTCCCGGCTTGAGCGCCTCGATAATGTTCATCTTCTGGGCGAACTGCCCTATTCAGTTTTACCCAGCTACCTGCATCAGTTTGATGTGGCCTGTATTCCATTTCATCTCAATCCCCTGACGCTCGCCACGAACCCGGTGAAATTCTTTGAGTACTTGAGTGCCGGTAAGCCTGTCGTATCGGTGCCTCTGCCTGAACTGGAACCCCATCGCAACTACTTCTATCCAGTCAGTTCGGGCCAGGATCTAATTACTCAGGTAGAGTTAGCGATGACGGAGCAATCCACGGAGAAGATTCAGACGCGAATTGACTTTGCTCGCGAGAACACCTGGGAACATCGTTATGCCGCTCTGGTGGCTGAACTCAACTCGCTGTAGCTGGTACTGAGGCCATTTGACTGATGAGGCAGAGCACCAATAGTGTTGCGTCCTGTCCATGGAGTCAGTACCACCTCGGAGACAGAGTGTGTGTGACTAGTTTGTAGGGGTGGCACTCCGTGGCCACCCCTCGTTGAGGTTGCGATATCCTCGAAAATTGAGGTGCCTTAAGAATGATACGTGTCGGAGTGATTGGGTACGGTTACTGGGGACCCAACATCGTGCGAAACTTTATGGAAGTGTCCGGGGCCACGGTGGTCGGCGTCAGTGATGTGTCTGCCGAACGCCTCGCTCAGGTGCACGCTCGTTATCCCTCGGTCAAGACCACGACTGATGCTGGTGAGCTAATCACTGATCCGGAAATTGATGCGATTATTGTGGTGACTCCCGTATCGACTCACTTTGACTTGGCGATCCAGGCGTTACGAGCGGGCAAACACGTACTGGTGGAAAAGCCGCTGGCAGCAAACTCCGAGCAGGCTCTGATCCTTGTAGAAGAATCCGAGCGCCGCAATCTGGCCTTGATGGTGGACCACACGTTTGTCTACACCGGTGCAGTGCGAAAAATTCGCGACCTGGTGGCGAGCAATACCCTCGGGGATATTTATTATTATGATTCGGTACGAGTCAATTTGGGATTGTTCCAATCGGATGTGAACGTGGTTTGGGATTTGGCGGTGCACGATTTGTCGATTATGGATTACGTCCTACCGGTCAAACCGATAGCCGTTTCGGCTACAGGGATTAGCCACATACCAGGGAAACCTGAAAATGTTGCCTATATGACGCTGTTTTTCCCGAACGATCAAATTGCTCATCTTCACGTAAATTGGCTGGCTCCAGTTAAGGTGAGACGGACCCTGATTGGTGGCAGCGAACGGATGATTGTTTACGATGACCTGGAACCGAGCGAGAAAGTGAAGATATACGATCGGGGAGTAACCCTGTTTCCCCAATCCGAGGCTGCCTACGAGTTGCTCGTCAGCTATCGCTCAGGGGACATGCGGGCTCCGCGGCTGGATGTCACAGAAGGACTGCGCACCGAAGCGCTGCACTTCATTGATTGCATCGAAAATAACAAACGGCCGGAGACCGACGGGGCAGGTGGCCTGCGAATAGTCCGCATCGTAGAGGCCGCGGATAAATCGCTCTTCAATCGAGGCCAGCTAGAAGAGATAAAGATGGACTAAGGACCGGCTGAGGTTGAACTCATCGCCAAGAACTCATCGCCAAGACGCAAAGTCACCAAGGATGAAGCAAAGGTCAAAAAGACTTTACCTGGCCTGATTGCTTCTGCTGGGGTTCTTGGCGTCTTGGCGTCTTGGCGGTAAGTTTGTTACTCCCCGTCACCGGTTATGGTTGTCCGCACTGATGTTCGAGTTGGCGAGTGACTTGTTCGGCAAATTGTATCTCTGGAGGCCTGGTCGCCAGGCTTCGCGCTAATGATAAGGATCCCCGGGCTTTGTCACAGTCTTTCCTCGCGATGTGTATTTGGCTCAACCATAGATTCCCAAAAACCTCTTTGGGTGACCGTTTGATCACTTGCGCTACATAGAACTCCGCCTCATCAAACTTCCCTTGGTTTAACAGAACTACTGCGAGTCGATCATATAGCGTCCCTTCGATTGCAGCCGTGGGCTTCAGGCTCAGCGCCTTTTTGAAAAGCTCTTCAGCTTTCTGGGGATCGGTATCCTGATATGTATTGCCAAGGTTCAATGCGGCCCGAGGTGAATTCGGCACAGCTTTGTAGTTCGATGCCCATAACGTTCGCTCATCCTTCCAGGTTCTATTCTGCATGATGGTCATCACGGCAAGAATGACGAGCAGAACCCCGGCGACAAAGTACAGTGCCCGATGGCTGATGACGCCACTGTCGCCTATTCGCTTCACTAGCAATGAAACAAAGAGGCCAAAGCTCATCATTGGCAGGTATAGGTAGTGGTCCGCGAGTAACTCGTGGTGCGGGATGAATTGACTTATCGGTAAGAGAAAGATGAAGTAAGAAAAAATCGCGAACGCCATCAGTTTGTTGCGGCCGAGCTGCCGGAACCCATAGGCCAATACACCGCCAACCACCAGCAGCGATAGCCAGAGACGCCAATCAAAAATCGACTGCGAGATTTCAAACGCGCCCAGATACTGAGCAATCGGCGTGGGGAAGACAAGCTGCTTTAGATACCAGGCATGAACCCGGATCACAGTCAGCATATTCAGATAAAAGCTGCCCCCCCAATATTCAAACTTTCCCGCCCCGATTCGACGCGAGGCGCCTCTTACCACAACGTAATAGGCGGTGAAGGCGATGCCTGAGATAGACAGCGCGAGCCAGAACCATTTGTCGCGATTGAACGCGATCTTAAAGGTTTGCCACGCGCGTTTTAGTGGCGAGGCGGTGTCTTCTTCCCAGGCGTCGCAAAAATGCCAGGCGAAAATCAGGACTGGCAAACTGACCGCCATCTCTTTCGATAGCAAGCTGAGTAACCAAAGAAAGAGAAATAAAATGAAATAGACCACAGCCTTTGTAGACCACCGTTTGCCGTAATAGCTGAGATAACTATGGAAGGCCAAAATGTAGAACGTGGTAAATATTTCGTCGCGGCGGCCCGCTATGTAGGTTACGGAATCGGTCTGAATTGGGTGAACCGCGAAAATCAACGCGGTTAGAGTTGCCGAGACAAGGTCTTTGGTAAGCCTGTGGACCAGGGAAAAAACTAACAGGACATTGGCTGCATGGATGATCGTGCTCGTCAAGTGAAAGCCGAAAGGGTCTTGACCCCAAATAGCAAAATCTACTGCGTAAGAGACATCTCTAATCGGACGGTATGAACCAAGGAGTACGGGCAGGTTTAAGCTTTGGATTTGTTTGTTTACGGTGATCAGATAAATGTCGTCGAAAACGAATTCATTGCCCATTGCATTGGCGAAACACAGAAAGACCACCACGACTAATGACACCGCCACAACCAACTGACCGTGGGTCGCCATGAATGGGGCCTTTTGGCGATTAGGCTTGACCTGATTTACGGGCTTTCGTTTAGCGGTTTTGGCGCGATTAGCGGGACGGGCTTTCATGTAGTTCTTCTTAGATCACAAAAAGTTCGTAGGTTCGCGCGGGGTTCTGTACCTGACTGCATTTCCCCGAGACAATTAAACTGCATCAGTACTGCAGATTTGGTAGTGCCCAAACCGTGAGTTTTTCTCTGACGCACAGAGATTCGGAAATTAAGACACCACCCCCGGATCTTGGTAACTTGTCGAACTGATCACAATCCTTATATAGTACCTGACTTCTCATTAAGGCACTCTCGATCGAGTTTGCTGATTCGTTGTTGGCATGAAATCTGTCAATCGCGAAGTTTAACACAGAGGATTATTCATTTGTTTCTACCCCGGGGAAACGCATTTCCAGTGACCCATCAGCTCGCCTTTCGGCTCAAACACCTTACTAAGGCACTAACAAAACTGGAAATCGTGGGGCTCCAATTGTGATGAAGACTGCTCCGCACATCACCGGTTCAAACGCCGCCACCGTATCGGTGGTGGTGCCGCTATTCAATGAACGGGCCGCTTTGGACGAACTCTACACCCGGTTGTCGACGGTCCTCGGAGATCTCGCCTCTACCTACGAGATCATTTTTGTCGATGATGGCAGCACGGATGATTCGTTGCCCAGACTCAAAGAGTTTCGCGCCGCTAATCCTTCAGTGAGATACATTCGGTTTCGTCGCAATTTCGGTAAGTCAGCCGCCCTCGCTGCCGGATTCCGTGCCGCGCGCTACCGCATCATCGTCACCATCGATGCTGACCTTCAGGACATACCTGAACAGTTGCCTCTCCTGCTCAATAAGCTGGACGAGGGATACGACTTGGTTTGCGGCTGGCGCCATAATCGCAACGATAGATTGACCAAACGAATAGCGTCCAAGATTTACAACGTGGTGACCGGCATGCTGACCGGCGTGCGGCTGCACGATCTCAATTGCGGCTTCAAATGCATAAAGCGTGAGGTGCTGGACGAAGTGATGGTCTATGGCGAGCGCCACCGCTTCATTCCGGTGCTGGCTAGTTACCGGGGATTTCGTTTGGGTGAAGTAAAGATTGATCACGCTCCCCGAGCCCATGGCAGCTCGCGCTATGGAATCGAAAGGGTCATGGGAGGAATGTTTAGTTTGCTCACCATCATCCTCATGACGCGCTACACCAATAAGCCACTTCACTTCTTCGGGTTTCTGGGTACGCTGCTATTCTCGATTGGGTTTGTGATCGACTTTTATCTGATTAGTTTGCGGCTTTTGCGGCAGGAATGGTTAAGCAATCGGCCGGTATTGATTATCGGAACGTTGCTGATCATTGTTGGGGTGCAGTTGGTTTTGTTTGGCCTCCTGGCGGAGATGATTGCCTTCTCTTACCGGCGCGAGAGCGACTACTCCATCGTCGAGAAAGACGATGAAGCAGCTCAGACCGTCATCGGCGAAGAACCCCGGTTTAAGGTTGAGGCCGGAAGCGCGACTAAATGAAGGTCACGATCATTGGCCCAGCTTATCCTCTGCGGGGCGGGATCGCTCACCACGTTTATTATCTTCAGAAAGAACTCAGCGGCCGCGGTCATTCGGTTCAGGTCATCTCCTTCCGCAAGCTATACCCAGGTTTACTTTTTCCCGGCAGGACAGAGTTGGACACCAGCGCTGCAGGGCTGGACGCAAACAGCGTTGCACTGCTGGCGCCACTTAACCCCATCACCTGGGCTCGGGCGTCTAAGGCGGTAAAGGCCTTCGCTCCGGATGTCGTGCTATTCCAATGGTGGCACCCTTTTTTTGCTCCGATGATCGGAACGCTGGCCAGACTGTTTCGCCGAAATGGATTGAAGTGTATTCTCGAGTGTCACAACGTGTTTCCACACGAGAGTAGTCCTTTCGACCGCCTGTTGCTGAAGTTTGCCGCTAAGCCGGTCGACGCCTTCATCACCCATTCAGACAGTGACCGGAAAAATTTACTTCCATTTGCTTCAGGCAAGACAATCAGGGTGGCTCCGCTTCCAGTCCCGAGCGAATTTGCCGGGGCAGCGGAGTTAACCCGCGGCGGCCGAACCATTCTTTTTTTCGGGATGGTCAGAAAGTATAAGGGCCTGGACCTGCTGCTTCGGGCTATGCCGAAAGTCCTGGCCCGGGTCGAGTGCAAGCTGGTGATCGCCGGTGAGTTTTACGATTCCGTGGATAAGTACCTAAACCTTATCCACGAGTTTGGACTGGAAGAACACGTGGTCCTCGAGAATCGATATATTCCCAACGAAGAAGTTGCGGGAATCTTTGATGGCGCCGATGTTCTGGTCTTGCCCTACTTGAATGCCACCCAAAGCGCGGTCGCGCGCATCGCTCTTTCTAATGCGCTGCCCATAATTGCTTCGAGAAGTGGTGGCTTATCTGAAGTGGTGATTGAAAACGTTAATGGACTGTTGTTCCCGGTGGGAGACTCAGATGCCCTGGCGGAGCAACTCATTTCTTACTTCACTAATAATCTGGGCCCCGTGTTTGCGAATAACCTCCGATCCTCTGCAGGTACGGAAAAGGGCGGCTTAGTAAACCTGATCGAGGGGATCGTGCTCGGCGAGCATAGGCCAGTCAATTGAGCACAAACGAAAAACTCTGTGCCATCTCTGTGGTCCTCCGTGTCTCTGTGGTGGATTTAGGCAGAAAAAGAGGTCACCACAGAGGCACAGAGTTCCACAGAGGACGCACAAAGAAAGACAAATACCAAAGACTTAAGAAGATAAACTGGCTTCCCTTAAAGCCTTCAACTGCTCGCGCGCGATTTCGCGTCGCCCTCTGTCCCTCGGCAACGCGGATTTAAGAAACAAGATCGTCTTCATCGCAATTGCGTAGAGCCGCGCAGAGCGTTGGCCACGATGCTTGGAAAGAAAAAGCATCTGACTCGTATAAAAGTGGCGCAACATGTCGGCTCTGTTTTGCGAGGCTGAGGCTGCCCCATGGTGATGAGCCGTGGCTCTGGCTGAATAGCAGACCGTCCAACCCTTTTGTCTAAGCCTCAAACAGAGGTCCTCGTCTTCGGAGTACATGAAAAACTCTTCGTCGAAAAGTCCAACTTCATCCAGTGCATCGCGCCTGACCATTAAGCAAGCGCCATCGATCCAATCGACCGAACAATCCGTTTGGTTATGATCCGGTGTGGGACGGTGAGTCCTGCGTAAATACTTCCAGCTGGTCCAACCCATCACCCCGGATTGCTCGAAGGCCTGATTGAGCGGCGTAAGGAAATTTCTGGTGTTTGGTGTCTCCACGCCGTCAGCATTGACTATGCGACAACCCGCACCCCCGCATCGTTCGTGTCCAATGATAGTCTCGAGGAGTGTCTGGAAACTTTGTGGGTTGATGGTCGCATCGCTGTTCAGCAGCAAGATGAACGGTGCGGTGGTGGCCCCAATCGCCTGATTGCAAGCAACGCCAAATCCCAGGTTAGCCGGGTTCGCAATTGTCGTTAGCTGCGGATAAGTCTGACGAACAATCTCAAGACTGCCGTCGGTGGAGGCGTTGTCAACAACAACTATCTCGACGTCTGCGGGGCGCGTGCTTGCAATCACGGAGGTGAGGCAATTAATCAGGAGGTCTCGGGTGTTGTAGCTAACTACAATTACTGCAACCTGTGGGGGCGACTTCATCTCTCGGAGAATATGGCACCCGGGCGGCATGGTCAATCGGGTTGATCAGTCAAACGGTAAACGAATTTTTCAGGCTGACTGTGACTCCGGAGAAAGCATTAGTTTGCGGAGCCGGTTGCGGCAGCTCTGGCGAAGTCAGGCAGTTCAGCCGCCCGGCAGCGGTATGTCTCGCAGATGCCACAAGCCCAAATATTTCACGATGGTGACTCCTTCGGAGACTATTCGATTTTCTTCGATTAGCTTGAGTGGCTCGGGAAAGTTGAAGGGGGGCATTTGCAAATTCAGATATCTCCAACCGCCGGTCACGACATCCAGGTTTACATCAATGCCGGGGAAGGTAGTTGTCAGGAGATAGGTTGCTTCGGTGTCTCTAAAGTTATTAATAGCAGCGAAGATATCTCGAAAAGAAAAGTGCACCAGGCAATCCCGGCTCAGAATAAGATCTGTTTTAGGCAAAGGATCTCTGCTGAGGTCAAGGGTGATAAAAGTTCTGTCGGCGTTTCCGTATAGTCGTTGATTTACTGAAATAAGCTCAGGGACCACATCGACGCCAAAATATTGCTCTACATCCAATTGAACAAGTTTCATCCAATTGAAGTCTCCACAGCCCGCATCGAGCAGGGTCCTGGCCTTAAGTTCACGTAACAGAACGGCGATCGCATCTCGAAAGCTGGAGGTACGGGCGCTGCTGGAGCCAGGCCCCGAAACCGACTCACAATCTTCTCCCCAGGCGCGACGTCGGTAAATATCGAAAAAAACCTCCTTCATAACAGTTGGCTCAATTTGGTTAAGGTCCGGCATGAAACAGTCGTGGAAGCCTTTGGTGGATGGTTACTTGTTTTCTTCATCGCTCCCAGTGCGAGACTTCGAATTAAACGCTCGGCCAATGGTTTGATACGCCGGCAGCAAAACCTTGTGCTTTACCAACCCATAGCGGCGCAGCAATCGCCAGCCTAACGAGTTTGTGATCCTATTGAGCTCACCTTGCTGCTCTGTCAGTTTGCTGGAGCTGCCCGCGAGTTCACGCTCTGTTCCTGCCAGTTTAGCGGTAACCGCCTTGAGCTGATTGGACACTGATTCTGCAGTCAAACTAAGTTTGATATTGGCTTCTTCGCTTACAGCGAGCTGGTGTTCGACTCGCGCCATTTTGTCACATTCGAGCGACAGAGTTTGCAGAGCCTGGCCGCGCTCCAGTACCAAAGCGTGAATCCGCTCCCACTCCTCTTTGAGCTGCGCCAACTCTGCCTCAGCTGAGGTGGCTCTATTCTTACTGGCATAGATCGATTTCACCGTAGGCGCCAACCAGCTCAGGTAATTTGCCGCAGCCCGCGCCTCCTCAGCGGAATCAATGATTCTGCTCTGGCTTTCCGCAATAACTTCCCCGTACATTGAAATGATCTGATCAACCACAGAATCCAGACCCGCGCTGGCACGGACCAACTGGGAGACCTTCGCCGCATCCTCCGCGTCATAGCGGGCAATTTGGCGATCGAGTACATTTGCGCTCAACGGATCTCGCAATGTGCGCAACCCGAAATTCCGCGCCCTCAGCTGGTCAAACTCACTGGCCGTCACCAAGGGTCCGGCGCCACCTGCGTCACACAAAACGACCGCCGCGCCGACCGCGAGAGATTCAAGCGCAGCCTTGCCCTTGGCGAAAACAATATCGAAATTTCCGAGAATCTCCTCCGGGTGCGCGCAAACATTTCCGGAGGCCAGGCCAACAATATCCAAGGTCAGCCCATGTCGGGCACAGGCTTCGCGCACTGCCGGAATGTGCGTAGCTTCGGTAGCATAGTTGCTGAAAATTAGCGCGCGTTGCGGACGGTCAGGCAACGACCCACGAGGTTTAAAGCGTTCAAGATCGATGAAGTTAAGGAGTACTCGAACCTTGTCCGCAGGTATTCCGGATTCCAGGATCAACCGATCACGGCATACGTAATCGACAGCTGCATACTGCAGGATTCGCGGGAATCGTGGCGGGCTCTCCTCCCAGGGCAGCCATCCATGACACAAACTGATCGCCGGTACCCCGGGGAATCGGAGCAGCGCGGTCATGGTCTCGAGGTGATGGTGCCCATGGATTATGTCCGGTGTCGACCCGAGCGCGTCGAGATTATCAATCACCGGAATGGTGGCGCTTCGCAGGTCCTCGGCGACTTCTCCCAGTTTGGTGCTGTAAGCAACTGGGGTGTGTCCGCGTTTGAGCAATTCGATCGCTAAATCGCGAACGTAAAGCTCTGAACCGCCTCGCTGATCCAGAGTGTTATTGGTAATCAGGATAAGCAATGCGTCTTAATCGTTCCCGTTTTCGAGGGTGCTCTCACTATCCCTCAGTTGCCTTCGGTAAGCATTAAAGATTTCAGGAAGTTGTTTGGTTATCGCGACCACTCTACGCCAACGCGCGGCCGGCATCGCAGGAAAACCCGCAACCATAGAGTCAGGCGGCGTATCACCTACTACGAAACCGCGTGCCAACACGGTGGTCCTCTCGCCCAGGACCAGATGTTCGCGAACCCCGGTTTGCGCACATAGAATCGACCCAGCTCCGATTCGGGTGGAACCAGCTACAGCCGATTGCCCAATCACAATGCAATCTGGTCCGATTTCCACATTATGAGAGATATAAACGAACTTATCGATTTTGCATCCACGGCCGATGCGAGTTTCCGTTAGTGCGGCTCGGTCTATACAAGCACAGGCCCCGATTTCCACATCATCTTCGATAACCAGGCCTCCTACCTGGCGAATGCGATTACTTCGGCCGTCGGCTGATTGCTGAAAGCTGAAACCCTCCGATCCCAACACGGCATTGGCGTGGATAGCAACGCGTTCTCCGATCACGACGTCTGGGTAGAGGACGGCGCCGGAATCAATCCTCGAGTCACTACCGATAATGCATCCCGCCCCTATAATCGCGCCCGCCATCACCATCACTCTATCTCCAAGAGTTGCGCCCGCTCCGATGATTGCTCCCGGCCCGATCTGGACGTCAACTCCGAAGCTGGCCGATTCATCCACAATTGCCTGTGAAGAAACTCCAGGCGTGAAAGGCGTCTCCGGATAGAACAAGTCAATCGCCATTCGATATGCTTCGGTGGCATTCTTAACCACAATCAACGTCTGGTTTGCCAGCTCAATTCCATCCTTAACGATAATCGCCCCGGCGTTGCTGTTAAGAGCAGCATCACGGTATTTGGCCAGATGAAGAAACGAAAGATCACTTGCGCCGGCGACGTGCAAAGGTTGGAATCCCCTGAGTTGAACATCTGCGTTGCCTTCTACCGCGCCTCCAAGATGCCTGGCTACTTCGGCGGCGCTTATGGCGACTGCGGAAGATGGCTTGCTCATCCTATGATCTCCTTAGAGCGTGGGTTATTTGCAGTGTTGGTGTTTAGGTCCACAAAACTGCGGATGGCTTCAGCGAGGGGCATGATGTGATCGCGATGTCGAATCGAGCGATCGTAGACTCCTGATGCTACCAGTCGTTCACCGTAGCGCTCGTAGAAAGGAACCTCCCCAGTGATCCCATTGGTCCAGCCTGGACGGATTGCAAGGCGCAGGCATTCCACACGGTAAGCCTCCTCCCCCATATTCTCGGTCACGGCATTGGTCAAATGCTCGAGGAGTTCTGGAAATTGCTTTAATCCATCAAGCGCCTTCTTGTCCAACATGGAGTCGACCTCGCTTGCAAGCTCAGGGTAAGCCCGCGCCACTGCCAGTTTCCTGGCCAAGGCGGCATCGTCGAGGGTCAGCACGATAGCGCCCGCGCGCTCTGCTTCCGATTGCGCACTGTGGCGAGCGAACAGCAGGAAGTCTCGGTTGACTATCGGACGCCCAGCAATGTGGCCGGCGAGTTCTATCGCGGCATCAATGACCAGGCGACAGACATCATGTACCGGGTTATAGCCCTCGATGGCGTCGCCGACGACGTACTCTACATCTGCCTCGACCAGGGCGTCAGCCAGTTCGGTTGCGAGTTGCTCGAACAGACGGAAATCACCGTCAAGAATTGCCTTATAGAGGTTCTGATCGGTGAAGCGACCATATATCGAGCCGCGCTGGGAATTTGTGTGAAGGAGGATCTTTGTGGTCGAGTCCAGTCGGGATGTTCCGGAACGCCCTGAGCCGTCAGTCAGGACGAAAACCTGAGGGCGCACACTGTCAAGCCAACCATAGACACACAATTCATGGCCAGGGTGTGCGACTACAAGGGCGGCCCGGCCGCTAAACGAGGGAAGTGACATAAATGTGATTCGCTGGAAGTTCTCAGCATAACATCGGCATCATTAGCCAGAAAAGGGATCGCCGATTCAGGGCCTTAAGCCAAGAAGAACGCAGCCAGACTTGAAAGCTCATGGAAGGTAGTTTCCTACTTAACCTCATCTCTATGGTTTTGGTCGTGACCAACGTTTTCCCGGAGGATGCGGAGCCAGGTTTGGCTATCGAAGTCCTCACCGGGCAGTTGCGTAACTTGTAGTCCACGCTTGTAACACTGCTCTGTGATCCAGGCTGGTGAGTGTCGGATTACGCCGGCCGTGTCTGACTCATGGCTAGTTCCCACCCAGCTATCGCCCGCGTAATCGTCTTCCGATGAGAGGGCTGGGATATAGGAAGTGAGAAAAACAGCTGTGGATGTCGAATCCGCGATAAATGAATCGAGCATGCCCTCGATTTGGCGCTTGCTTGCGTGACTCCAGATAGATCCCGCCAGAAAGAAGTCGAACCTCGTACCGAAGACTGAGGTATCGAAGTGAGGGTTGAAATCAAACCTGGGCATTTTGAGCTCCACTTCTGCGGATGTGAAAAGATACTGGAGTCCATATTCGACACGTTGCCGCACCGACTCGATGCCGTGATAAGCGCCGGGATCAAGGAAACGGATCAGCCAGTAGGCATTTCGCAGACAGCCGCAACCAATGTCCAGGACCTTAGACTCAGGAACTAATCCTTCGTTAAGGAGCGAGGTTAGTTGCCGTCGGCCACCCTTTTCGAACGTTTCGACGGGAACACCCAAAAAACCGTGCCGGGACATCATTTCTTCCGCAGAGCTTTGAACTCTAGACATCTACTCTCCATTCGTGAGGGTCAGCAACCGACGACGGTTCACAAACCCAGTTGGAATCAACAAATAATCATCTCTGCCCGCGGCAGCGGCGACAGCGCATGCTACGCAAACTGGGACATGCCGAAATGATTCAGGGACGTAAAAACTTGCCTCTGTTACATCAAGTGTCCGGTCTGTTTTGCGAGGCCGAGGCTGCCCCATAGTGCTGAGCCGTGGCTTTGGCTGAATAACAGACCGTCCAACCCTTTTGTCTAAGCCTGAAACAGAGGTCCTCGTCTTCGGAGTACATAAAAAACTCTTCGTCGAAAAGTCCAACCTCATCCAGTGCATCGCGTCTGACCATTAAGCAACTATCTCGACGTCTGCGGGGGGCGTGCTTTCGATCACCGAGGTGAGGCAACTAACCAGGAGGTCTC
This sequence comes from Pyrinomonadaceae bacterium, assembly GCA_031396065.1. GTDB lineage: Bacteria > Acidobacteriota > Blastocatellia > Pyrinomonadales > Pyrinomonadaceae > PSRF01. Next base: position 16,677 of record JANNJZ010000459.1, on the reverse strand, counting down.
GAGTATTGTAGCTAACGACAACTACTGCAACCTGTGGGGGCGGCTTCATCTCTCGGAGAATATGGCACCAGCGCCATAGGGTCAATCTTGCCGATCGAGCAGCCCTAGATCACACTCCCTCTCATAACAGATCACTCTCATTTGAAACCGATGCAAAAACTCTGGCATTTATTCGAAAGCAGAAATGACACCTTCAGTTTTGACGGTCGAGGTGAGCTGGAGTTAGGGTGTGCGGCGTAATTCGAAACTTCACGGTGGACTTGCGGTTCTCAAAGCCTCGCGTCAAAGACTCTGTTCCTCGAACCAGCTCGAACGTCCATCGAATCGATTTTATCGTTCTTCAAAACCTCGTTTTCAGTTTCCCCTTTGTATAGAGACAAACCGCGCACACTTTACGGCGCACCTACTAAGCGCTGGACTCTCCGGAAAACAAATGTGAGCGACTCAGCGAAGGCGTGCCTTAACCCGATCGAAACAACTCAGAAAGGCAATGACGACCATGACCTACGTTAGCCAACGAATACCGAAAAGCCTGCGATTGCGTCCACAGATTTTGAGCCTGGCATTGATTTGCTTAGTGCTGATAGCGATCCAGGCCACACCCGCCACAGCGCAGTGGACGACTGTTAGTGGTAGTGGTAAGACAACCACGAATGACAAAGTCGGCATTGGGACGACGGATCCGGCGTATAAAATCCAGGTAGTAGGGACAAACGAGGGCCCCTCACTAAATTCCATTTCTGGAATCGTTGCTATCGATGGAGGAGTAGGCACTAATCAGTTGACTATTGGCTCGTACGCAGCCAGTCCTTTTGGTATTTGGTTGCAGGCAAAAGACAATGCTGGTGGTGGCGGCAGTGGTTGGCCGTCATATCCAATTTCACTCAACCCACTAGGCGGCAACGTCGGTATCGGCATCCCCAACCCCAGTGAGAAGCTCGAGGTATTGGGAAACATTAAAGTCAGTGGAAATATCAATGCCAAGTTCCAGGACCTGGCTGAATGGGTGCCTGCATCCGAACAGATTTCCGCCGGCACCTTCGTAGTTCTCGACTCCACCAAATCCAATCACGTCATCCCATCAACCACTGGTTACGACACCCGCGTCGCCGGCGTGATCTCCGCACAGCCCGGGATCGCACTGGGCGAAAGTGGCGATAACAAAGTCCTCGTCGCTACCACGGGCAGAGTCAGAATCAAAGTCGACGCTACTCGCAGTCCAATTCGGGTGGGTGATCTTTTGGTCACCAGCAACGTACCCGGACTGGCGATGAAGTCAATTCCTATCAAAGTTAGTGGACGCCTAATGCACATGCCGGGGACATTAATCGGCAAAGCGCTGGAGCCGCTCGAGAGAGGCTCAGGCACGATTCTGGTCTTGCTTAGCTTGCAGTAATGGCTTCCATGTATCACTGCAGGCTCATACTCTCAAGGAGAGCGATATGAAAAAGGACCACCAAAGAATTCTCTGGCCCGCATTGCTGATCGCATTGCTGGTTTTGACCGCATTCACTTTTGCCGCGTCTCGTAAGCTCCGCCGCTCAAAGACCACCGCCACAAAGAACCCAATGGGTCAGAATCGGCTGAGTCCAGTGAGCGCCAACGGCAGAGCTTACATTCGACGCGGCCTCTTATCACCGCAGTTAGTCTGGAACCTGAATGCACTGGGAGACCGGCTCGAAAGGCCGGGGAAAGAGCGTCTCAGCGTAGCCGGAACGCTGACTCGGTCTGGCGATTCGCAACCGGCGGAAGTTGTTGCGGTTTTGGAATTCCCCGGGCGCCTACATCTGACAATTCAAAAGGGTATTCAAACGCGGGTAATCACGTTCGATGGAGAGCAAGCCAAATCTGCGGGAACCCCTCTCGATTCCGGGGAGCAGGATCTAATTGAAACCCTTTTTTATGGCACCGCTGAGCGCTTCTTCATGACTCAGATGCAGGGTCAGGCTACGCGTTTCCTGGGCGCTCGCTTCAGCATGGATGATGGGTCGTCCGCCAAATACAGCGGACCCTATTACGACATCTATCAGGTGGCAGATCAGATAAAGACCTCGACCAATCAGAGAGACCAAGAGAAGCTCTATTACTTCAATTCCGAAACACTGTTGCTTGAGCGAGTGTCTTACCAGATAAACCGCGACGGTTCCGCGGTAAAGATTGATGAGATGATTCGTGATTGGAGCAAGGAACAGGGACAACAAGTAGCGCGGCGTATTGAACGCCTGGAGAACGGAAAGTCAGTCTTTGTTTTCGCCGTGCGGTCGGCGGGCCTCGGTTCCCGTCTTGGCGATTGACTTTTCGCAAACTAGAGCGTCCTCACAGATCCATACCAATAAAGCAGCAGGAGAATCCTCATGTTCCAGGCACGTTTATTTTTAGCATGCGTCAAAGTCGCAGCACTTTTTAGCGCGGGATTGATTCTGATTCTCTCTCTGCCTGCGGGCGCGGTGGGCCAGGGCTCGACGCCACAGCGAGGTTATCAACCAGGCGCTTCTTACGCCCTATCTGATATTGAAACGATCAATACCATCAACGGCAACCTGATGCTCAACCTGCCGCTGGGAAAGCTAGCGCCAAGGGCGCGGCGGTCTTTCAGGGCAACTAAACCTGCACTACGATTCCAAGTTATACGACAGTAAGATTCAGTATTATGACACCGGATATGTCCAACCGAGTGGGCCTCACGTGGTCGCCCGGAACTTGTTGGTAGATAGCGATCAAGGTGGATGGCATTACGGCAAGGGCTACTCGCTGCAGCTGATCGATCGGATGAGCCAGTATCCGCCAGAACTGCAGCCTCAATTTCCATCCATGGAAGTAATCCGTCATTGGAAAGTCAAAGTAGCTTTTCCCGATGGCAGCCTACACGAATTTCTGCCCCGTGGGTTCGGAACAGTTCAGGACGGCTACTATGACGTCCGTCCGGACGGCTACCGGACGCAGTGGGATCCCGACGGGGTCGCTCGGGACCACCCTTACCTAACCAACACGCTCACTTACTACTCGTTTGACGGCACCTACATCAGACTCGACATCCAGCACGATTCAACCGAGGTTTGGGGCGACAATCCTTGGACACTGTATTTCCCTGACGGCACCAAGGTCACCAACTACGGCACCCGAATAACTGACCGCAACGGTAACTATGTAGAGTTCAGCAATATTACCTACAACGGCCACGCGGCCACTCAACTCAGTGATCAGTTGGGCCGCAAGACCGTAATCGAATACGGAGGCTTTAGCGGGGGCGATGTCATTCACGTCCCCGGAGTTGGCGGCGCCGACCTCACTTATCAAATCCATTGGAAGGCCATTCAGGTTTTCAAGACTTATGCTACCGTCATTGACGACCATTACAGTCCAGACGGGTATCCAGAAGTGTTGGCACTTCAGTTTGTTGTGTCACGGATCGATCTGCCTTCACAGAGTGGCGGACTGAACTATCTTTTCGGTTACAACGCCGCCGACTACACCGGTGCCCCCTGCTGCCCGCCTTCCTACGGCTGGGGAGAACTTAATTCGGTAACGACACCGACGGGAGCGCAGGCGCAATATCAATATCAGTTGGACGCGCAAAATGGACCCGGCTTCTCATACTCGTGGGATGTGGTGCTCAAGAAACGGGTTACGCGAAAGAGCTTAACCTACCAGCAGCAATACGACGGTAACTCAACCCTAGTGACTGAAACCTGGAACTATAATGAGGACAACGGCAGCATCGTAAACCCGGATGGCGGGATCGTCACACAGCTAAGCGATTCGCAACGAAACTATAGAACTCAGCAACCCGATGGCACAGTCAGCGAAAAAGTTTGGGAAGCGAATCTGCCGCAGGGTTTTCCCTTTACATCCGCCATCGGTGAGTATGACCCTGATCGCGTCAATGGGTTCGTGAAGACCGAGTTCACTTCCATTAGAGACGCCAGTGGGATTCTCACCAAGACGGCAATCAAAGACTACAGTTACGACAAGAACGGGAATGTCACCGGCGTATCTGAATACGATTGGGTGGACTACGCCAGCGTACCTCGCGGCGGTTGGGCGCTGCTGCCCACCGGCATCCCCGGAAACGCCGTTTTGAAACGAGTAACCACAAACAGCTACTTCAACGGAACCGCCGATTCTTCCGACAGTATTTCGAACCACGCAACCAGCTACTGGAACTCGACGTCTCCAAACCTGAAAAACGCCATCGCATCCAGCGAAGTGAGTAATGGTTCGGCTACGCTCTCGCGGGCTGAATTCTTCTACGATGATCCGGTAAGCACTGGCAATCTCATCCAACAGAAGAGTTGGGATTCGACGAAGGGCGGATACAGTAATCCCCTTTCCGGTGCAAACTCAGTCTCTGTCTCTCATCAGTACGATGCCTATGGAAACCCCACGCTTACGACCGACGCGCGCGGCTATCATACTCAACGCTATTACGGCAGCGTAGGTGGATACACCGACCTCTATCCTACCCAAATCAAGACGGCCTATCAGACCGGCGTGCAGCGCACGGAGACGCGCGAATATGATTTCTCTACTGGCCTGGTCACGCGCGGCACTGATGTCGACAACAACGTCTCCAGCGCGACAGTCTACGATGTGTTTGGCAGGCCAACGCTGGTCAAGGCTGCGGAGAACAAAGACGAGGAGATTCACACCTCAACAGAATACTCCGATGTTGACCGGCGAATCATTGTTCGCGGTGATCTGACGGCGAAAGATGACGGCAAGTTGGTGAGCATTCAACATTACGATCAGTTGGGCCGCATTCGTTTGGCGCGACAATTGGAAGATGCCGCTACCCAGAACGCTTATGACGAGACGCAAGGAATCAAATCGCAATCAAGATACCTGGTGTCTAATCCTTGCCAGCCAAACTCTACGCCCGAGTGTCTCAATGACAACGCCTCGTCTTTGGGGAGCTATCAGCTGGTTTCGAACCCGTACCGGGCTGCCTATTCGTCGAGCGCGAGTGGCGAGACAACCATGGGTTGGACCCGTGTCCGAAACGATAGAGGCGGACGCATGGTGGAGACCCAAACATTCGGCGGTCAAAGTTTGCCTGCACCGTGGGCTGGCAACATCACGTCTACGGGTACTATCACTACTTTCTACGATGCGGAACTCACGACCGTGACAGATCAATCCCTGAAAAAACGCCAGAGCGTCACCGATGCCCTTGGTCGTTTGATTAAGGTTTACGAAGCCCCGAACGATTACAACTACCTGACCAGCTATGATTATGATGGTCTCAATAATTTAACAACGGTAACCCAGGGAACTCAGACGCCTCGCACTTTCAGCTATGACTCATTGAAACGGCTGACTTCGGCGAACAATCCGGAGAGCGGCACCGTCTCATACAGTTATGACCCCAACGGCAATTTGGCGAGCAAGACGGATGCTCGATCGATCACGACGAGCTTTGTCTACGATGCGCTGAATCGGGTGATTTCCCGGAGTTACGATCCCAGCAACACGCCGGCGGTGACTTACAGCTACGACTCGGCCAGCACTTACGGCAAAGGGCGGCTAGCTGCGGTAAGCTCCACGGTTTCTACAAACAGCTACAGCGGCTATGACGCGATGGGTCGAGTCAAGGGCGGCTCGCAACAACTGGGGCAGCAGGTTTATATGATGAGCTATGAGTATAATCTCGCCGGCCATGTGACGAAGCTCACCTATCCCTCTGGTCGGACAGTGAACTACACCTACGACAATGCGGGTCGCACCACCCTCTTCGCCGGCAAGTTGGGCGATAACGAGCAGCGCACCTATGCTAGTTCGATCGCGTACTCGGCACTCGGGGGAATGACCAACGAGCAGTTTGGCACCGACACGGCGATTCATCATCAGTTGAATTACAACACGCGCGGCCAGCTTTGGGACGTTCGGGTTGGCACCGGATTCGACGGTAACACGAATTGGAACCGTGGGGCGCTGCAGTCCTTTTACGACCAGGCGGGTTCCGTTGGCGGTAGTAATCCTGACAATAACGGGAACGTGACGGCTGCTAAGCACTATCGACCGTTGGATGAGCAAAGCTCGACCTGGACCATCACGACCGATTCCTACGGCTACGACTCTCTAAACCGGGTGACATCAGTTACTGAGAAGTACGTTGAGAAGCTAACCCCCGGCGGGCCGGCGTCGACTGAGGCGCAGCAGTTTGTGCAGGGTTACGATTACGACCGCTACGGGAACCGCACTATCCTGGAGGCGCCACCGAACACGAACGACGGCATCAACCGGAAACAGTTTACGGTGAATACGGCGAACAACCGGCTGGGCGTGCCTGTCGGGCAAACGGGCACGATGAGCTATGACGACGCCGGCAATCTCACCACCGACACTTACAGCGGTGCTGGAGTAACGCGCGCCTACGACGCCGAAAACCGCATGACGCAAGAGACGCAGGCGAACAGTGTTGTCTCCGGCACCTATGCCTACAATGGTGATGGTCATCGCGTGAAGAGAGTAACGTTGGTCAGCGGTCAGCCGTCGGCGGTGGAGACGGGGCAGGTGTATGGGATGGGTGGTGAGTTGTTGGCTGAGTATGCAGCCAATGGTTCTCCATCCACGCCGCAGAAAGAATACGGCTATCGGAACGGACAGTTGCTGGTAGAAGTTACTGCGGCGACGGCTGGCTGGGGCGCGCCGCCTGCTTTCACACCTCCCGCTACGCTCCTCTCAGGCATGGAGATAAAGGTTGAGCATCTCACTGAATTGCGCGCGGCGGTTAATCAACTGAGAGTGAAAGCGGGAGTAGGCACGACCACCTGGATACCTGATCCCACTCCGCAAGGTGGCGTCACTTTTATTAAGGCCGATCACATTCTGCAATTGCGTACGAAGTTGGAGGAGGCACTCTTAGCTTTGCAGTTGCCGACCGGAGGGTACGCTCATCCGAACCTGGCCGCGACAACGAGCTTGATTTACGCCATCGACTTTCAGGAACTACGACAGCAAGTGCTCGATGCATGGAATAGCGGGTCTGGTGGGTTGGCTATTCGCTGGCTGGTAACGGACCAACTGGGCACGCCGCGCATCATCATCGACCAGACGGGCACACTGGCCAACGTGAAGCGGCATGATTACCTGCCGTTCGGTGAGGAGCTCACCACCCAGGGCCTTCGCGATACCATGCCGGGCTACTCGGGTGACAACGTCCGCCAGAAGTTCACCTCAAAAGAACGCGACATTGAAACCGGACTCGATTACTCAATAAATCGCTACTACTCATCAACCCAGGGAAGGTTCACGAGTGCCGATCCGATACCGATGACGACACAACGGTGGAAAAACAGTACTGGACTTCCACAAGACTGGGATAAGTTACGAGAACATGGTTCGGGCGGATAGGGGTTTCGGTGCCCGTCAGTCTGAGGTTAGTAACACCTTCGGCAATGAAACTTTTGTCAGTGTTGACTATACAACGCACGTCGAACACTACACGCTTGTTCAGACAGGACAGGGCAAGTTTGCGATCAAAGATGTGAAAGTCGAGAAGAAGAAGCAATGATCAAGTTACTTGCGGGAATCGTTTTGACCCTAGTGGCATCAGGGGACCCTGATTGCGATGAGCAACAGTTAAGTGCTATCACGCAAAGAGCAGAACTCGTCGTAGTTGCGAAGGTCATTGAGGTTGAGCCGCCTTTAGGCCTGTGGAGTGGTTACCATGCTATCGGGCAGCACGTGAAATATGAAGTTGAAGAGGTGATGAAAGGTAAACTTTCCAAGCGCGAGATATATGTCACACATGGAGTTGTGAAGAACGCTCCGACATCTGACACTGAACAGGCGCGGCTATCACCAAAACTTTTTATGAAGGGGAATCGGTTTGTGCTGTTCTTGGTAACTGAGCAAGGTGACGGGTACCTCACTCGTACACATCATGCTAAAGCATTTCTCTCACTCAATGAAAAGTGCCTGCCGACAGCGAATGCAGATGCGATCAAGTTGATCGGGCAGTACGCTACAAGCAAGTAACTCTGGCGGTGGTTCATTACCTGCTTTGCTCGTACTGGGTCATGAGCGCGGATACGACTTCGACGATCTTATCCTGTTGACGGCGGGGCAAGCGCGCCACCTCATCAAACACTTTCTGCACCTTGCTGGTCGGGCCACTCTTGCGCGCGGCTGTGACGGTCACGGCCTCTTCTCCAAGCAACTCAGTGACGCTTACTTCTAAAGCGGCGGCGATCTTCTGCATCACGTCGAGGGTAGGGTTAGGCGAGCGGCGCTCGTAGTAATCGATCATCTTCTGCGTGGTGTTCATCCGCTCGGCCAGCTGCATCTGGGTGAGGCCTTTCTGCTGACGCAGCGCGGCCATGCGCTGGCCGAAGGGCGGAGCTTCTCTGGTGGTTAGTCGTCCTGCCATAACTAGAGACTGGGGTCAGGCTTGCGATTTGCGATTCTCTGTCACTCGCCACCGTTGCATTGTTCAATGATCTCGGAGCCAGCGTTCTAGAATCGCAAAGTCGCAAGCCTGACCCGGTTTTGTTTCCCTGGTATTAGTCCGCTCTAAGTCGACGGCACGATGCGGCTCGACGGAAGCTGCGCGACCACGCCAACACCAGTAAGCTGGCGTCGGCGATCATCGAGAAATACAGAAGCTGCGAATGATTGAGAATCGCAAAATCGCAAGCCTGACCCCAGTCAGATGTTTTACGGAGACGTTCACGGCGTACCCAAGAAATGGGTATTAGAAATTAAGGAAGCCAGGTAATCCCATTGACTAGGCATCATCAAGACAGGCTGCACACAAATACCCATCAGTTGGACCCAAACATTCGAGACATGCCCCGCAGCCGCAAAACTCTGTACCGCCGCACCTGTTGCACGTCTGTTGCGGACGATTATCCTCCTGTTCTTCCATAGCAATTATCCCCAGTTCTTCATTAGAAATTTAGCAAAGTGTGCCAGTTCGTAAACCAAGAACAGCAGGAACCCGATTCCAAATAAGAGGTATTTGCTTTGCCAGACCAGTTCCTCAACCCTATGCGCTACATAGCTCAACCAATCGAAAGCAATAGCAGTTTTTGGAAAGGACTGGACAGGAAAGGTTTTAGTACGAAGCTCAGGTACAGACATACAACAGTTCCTCCTACCAATGTTGGTTAAGAGAACTGTCGCATTCCTCCAGCGACATTCTTACTCTAGTTAGTCACCCTGTGGGACGGTTTGCCTGGGAACGAGTGACTAATCCGATAACAACTTCTAGGGGGCTGCCGGAACAGCGGGAACGAAGTCGTTATAGACACTTTTTACTCCCAGTTCTGCCAGTTTGTCAATCAAGTCATTAACACATGGAATGAATGTTGGATAAGCAGGATTAGGATAAGCAGAGCCACTACCAGCTCTTTAGATTCCCAAGCCAGTTCTTTACTCCGCTTTACGACATGAATCGCACAATCGAAGTAATGGTCAATTGTAGGGTGATTACTGCGCTCAACACGCAGCACAGATTTAGGTTGGATTTTAGCCGACACGCATACACTCCTTCGGGCCTGCTCTTAACTCCGACGCTGGTGTGTATACGCTCAGGAATTGTAGGTTGCTCTTAGCGAATTGCTATTTGCAGGCCCAAGCGGCGGAGAATGGTGATACTTAATATGTGTAGCTGAAACTTTGGTTAGCTTTTTCGAGCCGAAAAACTAATTGGAGAGCAGTCAGAAGACTGCCGCTGCTCCAAGTAAACCCGTCATCTCAAGCAACGCCAATATACTACTTTGATTTCAACAGAACAATCCCTAGCGAGCCTAAAGCGAGCCTAACCTAAACCCTACTAATGCAATTAGAAGTAAAGAAGAACGGCAGACCAAGGAAGTATCAAGACCTAAAAAAAAAGCGGGGTCAGGCTTGCGATTTTGCGATTCTGTTTTCTCAGCAGTGCTCACGATTGGGGTCTGGTAAGGACGAACCCGGCAAATAATAGATCCGCGCCCCGAGATCTTTGTTAGCAAGAACCCTTGTATCTAAGAAGAGTCTCGCCAAAACGCGGCGCGGTTGACGACAAACCTCTGCGGGATTAGTATCCGCGCGCCTATGGTCAGGAAAGCGCGTGCCGAAGTCGAGGGTGGTCTATACCACGTAATCACGCGGGGCAATAATCGTCGGCAGATCTTTAACTCGGCGGCTGACTACGAGAAGTTTCTCTCGCTGCTGGCGGTGCAGAAGGTCAAGTTACCATTCTTCCTCTACGCCTACTGTCTCATGACCAACCATGTACACCTGTTGCTGGAGCGTCAGGCCAGTGCGGTTGGTCGAATCATGCATCGGGTCTTGACCGGTTATGCTCAATACTACAATCGCCGGCATCGCCGGGTGGGACATCTATTGCAGGGGAGGCATAAAGCAATTCTTTGTCGGAGCGAGCGGTATCTGGCCGAACTGGTGAGATATATCCACCTTAATCCGGTGCGTGCCAACATGGTAACCCGCCCTGAAGACTACGAATATAGTAGCCATCGCGCTTACCTGGGAATGGAGCCGGCGGGAATAGTTGATGTCGATCCGGTGTCTCTCTCGCGCCACCTCTTTGCTGGCGCCGAAATCAAAGACGCACTGACTCCTCGGCTTCAGGGGTAAAATGCCACCGAGTTTGAACTATTTGTACGTTGCCCAGGATCCAGCGTCTTTACCATCGGGCATATTGGCTTAAGCTGGCACTCTGCAAGATCTCGTACGTCTAATTCATAGGCTTCATATTTCTGGGCTGGCAGAATTTCCTTAACATCTACCGACAGCTTGTAGACTCGTGGCAGTTGTATGACAATTCGGGTAAGCATGCGGAACTGATCGCGAAAGGTGAACTTTATGAAGCAACGAAAAGACACCGGCGACAACGGAAAACTTAGCGGCGTGGAAGCCGCTTTGCGGCGGGCAGGGCAGCGAGCCCGCGAGCTGGCTGCGAAAACGGGTACCCCGCTGGTTATCTACAGCGACGGCAAGATCAAGAAGATCAGAATTCCTCCCAAGGCTGCGACGCGACGCACTTAGTCACTATGCCTCTCCCTCCCGAGATCGCTTTTCAAAACCACATCGGGGATTACCTCGTCCGGGTGCGCAAGTATGGCGTGCTCGATCGCTCCGAGGTTACCGACCCTGAAACCGTTATCGCGGAAGACGCGGCCGTTGCAGAAGATCCCGAATGATGTCCTCGAATCTGTTGGTTGAAGAAGAGGCAGAGTCACAGGCGGAGCCTCAAGCTCAGTTTCAGGGCGATTCTCAAGCCGACCTGAAGGCGGCGCCGCTCGTGACCGTAATCGTGCCGTGTTACCAGTCGGAACGCACCATTCGCCAGTGTCTAAACGCGATCTTAGCGCAACAGTCTTCAGTGAAGTTTGATGTAATCGTGGTTGATAGTTCGTCCGATCAAACGCCGGAAATCGTAACGCGCGAATTTCCTTCCGTAAGATTAATCCACCTGAGCCAACAGACTTTTGCCGGGGCTGCCCGCAACGTGGGTGTGCGCGCAACCCGAGCGCAATTCTGCCTGATGATTGATTCGGATTGCATAGCCGAGCCGGACTTGATTGAGCGAGCAGTCGCTCGTCACCGGGAGGGTGAATACGCAGCCGTCGGAGGTTCGCTCGGAAACGGCACCCCGCGAATTGTGAGTGGCTGGATCGGCTACCTGATCGAGTTTAAGGAGTTTATGCCGACGACGCCGATGCGACTCGAGAAGGGCATGCCCACCGCAAACATAACTTACCAGCGAGAAATTCTGGAGAGATATGGTGGGTTTGACGACAGCATGTGGCTGGCCGAAGACATACTGCTGCATTGGAAAATGCATCAAGCGGGCGAACGCATCCTCTTTGATCCGGCGATTAAGGTTACTCACTTGAACAAAACCGGATGGCGGCAGGTGCTCGGTTATCAGGTTGACCTCGGCAGACTCTCGGCCGTCGCCCGGCGCCGCGGCGGATTGCCGGGAGGAATTCTCCTAAAGTATCCACCTTTGATCCTGCTGATGCCATTCATGCGGACGTATAGAGCGTTCACCTGGTTTGCGAAACATGATCGCCACGTGCTGCTGGTTTTTATTCTTATCTGGCCCATGTATCTGCTGGCCGCAGGATTCTGGTCGTGGGGATTTCTCAGCGAAGCCTGGAAGAAGAAGGGGAACGGGGAAACAGGGTAAACGGGGAAGAGGGGAAAAGGGGATCGGAGAAGGGGTAAAGGGGAAGGCTCGGACCTGAACCCGCAATCGTAGAATGACCTCCTTTACCCATTCCCCGTTCCCCTTTTCCCCCTCTTCCCCGTTTACCCTATTCTTTCCCCCTTACCTCAGCCGCGAGTATGTCCACGATCCGTTTGGCTGCATGTCCGTCTCCGAAAGGATTCATAGCAGTCGCCATCTGCCGGTATCTTTTCTGATTGGTTATCAATTCCGACGTTTCGTCGATGATGTTCTGAGTCATCACTCCGATAACCTTACCCGCGCCGCATTCAACCACCTCCGGGCGTTCGGTAACCTCGCGCAGCACTAACACTGGCTTATGGAAGGAGACAGCTTCCTCCTGGATGCCGCCCGAGTCCGTCAGTATCAAATAGCAACGACTCATGACGCCGAGCAGGTCGCGATATGACACCGGCTCAGTCAAATGAATGCCCGGAGTTTGGCCCAACTCCTCGTGAACTACCGCTCGCACATTCGGATTCAGGTGCACCGGGAAAACGATTTCGACGTCGTGGAACCTGGTTACCAGCGTTCTGAGTGCCGCGCAAATACCCTTGAGATTGTCGCCGTGATTCTCGCGCCGGTGAGCAGTCACGAGCAACACGCGGCGGCCGTCATAGTCGATACCTCCGAGCTTCTCCTCATCGAAAACGTCCACCGGTTTAATTGATCGAAGCGCGTCAACAATGGTGTTACCGGTGACAAATACATCTTCGGCCGGGACGCCCTCGCGGAGAAGATTTTCACGGGCGCGATCGGTCGGCGCGAAATGGAGGTCTGCCACGCAACCGGCGATGCGACGGTTGATCTCTTCCGGAAAAGGATTTCGCCGCAGAAATGATCTAAGCCCGGCTTCGACGTGTCCGACGCGAACGCCAAGGTAAAACGCCGCCAGCGCCGCAGTCATTACTGTGGTGGTATCACCCTGAACCAGAATCATGTCGGGTTGCAGTTCGGCGAAAAGATTCGATAGGGATGACAGGGAACGCGAGGCGAAGGAGGCGAGCGTCTGGTTCTCCTGCATGAGGTCCAGATTGACGTCGGGTTTCATCCCGAACATGGCCAATGCCGGGAACAGCATTTCGCGATGCTGGGAGGTAGTTACGAGAACGTGCTCAAACTCCGATTGGCGCCGGTCGAGTTCCAAAACGACGGGCGCCATCTTGATAACCTCGGGGCGCGTACCCACGATGCTGAGAATCTTAGGAATAGTCATCCGATTATTGATGCATGTTCTTGGCGAACTGGCTTAACGCCTCGGTCAGAGTTGTCAGTAAATCGAAACAGCTGAGTCACGGTTAAGCCCGTTAGAATACCATCGGCTTGCACGTTGGAGAAAAACAGCCACGGGCACGACTGATGCGGTTTGAATCTAATCATAGGTTCGTTTAGAGGTGGGCACCGCCCACCGGTACGTCGTAGCCAAGACCATTCAACTATGTAATCACACGTTGATTATGTCGCTGCATCGTTTCATCCATGGCGCTCCGGTGGGCGGTGCCCACCTCTAAACGAACGGACGTTTGGGGGCGTAGGCGCGGCAATGGCACAGCTAATGCCATTAAGCACCGCAGACCAAAAGTGTGTAGCAAAAGAAGTCATGCGCCATCGCAGGGCGGACAAATGACTCTTCAAACACTCCTTTAATCGAGACCGGGCGAGGATGAGCATGCGAGGCCGGATTAATCATTTGGCGGGGTTTATTGCCTTCTGTGCAATTGTTTGGATTAGTACAACCAGCGCTTTCGCCCAAAACTCACTCTCCGAGTTTCACCAGGTCCTTCGTCAGAAAGCAATTCTCAATGAGACCGATTTCGCTGCACTAGCGCAGGGCGAGACAGTGGTGCACCTGCTGCCGGTGTTGGATAAGCGAGAAGTTGCGGTGAGTGGATTGGTCAGTCTCAAAGCCCCGGCTCATGTGTTCCTCCAATCTTTCCGCGAGAGCATGACTCAGAAGAGCAATCCGGCGATTCTCGAGATCGGTAGATTCAGTGATTTGCCGACGCTGGCTGACCTGGAGACACTAACCATCGAAGATCGCGACATTGAAGATCTAAAAGACTGCGCTGTTGGAAACTGCAAAATAAAACTATCGGCCCAGATGATTGAGCGTCTTCACCGGGAAGTGGATTGGGAAGCTCCGGATTATCGCATTCAGGCGACTCAACTTCTAAAACGAATGTTGCTCGATTATGTGCGCGATTACGTCGCTCGTGGAGACAGCGCGCTCATTGAATATCACGATCAGCCTCGGGCGGTGCGGCTGGCGGACGAGCATCACGCCCTAATGGCTGCGCCAGATTACCTCAGTAATCTACTGGCTGAGTTTCGGCAAAATCTCACAGCCTCAACCCATCCTCAAGTATCCCTGGTTGAAAATGCGATTGTCTGGTCCAAGATCAAGTTTGGTCTAAAACCTGTCATTGCCGTCAACCACATCATGGTTTACCAACGTGCCTACGATAGCGGTCCACAAATCGTCGTTGCCTCAAAACAGATTTATGCGAACCACTACTTTGATTCCGCACTCGCGTTGACCGGCTTCGTCAGTGTTCCCGGTGGGAGTCCCGGCGCTTACTTGTTATACGCAAACCGCTCGCGGGCTGACGGACTGGAAGGTCTGTTCAGTAATATAAAACGCGGGATTGTCGAGGACCGGGCCGTAAACAGTTTGAAGACTATTCTGGAAAGCGCAAAAGCGAACCTCAACTCTCACACCTTGAGCAAAAGAGACGCTGCCATGGTTTCTGATCAGCCGCGTGGTTGGAGGCAGTGGAAGGTTGGCAAGGTTCATGTGTTCTTGTGGCTGCTGTTAATCCCTGCGTTCCTGGCGTTGTTTGCCTTGGGCAATTACGGCTGGAGAGGCAGTCTCAACGGATCGGCGCAACACTGACGGGATTAGCGATGTGCCCAAAGATATCTGGATTTGCTGGTAACCGGCCATTCCGAAATCTAAGGCTTGAGCTCGAGCGATGCTTTGCCAGTCTCCATATCGAAAGGCACCGAGTTATGCTCGTGAGTGACCATCCACGTGCCGTCGATCCTTGCAAAGCACATGGTTGTGCGCCACCACATATCGAGTTGTCCCCCGTCTAGTTTCGTGGCGCTAACGTGGCTGAGTCCGTGAATAAAGGCCACGTCGTTGCCGGCAGTGATATCGAGGTCGTGAATCTCGTAACCAATCGAGCCCTGAAACGATGAGAACCAGTCATCTGCCCGCTTTCTCGATGCATTCGAGCCGACAGATTGCAGTGGATTTACGACGTCAAACAGGCGCACGTCAGGCGCGATGCCGGCAATAGCCGCGTTGACGTCCTTCGCGCGAACGGCTTTTATTCGCTCATCGATCATCGCGCGAATTTCTGCTTGATTAGTGGTATCGCTAGTTGCGGTGGTCATACCTCTCTCCTTAGGCCAAGTCTATCTTGTCAGAAGACCCATGCTCGGGTGGTCTAAGCCTTACGTCCGTTTAACCGAAACGAGGCGGGGAAAACAGCCGAGACTAGATTGCGTCACGCGAACGGGTTCTCGTCCGCGCTCGGCCCGTATATGGAAGGGATGGCCACGTCCAACTCGCGCAGGTATACCGACAGTTGTCCGCGGTGATGGTACCAGTGATTCAACATGATCGACCTTAACAACGCCACCCGCGGAAGGGCGAACACCTCGTGTTCACCATTCATCATTCGCCAGGTCGCCAAAATCTCCTCGTCAGTCATGCCACCAAGCACCTTCTTCGCCTTCGCTATGCTCCCGTCAAGCGCCGGGATCAGTTCTGACGAGCTGGTAGGAACTGGGTCGGCAAACTTCGGGACCTGCGCAGGCGACGGAGAGCCGATCAGTTCGGCGACCGCGCCGGGCACCACTGCGACATGCATCGCGAGTGCGCCGAGCGTCCTCGCCTATCGGATGGAACAGGGAAGGCCGAATCGCTCAGTGACGAATTGTTCTTGAAGAACGCAGTTTCAATTCAAACGCATTTTTCCCACTATCTGCCGAAAGCGCGGCTCGTGTTTGAGTTTAGCGAAACGTGGTTCCACGCTCACCCACACCATTCTCTGCTCGCGGACTTCAAAACAACCCTCAAGAGCCGTAAGCGCTTCCGGCACGCGTCCAAGTTCCGCGTAGTTCATTGCGAGTGAGTAGAGTGCTTTCTTATCAGTGTGGGATTGGAGCTCAAGTTCTTTTAGCGTCGCCTCGGCTTTCTCCGTTTGTCCCTCCTTTAGAAATGAAGCCGCCAGCAGTGAGAGCCACGCGAAAGATTGGCCTTTGCCGCTTTTTGCCAAAGCAGATTCGCCGTTTTCGATGACTTTCTCGTAATGCCCTTTATGATATTGGAAAGTTGCAACTGCTCGTCTGGCAAACTGGTTTTCTCTATTTGGAATCGGGTTCCTGCTGTTCTTGGTTTACGAACTGGCACACTTTGCTAAATTTCTAATGAAGAACTGGGGATAATTGCTATGGAAGAACAGGAGGATAATCGTCCGCAACAGACGTGC
>JANNJZ010000356.1:0-31183 GCA_031396065.1 Pyrinomonadaceae bacterium | reverse complement strand
CACTAAGCAACTGAGCTCTTAGTTAAGTAATTTGGAGGCGGGCAAATGTGCGTTCGTTTAGAGGTGGGCACCGCCCACCGGTGCGGCGTGGACGAAACCATTCACGCAAATAATCACGGTTAATCATTTACCCGGTTCGTTTCATCCACGCCGTGCCCGTGGGCGGTGCCCACCTCTAAACGAACGCACATTTGCCCGCCTCCAAATTACTTAACTAAGAGCTCAGTTGCTTAGTGACCGAGGGATACGGCCAGACTATCGCGGTGCGTCAATACGGACTTCTTTAAGAATCGTGTTCCCCGGATCAAGTCGCACGGCGCTAGGACGACTGGCGAGCGGCAGACGTAAGGTGGTCTGCTTACCGGTAGGCTTGATTAACTTCCGCATCACACCTGTCCCCGTTGAAATCTCCAAAGGCACGGACATCAGGAACGCTGCCGCTTTCTGCGTCTGATTCACGTTTATGGTGAGGACGCCTTGCTTAGCTTTCGCTTTTTTCCACTCCCAGGTCAGCTCATAACTCGGATGGCCGGCGCCGTAAATCCAGCGCGTAAAAAACTGCTTCAGGTTTCGGCTGGAAGCTTTCTCCAACGCCGAACGCAAATCTTCCGTGCTTGCCGTCGCGTTCTTGTGAGCGTTGTAGTAGGTGCGAATGCCGCGGAAGAAGACTTCATCCCCAAGGTCGGAGCGAAGCATGTGCAGCACCCAGGCGCCCTTCTGGTAGTTGTTTGCGTTCAGGAGCCTGTTGAGGTTTTCGGTTTCGGTATCGTGAATAGGAGAACTGGTCCCTCTCTCGTAATTGAAATATGTATCAGCACTGCGTTTCATGTACTCCTGAAATGCCACTTCGCCTTCATAGTGCTGAATCATCAGCCCAGCAAAGTACGTCGCAAAACCTTCACTGAGCCAGAGGTCAGCCCAAGTGGCTCCGGTGACGGAATCGCCAAACCACTGGTGGGCGATTTCATGGGCCACGAGCGAGACAGTTCCCTCTCGAATCTTGAAGACTTTGCTAAGGGATTCTGATCTCGGCCTTGAGTCGAACAAGTTGCTTGAGAAAACGATCGCGCTGGAATTCTCCATTCCGCCAAAGCGGGTGGCGCCAACTATCAACGCAAGTTTTTCATAAGGGTAAGGCCCGACCGTCTGAGTGAAAAACTTCAGTGACGGACTTGCCGTCGAGAATCCCTGGGTTGCGACATCCCTATCAGTCATCGGCACGTAATACGAAAGCGGAGTTGTCCCTTCTCCGGGTAAGGTCTGTTGGGCAAACTCACCGACGGCGATAATCATGCAGTAAGGTGGAATAGGAACACCTTCAACGTAGCGCCAGGTTGCAGTTCCAACTGAACGAGGTTCCATCCAATCGAGTCGACCATTCGCCACCACGACAGTTCGCGACGGTGCGGTAACGGTGAAGTTTACCGTCGCCTTTGCTGACGGGTGGTCCAGACAGGGTATCCAGTGATGCAGCCGGTCCGGCCAATTGTCTCCCACGGCTGACGGCTTTCCCGCCTTGTCTGTACTAAGGATTAACCCGTCCTTGGGCTTGCCATGGTATGCAACCGCCACCACGAGGCGTGTGTTTCGCGGCACTGCTTTGGATAGCTTGATGTTGAGCCTCTCCGGTTGGCGTTCGAACTGCGCCGCTTCATTGTTAACCTTGATCGAGTCAACTGTTAACTCGCCAAAATCCAAATCGATCAACGACACATTGTCCTTCAATGTGAGAATCGTGATTTCGGCAGTGGCCCACGTGATCTCAGATAAATGATCGTGCAATGCCAGCGATACGTTGTAGTGGACTGGCTTCCAGGAATCGATGAGGCGCTCACGCCGGGCAGCGAAGGACCAGCTGACCGTGGATATCAAGATCAGGACTAAGACGAGCAGTCGAATCGAGGTCGATATTACGGCGCGTCCAAGCGACTTTGCGTTCAATCCGGACTGGGTTGTTAAGTGATCCATTCGCCGAGTTCCGCGTGAACGAAGACCGGGGGCAAGCCCACCTTCCTTACCTCGAGGTAATCGAGCTTGCGCGGCTTAGCGTAGCACGAGACTTCAGGAGGTTGGTGTCTGTTTCAATTCTTTGCGTAAACTTTGCGTTCTTGGCGCTCTTTGCGGTTAATTCTTTACGGTTCTTTTTTTAACGCAAAGTACGCAAAGAGCCGCAAAGTTCCGCAAAGCAATTCGACGAGTCAGACCGACCCTGCGGCAGAGAACTTACGCCGGCTGTTGAGCATGGACGCTTCGATCTACCTGATTCCCAGCAGCAACAATGCAGAACGATCTGAAACCTTTCGAGCCTCTGATTGTTGCCAGTCGCGAAACCCGTTAAGTTCCTCGTCCTTAACCGGGCGATTGCCGAGTCGGGCCGCTGGCGTTCGCTCAAACGCGCGGTCCGTTATCGCCATGTGCGGGTTTCGTACTGAAAGTGAGCCGGGTTCGGCGAGCGCTGCTTCGGCTGCTTCGGGGCTGGGGAAAAACTCATCGTAAGCCAATAGGTGCCAAACTGTTTCGGCTCCTTCGCCCTCGATTGCTATAACGCGCAGCAAACCCAACCCGCTTTCGAGTTGGAAGATCAGATCGTCGCCTGGAGCAAATTGATGTGCCATATTTCCTTTGAACCCAGAATACTACGAAACGAAAGTCGGAAGCGCAAAGGACAGGTGTTTAGAGTACAAGCTTTAGCTTGCGTGGGTATCGAGAGCGGCAACCTGAAGGTTGTACTCTATACGCCTGTTATCTACACTAAAATCCCAAAACTCCATGAGCCAGTTTGATTCTCATAAAGACTACTACGAGATTCTTGGTGCGAGCGAACGCGCCTCTCGAAGTGATCTCGATCGACTCTATAAACGATTGGCCGCCAGTCGTCATCCTGATAAAGGTGGCACGGAGGATGAGATGAAATCTCTGAATGAGGCTTATCGCGTGCTGAAGAATGAGGACACCAGACGCGAATATGATGCTGGGAGGGCCCGGCCGATAAGGCTCACACCAGTGCCGGCCGCGTCTCCAGCGGCCCGGGATGTTGGACTACTCGGGCACGGTTTGAGCGCATTTTCTTGTTTGCTGGTCGGATTGTTTCTTTTGTTCCTGGTGCGCCTCCAATGGATCTGGTTCTTGTGGCCCCTCGGCATCCTGGCACTGTTAGTAATCGTCTTCGGAGTTATGATGGCTCGCAGCGCGATGCGGGCGATTAACGATTCTCTGCCGCTCTCTAATCGGCTACGTCGCTACACACGGGTGCAAGAGGCACTCTTCTGGTCGGTTGTTACAGCGGGCGGCTACGGTGTCTATCTTCTGCTGACTTCAATCTGATGAAACGCCACACCAGGTCACTTCCGGCGACGAAAACCTTGGGGAGTTATTAAATGAATATTGTTGGTCTGGATTTATTAGTTCTTGAAGTCAACAACCTGGAAGAGTCGGTCCAATTCTACAGCGACCAGCTTGGCTTTGACGTCAAAAAGTACACCCCCGAATCGGAACCTCCGATGGCAACTTTGCAAGCCGGCACTCTGAAGCTCACCCTGGCGCAGCACCTCGAGACGATGCTACGGCGAGGCCGAGGCGTTAACTTCTTTCTGGGAGTGGACGATGTGGACCAATACTATAGAGACCTCGGAGCCCGAGGGGTCGAGGTGCAACCGCCCACGGACGAAGGTTGGGGTGGGCGGTTCATCACGGTGCAGGATCCGGATAAGTATCGCTGGTTCTTCGTCACCTGGTTTGATGGAGCGCAAGCGTGACTAGATTGTAGTGGCGGCACTCCGTGGCCGCCCCTGTGACCGCAGGCTACGTTCGTTTAGAGGGGGCACCGCCCACCGGGACGACATGGATGAGACCATTAACTGAACATCACCCATTAATTATGTAGCCGCCTCGTGTCTTCCACGCGCACCGGTGGGCGGTGCCCACCTCTAAACGAACGTATTTTGTGCGATGAATCCTGGCAAATTTCAATCGTCCGCCTGCCTTTCCAACACCTGACTCCTGTCCCAATCATTTGCTCTTTAGCATCTTGTTAACTCTGTTAATCCTGTCTCAGTGTTTCAATGACTGGTAGCTCTCCGCGCCCGTCGCGCCGAACTCATCCGCTTTCTCCTTCATACGAGCGCCGTCAAGGCTGACCGAATCGTGCCCTATACTCCGGTGATGAAATAAACGCCAGCACCATCTCGGCGGCCACGAAGTCACCGCCAAACTGATTCAGCTTATCCAGCCAGAATGCGTAACCCGCCTCATCCGGATCCCGCTTCATGTAGCCGAAGTATTCCAACTGGACAAAGGCGCGGGTGAATTGCTGGTTGTAGAACGCCTGCCCGTACGTCGTGGTGAACTGCTGGTTCCCTTCCGAGATCACATTTATCCCGTCGACCACTTTTTGTAACACAGTCGCTCGCGTTTCGGTGGCCGGATTCGCGTTCAATCCATCGACTAACGCCGTGCGGTCTGCGGCACTCGCATTGACGCCCGTTGTCTGGAACAACTTGTCTACGTACTGCTGATTACTCAAGGGGTCATAGATTGCTTTAAACTCCGCACATCGATACTTCGTCGCATCCACGCAGTTGACAAACAGCGCCGCGTATTCGGCCTTGTTCTGGTTGATCTTTGCGGCTGACAGTTGCCCATTAACCACGATCCCGTTGCCCATAAACAGTGCGTCAGGTGTGAACTCAGAAAGTTTCGGCTGACGGCCCAGCGCTCCCTGATACATCCGGTAAACGAAGTAACCGGTGTACTGAAACTCCGGCGAGAGAAAGAATGCGCCACTGGTTGTCTCCCTTTGCCGCAGCGTGCACTGCGCTTCTGTTTGCCCGGCAGGTCTTCGCGCCGGATCCATACACTTGGTGATGTTGTCGGTCCAGAAGTCTTCGCCGGCCTGGTCAGCCTCGCGATTCAGAAAGTCTCGATACTGCTGCTTCACAAACTCGCGCGCGTTATCGATCGGATTTGGTGGCGGCACGGCCGAACTGACAGTGAATTGCAGAGTCTTCGCCAGCGTTCCCGACGTCTTGAAACTGAAGTTGTAAGTACCATCGGCGAGTGGGCCAAGATCGTAGATCTGCGCGGTGGTCACCACTGCCAGGATGGAAGCACCAGTAAACTTTTCGACGCCGGCATCGACGGTGAAATCGTTAACGCTCCTTACTACTTGTCCCCAATTGGTCACGCGGTAACCGGCATCTGGATACTGTGGCTTCACATAAACATATGTTCTGCCGCCGACAGTCCAGCCTTTGATTTCGACTATCTGCGCTGCGGTCAGCACCACCGGCTGCCATTGCGAGTATGGATTCGAGCTTGACGTTCGATTGCGTGGATTCGGCAATCCGAGAGTAAAGTCGCCGGCGTTATTATCAGTATCCGCGCACCCATCGCCGCTGCGACGGTCTGCGGTCCCGGCACTGGGCACCGGCGCGGGGCCTAATCCCTCAAAGCAGGTTGCGCTAGCTCCATAGCCGATAAAATCGATCGCTGACGAACTGACAGGACAAGGACCCGCAACCAGAGGATCAGCACTGCTAAGCAGTGCCAACTTGCCACCGGCGGAGCTCATAGAAATTCCTGTGGCAACGTCAGGCGTTGGCAACAGAGTTCCCACACCGCCACCCGATCCTAGTTGGACCAGGTAATGCTGGCCGGGAACAAGCGAGAAGCTGGGTAGGTTTAGGCGTTGCCAAACGGTGCCGGTGGCGTCCGTGAACTGGAGCGACCAGCCAGCCAAATCGATGGTGGTATCTCCGCGATTAAATAGTTCTACGAAATCGTTTCGATAGGTTGCGCCGGTCTCGCCACCCGCAGTGTAGAACTGACTGATAACGATCGGGGGTACCAGCGCGAAATTTGCTGTCTGCGAACCGCTGAGGCAACTGGTGCTAACAAAAGTAAGGCTCTTCGGACTGAATGCGGAGTTATTTTTCGAAGGCGTTACCTCCACACTGTTCGCACATAAGATTCCACCAGATGAGTAATTGCCGCTTGGATCAGTCTGTGTGGTCCTGGTCTCGATGGTGCCTGCCCGATTGATTCTAAGAGTTATGGTGATATTGGAAACGCCGTTACCCTTGTAATCTGTCACCCGACCCGCGATGGTTAATTGGCTTGACGGCTGTGAGCCTAAGTCCGGAAACCAATCGAGGGCATTATTAGTTGTGAGCCTAACCTTGTTGCTGCCATCGGCATTCATCAGGAATAGCTCAACCCCGGTTTCATCTGAGACGCTCCCTGAGGCGAAAACGATCTTGGTGCCGTCCGGCGACCAGGCTGGAAAACCGTCCGTCACCGTGTTGCTCGTCAGAGCGATTTTGTTGCTGCCATTCGCGTTCATCACATAGATTTCAATGCCATCGGGATTCATCGCATCCCCGGCGGCAAACAAAATCTTCGAACCGTCCAGAGAGAACGATGGTTGACCATCTACGATATTGTTGTCTGTTAGCCGCGTTCGGTTACTACCGTCGGCGTTCATCACGTAGATTTCAAAACTGTTCGGAGCAAACACACTACTGCCGCCACTCATGAACACCATTTTGCTCCCATCCGGCGACCACGCGGGTACGCCATCAATGACTGTGTCATTGGTAAGCCTCGTCCGGTTAGTCCCATCGGCGTTCATCACGTAGATCTCAAACGCGCTTGGATTTCTCAAGTCGCCGACGACGAAAGCGATCCTCGACCCATCAGGCGACCACTCTGCAAATCCCTCCGGCGCTAACGTATTTGTCAGTCTCGTTTGAGTGCTGCCATCGGCATTCATCGAGTAGAGCTCGAAGTTATCGTCGCGATCGCTCATGAACAGGATCTTTGAGTTGTCAGGTGACCATTTGGGCTGATCGTCATAGGCGGCGTTAGTAGTAAGTCGGGTCTCATTGCTCCCATCGAGGTTCATCACGAAGACGTCGTTGTTGCCTCCGTTGCGGACGCTGCCAAAGACGATCTTCGGACTATCGCCGGCTCCCCCAGTTTGAGGTAATAGCTCAGCAAACGGTTTCATAACGCCAGATCGGCCCACGCTGGTCCACCCTGATGTTGCAAGTTTTGAAGGCGACTGTGTTTCTTCCTTTGGCGGGCTCGCAGGGGAGACCCTGGTTCCCGAGATCAAGACAAATGGTCTCGGCGTCTGTGCGACTGCAAGACCAATAAACGAACCGGTTGCCAGCGCCAAAGCGCCAATCAAATACCGGTGGCCCGCTCGGATGCGAGGAGTCGGAAGTAACTTCTGCCAAATCTTTGATAATCGTGGGAAATGTTTCATGACCTTACACTTTGAGGGGGGATAATCGGCGAGACGGTTGGGACGTGATGCCCTTCTGACCAGAGAACAGACCAAGACCGCTCTTAACTCTGGGAAAACTTTAAAACGAATTTGGGGGCGTTAACGAATCTGGGCCGCTTGAGGGAGCGGCGGGACCTCTGGTTGACTGATGTTGGAGAAGGTATGGGCCAAGGAGAGGAAAGTCAAGGCGAGCCAAAAAGGGTTAGTGGGTCAGTTTGATAAAGGAAAGGCCGAGGCTATTTCAGAACCGAGCGCGGTAGCGCCGGATCCTTTACTCGAGTGCGGAGTTCGAGTGCGGAGTTTGAGTGTTTCCCTCTCTCCACGGCGCGTCCGCCCGCGCATTCGTATTTTGGCGTTGATCTCAGCATCCGGCGCTACCGCGCTCGGTTCTGTAAAGCAACGCCGCATTATTCAATTCAAACTGACCCACTACCCCCAAAGCGTAGTCCTCAATTGGTGTGTTGCAAAAAGGACAGTTCGAAAGCACTGAGGTCAGTGCCACCTTCACGGTAGACCCGCGTGAAAACACCCTCGTGGCTATGCCGGGAACCGGAGTCTTACACACAGCCTCGGCAACGGGAGGTTCTTGTCCCGAAGAAGGCGGCGGGCACTCCAGATCCCTATCGGCGTTACATCTGCTCGATCGACAACCCACTTGCCACCCAGACTGTGTGAAAACTGTGGGTTCTTAGCGCCAAAGGCGCGAAATGTAACAGCCTGGGCCATCGGCCCAGGTAGGACTCGCCTAAAGATTCCCAGCGCTGAAGGTGCGAAATGAGGGTGGACTCGGCGGAATCCAGAGGATTTTCAGTCGAGACTTGTTATTTCGCGCCTTCAGCGCTTCAGGATTGTTATGACCTATCCCAGGGCGTTGCCCTGGGCTATCACATTTCGCGCCCTTGGCGCCGAGAACCAGGAGTTTCCACAAATTCTCTACCGCGAGGAGGTACCGACCTCACCGCCATTGCTAGTAACTCGCCAAGCGCGAGCCCGCTGCGTTTACAGGTTAAGGCTGACCGAAGCGCGATCGATATTCGGGAGAGATGATAAACGCCCTCACCATCTCGGCATCCAGATAGTTCCCATACTGGTTCAGCTTACCCAACCAAAATGCGTACCCCGCCGCGTCAGGATCTCGTCGCAGGTATCCGAAGTATTCCATCTGCACAAACGCAGGGTTGAACTCCAGATTGTAGAATGCCTGGCCATACGTCGTCGTGAACTGTTGATTCCCTTCTGAGATCACAGCAGTCCCATCGACGACTTTCTGCAACACACTCGCACGCGTCTCGGTTGCCGGGTTCGAGTTCAATCCGTTGACTAACGCAGCCTTCTCCGCAGCGCTCGCGCTAATCGTCGTCGTCTCAAACAACTTGTCTACGTATTGCTGGTTTCCGAGCCCACCATAGATAGCAACGAACTCCGGTTTGTTCACGAACTGGTTAGCATAGGCGGCCTTGTTTGCCTCGATCTTCGCCGCCGAGAGCTGATTGTTGACAATGATTCCAGAACCGACTGACTGCATGTCAGGAGCAAACTCCGATAGCGTGGGCTGACGGCCCAGCGCCCCTTTATAAAACCGGTAGACAAAATATCCAGTGTACTGAAACTCCGGAGAGAGGAAGAATGCCGCGCTTGTAGTCTCCCGTTGCTGGTCTGTGCACTGTGCTTCTGTTTGTCCTGATGGTCTTCGCGCAGGGTCGCCGCACTTGGTGATGTTGTCGGTCCAGAAGTCCTCGCCTGCCTGGTCAGCTTCACGGCTTAGAAAATCTCGATACTGCTGCTTCACAAACTGACGCGCGTCGTCGATTGGGTTTGGAATTACCGTGGCAGGCGCAGCGAAGATGGTCATCTTAAAAGCCGGCGTCACCGCCACACCGCCAGGGGCATTTGCGTCTGTCACATACCAGCGGCCAAAGAAAGTTGAACCAATCAAACCTGTGCTGCTGGGGATTTGCAGGCTAACTGAACCAAAACCCTGGCCAGCACCAAAGCCGCCGAGTTGCAGGCTGACGCGGGCAAACGAACCTGTCGCCGGAATAGTGGATCCGGCACCGGGATCATTCGAATCGATCACAAGTACAGCTTGCGCCTGACCCAAGGCTTTTGAAACACCGACCGTAAAGCTGGGGTTTCCCAACAGTGGCGGCTCAATGGCAGTTACCTGCGGGACGTTCGCACCTGAACCCGCTGTTCCAGTTCCCACAATCTGGGGAACGCGTTGCGACTCCGAATAAAGCGTCGGGCGATCAAAGGGCGTGGTTGCTGCTGCGACCCGAGGATCTGTCAGAGGACGGCTGAGGAATGCAATCAGGTCAGCCTTTTGTTGCTCGGACAGGTTCAGCGGCCGGATCCGATTGCGATTGATGTTAGGGGCATCGAAGTCGCCGCCGCGATTGTAAAACTCCACCACGTCTGCCAGCGTCGCGAGTCGCCCGTTGTGCATGTAAGGAGCTCGCAGCGCTACGTTGCGCAGACTCGGAGTGCGAAACTCACCGAGATTATTTGCATTACCGGTTACAGCAAACCGACCGGTATCTTCCGTTTGTGGTCTTAGTCCGATGTTGTGAAACTGGTTGTCGCTGAACAGAGTGCCAGTATGACACTGGTTACAACGAGACTGATTAAACACGCCCTGGCCGCGTGTCTCGGCCGGACTCAATGGCGCAATTTGCGAGACCGCAGCATCGAATGGTGTTCGATCTGAATAGACGGTGCGCTCAAAGGTGGCGATCGCCATTGCAATTCGCGCCGGGGTTACGTCCAGACTGCCGAACACTTCAAGAAAGAGTTCCGGGTAGCTGCGTCCGCCAATCCATTCACTCAATCCCGCTGGGACTGACGGTGAAAGCGCGAGCGGCGTCGAAGCTGCGATGCGATTCGCTACATTATTCCAGTCGCGCAGCGTATGGGCCATCTCTGAGGCGTTCACCGGTGGCCCAAGCACCTGGCTTTCCAGGGCCGCGCCGTTTTGGAGCACTACAGCGCCACTAATCGGATCGGTAAATGTGCCGGTGGCGCGGCCGTCCCAAAAGAGCAGGTTCGCATAACCGGCATCGACATATGATTTCGCTTTCCTCCCGGTAACTTGGGGCGCGAAGCCGTAAGTTGAAGACCAGTTGTAGGTGCCATCGACGTTGTTGACAGGCACACCGGGCGAGGCGAAGACGTCGTCAGCAGTGTTAAGTAAGCCGTCGGCCCCTGGATTTCTCGACTTGACTGTATCGGTAGATCGGGCATCTGAGCCGCCGTTCGTGGAGAAGTGACAGGAGCCGCAGGCAACGGTGCGGGTGGACGAAAGCTGCTCATCCCAAAACAGTGTCTTACCCAGGAATGCTTTGGCCGCAGTTACCGGATTCCCGGGTGGCGCCGGTGGTGGATTCAGGGGTGGCAGTGGAAGCGGGAGGGCCACACCATTCGCGCGTGTGCCTTCATCTGCCTGGCTAAGACTGCCGACAACATTGCCATTTTCGCCTCGAACCCAAAAGAAATAGGTTTGTCCGATAACTCCACTGGTGTCGGAAAATAATCCTTCGGCCGTTGTTCCCAAACCGAGCGCGGTCGCCGGGTCGTTTGCGGTGTTGCGGAAGATTCGATACTGCGTAGCGCCACGAACCGCATCCCAGGTCACCACGATCTTCGTGGCGTAGTTGTTGTCGGAGGCAATTACATTGGTCGGCGCGGTAAGACTGCTGATGGAACTCTGACTCGCAACGATAAAACCCGGAAAGAGCTGCTGACATATCGGCAGTGCGAGCGTTAGAACGAACAGGCAAAGCGCAGCCAGTTTAAGGGGTCGCATTACACCTCTCCTTTAAGAGTGTCTGAAACAGTTAGTTGAACACCAGACCAACGACTCGAAACTCTAACCCCCGGAGCGGGTGACAGCGTAAAGCCTGGGGTGGAGCGCAGTGGAACCCAGGAAAAGTGAACACAGACCACCGACGTTGCGCCAGCAACGTGCATATGCTTCGTGACTAATTGGAGGTGGAGCTTACTGTCTGGGCCGACGCGGTGGTTGCGCTGGTTCAGGGGGGTGCTCTTCCCTGATGCGGTAATCAGCCGGCACAGTAAACATCGTGAGCGGAGGTTCATCGCGACTAATCTTACTTAGTCGATAGATATTCTCACCCGCGAAAGGATCGTTGTGCTTGCTTAGCACAACTATCTTTAACTCCGGGGAAAACCAACGTTCGGATACGACTTTGAGCGGACGATCATTTCCGATTCGACCTACCGGTATCGTTATCGTAGAGCGAGTGCCGTCCGCTTCGACGCCTTCGATCGTCTGTTTGCCTAGCGACTCGGTCTTGACATCGTCGGGCGGGCCCTGAAACTCCGGTGGCGGCGGACCAGCCGGCGGTGGCGGTCCATCGCGAAAGGGCATCTTGCGGGCCAAGCGTTCCTGTACATCCAGAACGTAGTGCGCGCCGACGACAGGATCGTTAATAAAAATCACTTGCCGTGGATCACCTTCCATAGGAATTGGCCCAAGTGCGCCAAGGGCCTGTTCACGCCGGGTGCGACCTTCACTGTTGCGATAGACAGCACCGTTGGACTTACGGGTAATGCGAGTCCCATCAGCAAGCGTCTGCGTGTTTTCGGTGGAGAACTGGGCGGAGTAAGGACTTCCCTTCACTACTCGATCGCCAAAGCGCATTTCTGAAGACAGAAAGTCAGCTTGCGGACCCATCGGTCCGGGACGACGCTCGCCACGCGGCGGTGGGCCCTTAGGGCCTGGGCCTTGAGGGCCTCCTGGTCCGCCTGGTCCGCCTGGACCACCACCAGGGCGACCGGGCCCGCTACCCGGCCCCTGCGCAAACACAGAGAGGGAAACGGCCAAGCTAAGAACAACGAATAATGTGGTGGTAGCGAACCGTGCGAATCTCATATCATCTCCTCTTTCGTCATCTGAACTCGAGTCGAGAGACAGGCGGGAATCTGGATGTCAGGCGTAAAGAGTACAACCTTTAGGTTGCCGCTTGCGCTACGACGCAAGCTAAAGCTTGGACTCTATGCGCCGGTATTTACGGCTTCTTAGTGGACTACTGAACCACGCGGATTGCCTGCGCCACGCCGTCGTCACCTATAACAACATCTGCTTTTACTAATGCGCCGGTGCCCTCCAGATTAAGCGATAATCCAAGACTGGCGAGTGCCGCTCGCGACAACTCAACTCTCACTATCGTTCCGCTGTCGATCGCGGTCGACCTTGCGAGGTAAGTCAACGGCAGATACTCGCCGGTCTTCTGGGCCACAGCCTCGTCCGTTCCTTTTGCGCCTCTTGTATCAGGAATATTTTTTCTCAATGACCGCCGTCTCGCCGGGACTGGATTTACGGTTGCACCCGGTTTTTCCTTGTCATTTTCGTGGTCAGGGGAAACGACTCCCTTGTCTACGATAACGTCCAACGTTCGCGAGTCTTCGATGGGTGCCTTCAAGTCAGCGACTGGCGGTAGTGTTTCGGGCGCTTCTATCCAGCTAGGGACAGTCACCGCCAGCAGAATCACGGCAGCCATCGCCCCAACCGCGGCACCAGCGGCGGTCCACCCGCGACGCCGACGGTCGCGCGACATCTCCGCCATGGACTTCTCAACCGCAGGGTTCTCAACTACTCGAAATGCTTCAGCGCCACGAGGCTTAACCGGTTCAGCTTGAAGGGCAGCGAAAGCGGCCAGCAGGTTCTGTTTGACCTTGGTGGGTGCTGCTTCGCTCTCGGCGCCGGCTGCCATGATGAGACTGGTACTAACAGCCCTGGCACTTGCAAGTTTGACCGCGCAACCGGCGCAGAGGGCGATATGGGAGACGCCCGCGTTACGAATGGTAGCTTCCATTGGCTTGTAGTCAGCCAACTCATCGATAATTTTGTTGAAGTCTTCGCAGTTCATATTGCTCGTTCGGCTTTAAGGTTTGCAGCGTCGGCGGAGGTCTTCAGCATGCCCAACTTGCCGACCAGTAAAGCCCGCGCTCGGGCCAGACGCGAACGCACAGTACCGATGGGGCACTTGATAACTTCCGCTGCGTCTGCGTAATTCATCTCCTGCAAATGGCAAAGAACAATCACTTCGCGAAAGTGGGCCGGCAACGATAGAACTGCTTGCCTTACCAAATCGACTATTTCTTCACGGGCCAGATCCACGAAAGGATCGTGATGACTGTGTAAACGATCATCGGCCACTGCTTCGTCGGTGACATCGCTTCCGTCGAATGAAACGATCGTCTTCTCTCGATCCAGCAGTCTGAGCAGTCGATGACGCGCCATTCCGTAAAGATAGGATTTGACGGTCCCCCTTGACTGCTGATAGTCCGAGCGGTCTCGCATGAGCGAAAGAAAAACTTCCTGAGTGACATCTTCAGCCATCGATTGGGATCCGGTCATCCGCAAGGCAAACCGATAGATTCCGCCCTGCCGCCGATCGTAGAGCGCTTCAAATGCTTGGGCGTCGCCGCTAAGCATCAATTGCAGTAGTTGTTCGTCGCTCGGAAGAGCCGCCACTTTTTCAAATATTCACGAAAGAATTCGTATTCCGATAGCATTGGACGCGAAGAGGAGGAATAGTTCCATCTTTTTTAGGTTTAAGATAATCGAGGTTGGAAACAATGGTCGTGACCGACAGGCGTTTAGAGTACAACCTTTAGGTTGCCGCTGGCCCAAGACGCAAGCTAAAGCTTGTACTCTAAACACCTGTAATTCTCACGATCGCGTTTTCCATTACACTGCGAACTTCAAGTGACTGCCTGTCTGCCCGACCTCCATGAAGCCTTGCAGCCTCCAATTTCCGTTAACCTCACGAAAAGGAAGAGGCTTCATGCTGCCTTGATGTCGATTTCGATATCCCGGACATGAGGGACCAGGTTGGCTACCGGCGGCGAGAAGTGTAGTTCGAGGGCATCCTTGAGGTTTTCGAGAGCGTCATCTTCGGTTGGGCCCTGGCTCGCTACATCGACCTGGACGCACTGTGCGATGTACCATTCACCCTCTTGCCAGATGCTGGCTGAGAATCTTTGTTTCATGGCCAGATCCTACCACGGACGGAACTTCTCGGTGCATGCTCTACCCGTGAACCAACGGGTTCTCCTTTAAGCCGGATTCCTTTTATCCAGCGACTCTATGTGTCTTTCCGCAGGAAGCCATGGGTCGGCTGCAACCTGGGAACGCAGGGGTGGGCTGCAACCTGGGAACGCAGGCGGCTCGCCTGCAATAAGCGGCGTTCGCCGCGCCGGATTTCATATTCAACATACTGGGCGGGCGAAGGGAAAAAGCGTTGCGGCGAAAGCCGCTCCTGCAGGCGAGCCAACGTTCGGGACCCTGTTGAACTCAGCGGGAAGCGCCATGTCGGCGTTTAAGATCCGGCTTACGCTGGGGCAGTGGTTCCTGAGACTGAGGAAGAAGGGCCTTCGGGGTCTTATTGACGGCCCTGATTTGCCTAAGCAATTCTCCGAAAGCGGCCGATTGCTCATCGCGCACCTGGGTCAACGCTGCTACTAACTCCTTGTCGTGGGTGTCCAGCTCGCGTTGACGCGTCGTATGTTCATCGCTCAGCCTGGCTACCATAGTTACCATCTCATCCAGCCGAGCAGAGAGTGCTCCTTGAATCGCTGCTTGTTCAGCATTTCCTTTGACCATTGCAGTCATTAGCGCGTGATATTCTCGCCGGATAACTGGCCCAATTGCCAGGAATCCGATCGCGACAATTTGGCAGGCAGCCACCAGGACAGCCAGATCATTTATCAGGAGATTGGCGTTGGACGAAAGTCCCTGCCGCGATTGTCGCAAGACGACATAAATGTCCAACGAAAATGACAACAAAAAAGCCAACAACAACACAAACGGTAATTGCACCCATCCCGTTTCCGATGATTGTGCTTCGTGCGATTCCAGTCCGTCCGTTTGCCGTCGCCGTCTTCCCCTGCGACGCCTGGATCGACTCACCAGATACTTAACTACCATCGGGACCACGGGCGACAGCAAGGTGCTCAGCGCCAGGATCCCAACCTCGATCAAGTGCTCATTCATCGGTCGATCATCCGTGTGATGGGCGGGAGATTGAAACGAGGATGTCAGGTTGTGTCAAAAGCACTGACACTACCACCGCCCTCTCCCACACTTTAACTACCCCGGGATCTACGACACTTTGTTTAACTTGAATCGATCTTTTAGGTTGGTGGGCCGGGATCGAAGCCGTGAAGAATCATCTAACGGCGATCTGCCTTGCCGCCCACTTGCGCCGGTGAAAGATGGCAAATTTATGAGTTATCGCAAGTAGGCGCGATGAATATGATGATCGCGCGCGCTAACAAAATGGATCCGAAACCTTGCATTGCCGCTTACAGTCTTCGCGAAGTGTTGTTCCATTTTCAACGTCATCGGAATTAGCTTTGGACTCCCCTCTATTTCCCAGAGTCTACCGCAAACTTCGCCAAGCTCAGGCAACGGCTCGCCTGCTTACATACGTAGCGCAAGTCTTACTCGTCGCGTCAAGCTGCACCTTGATATGCCCCTTCCTGGCTAATATTCGTAGAGTATTGCGCAGGTTTGAAGGACTGACATTCGCGGCAAGATCAGAATCTTTTTCCTTCAGAAGGGCCATCACGTCGTTCTTGTCAAATGGCCCCGATAAGTCCTCCACTATCTCTCTGACCGCGGCGAGCACCCCTCGGATCCGCGGCTGCTTGCGAACGCTTGGAACAGCGTGTGGATGTGCCGAGAGACTTGGACCTGAACTGAACTGTGCGACAGGTGTGCCGGCGCCTTCGAAGGCCACGGCCATTTCCGCCAACTTGCTGAAGTTCTCAAGCATGGCGTCTGCAATGTCCAGCTGCTCCTGCAGCAGGTTTCTGTAATCTTGAAGACTAAACTGCATTTTCAGGTGTGGGCAGTTTATCTAAGAGGTTGTTAGGGCGTCAAGGAAATTAGTTGAGAGGTAGTTAAATTCTGTTCGGCTGGTGTTTACCTGGGAGTGATAAGTCATCCACCACCATTCTTCAGCAGATATCTAGAGAATGCTGCTCTAATGAGGGGCTCGACTTCTCCTATCACCGTTTTATAAGAGAGGTAGTTGAATGTCGGCTTCCCTAATCAAGAGTCGGTAAGAGGCTGTCTATTGACTCGCAATTAGTTAGGGGGCCACTAGGCTCTTTGACGAGCGGAGCAGGGGATACGGTTGACCATCGCGGGAATGATTACTCGGGGGAGTGATTTAAAGACCCTCTTCATCTTGGCGTTAAGAGACTTGCCGAGCTGCCCGTTTCCAGACTCGCTATGGCTGGCCGAAGCGGGCCCGGTACTCGGGTGAGGAAATAAACGCCAGCACCATCTCGGCGGCTACGAAGTCGCCGCCAAACAGATTTAGCTTTGCTAACCAAAATGCGTAGCCCGCCTCATCCGGATCTCGCTTCATATAGCCAAAGTATTCCAACTGCACAAAGGCGCGATTAAATTGCGCATTGTAGAACGCCTGTCCATAGCTGGTGGTGAACTGCTGGTTCCCTTCTCCCAGGATCACGGTGCCGTCCACTATCTTCTGCAACACACTCTCGCGCGTTTCGGTCGCCGGATACGCGTTCAATCCATTTACTAGAGCCGTCCGGTCCGTCGGGCTCGCATTCACTCCTGTGGTTTGAAACAGCTTTTCCACATACTGCTGATTCGTCAGGGCATCGTAATTCGCTTTGAAATCAGAGCAGCGATACTTCGTCGCATCAGTGCATTTTACAAACTGCGTCACAAAATCGGATCGATTTTGGTTGATCTTCGCGGTCGAGAGTTGGCCACCCACCACGATGCCAGTACCGACAAACTGCGGGTCAGGGATAAACTCAGAAAGTTTTGGCTGCCGTCCCAACGCACCCTGGTACGCCCGGTAAACGAAGTAACCCGTGTATTGAAACTCCGGCGACTGGAAGAAAGCTCCACTGGTTGGCTTCGAATCTCACCATTAGTCCCAGTGCCGACAGCATCACTTGACCCGCTTGAATGGTTTCAGCGACTGGCCATCCGTAAATTGCTCGTCAAGCCCGGTGGCTGAGCCGCAGGATTGCTGGGAGTGATCGAAGTCGCGTCATTGACCGGGCTGACCGTGATGGTGAACGAGACGCGCGCACTCTGATTAACATTGCGCGCCGTGCCTGATCCGTTGTCCAATGCCACCACGCTGAAGGTTTTTCAAGTACAGGGAATTTGTGAATGGAAACAATAATCAACGACATTCGCCAGGGCACCAGAACCTTGTTAAAGCGGCCAGCCTTCACCGCCCTGGCCGTGATTACCCTGGCGCTGGGCATCGGTGCGACCACTGCGATCTTTAGCGTCGTCAATGGCTTGTTGCTGCGTCCTTTGCCGTATCGGGACGACCAACACCTGGTCACGCTAGGGCAGAGTAACAGCAAGACCGGTGTGGCCCGCGAGGGAGTTTCACCTGCGAACTTCTTTGACTGGCGCGAACAGGCACGGTCCTTCGCCGGGGTGGCTGCCGCCGAACAATGGGGATTTACGCTGACCGACTACGGCGAGCCTGAAGGGATGAAAGGGTCGGTGGTTACTAAAGGATTCTTCGAAATATTAGGGACCAACGCTCTGGTTGGCCGAACCCTATTGCCCGAAGATTACGAGCAGAACGCGCGGGTGGTCGTTATCAGTCACGGCTTGTGGCAACGCCGATTCGGTGGTGATCCACAAATCATTGGGCGCAGTCTCACCCTGAATAACGAACCAACGACGGTCGTGGGCGTGATGCCGATCGAGTTTGACTACCCGGCAACTCGTGAGTTGTGGGCGCCTCGCGAGGGCCGACCAAGCGATCCCCAAAATCGTGGGGGCAGCTTATTCCGAGTCATTGGACGCTTGCGTACCGAAGTCACTTTGGAGCAGGCGGCACAGGAAATGAATGCCATCGCCGCTCAGCTTGGCCAGCAATACCCGCAAACTAACACCGACGTTGGTGCTGTGGTTGTGCCCTTGCGCGAACAACTCGTTGGCCACGTGCGATTGGCGTTGTACATCCTGTTTGGAGTCGTCTGTCTGGTCTTGTTGATTGCCTGCGCTAACGTCGCCAGTTTGCAGTTAGTGCGTTCAAGTGAACGTCAGCGCGAGTTTGCCGTGCGGGCCGCACTCGGCGCGAGTGGCCAGCGCCTGCTACAACAGTTGTTGACTGAAAGTTTGCTGTTATCGCTGGCAGGCGGTCTGTTGGGGATTCTCCTATCAATGGCCCTGATTGATGTGATTGTGGCGATCAGTCCCGCCAATCTGCCGCTGACTCAGATCAGCCTGAACCCGATTGTGCTGTTCTTTGCCGCCGGTGTTTCGCTAATGACGGCCGTGGTTTTTGGCCTGGCTCCAGCAATCCAGGCTTCACGTATTGACCTTCAAGTCGTTTTGAAAAGCGGCGGGCGATCAGAGACAGCCGGACGCCGGCGGCAACGGGTTCGCCAGGTCCTGGTGGTTAGTGAAATCGCGTTGGCCTTAGTTGTTTTGGTTGGGGCCGGGCTGCTGATCCGCAGCTTTGTGACGTTGTTGCACACCGACCCTGGCTTCACGCCTGATAAGGGTTTGGCGCTTGAAGTGTCGCTAGGCAGGGTGCCTGCGGCGGAGCGCACCGTGTTCGTCGATCAGGTGCTGGAAAGAGTGTCGACGCTGCCGGGCGTGCAATCTGTCGTTGTATCTACGGCCCTGCCCTTTCATGATAACCAAATCGCTTTGCCTTCGCCGATCAAGATAATTGGCCGGCCGGCCGGGCCTCCCGGCAGTGAACCGATCGCGTTGATGATAAGAGCTTCCGAAGGGTATTTTCGCGCCCTCGGTGTGCCGCTCTTGCAAGGCCGACTTTTCGATCAGCGCGACCGCGAGAATGCACCCCCAGTTGTACTGGTCAACGAAACGATGGCCCGCCGTCTTTGGCCGGCAGAGACGCCATCAGGCCCATTAGGCCAGACGATTTCCTTCACAGCTGTAGGAGGTCAGAACATGACGGCTGAGATCATCGGCGTCGTGGGCGCTGTCCGGCCCACTGGGTTTGACAGCGAACCGCGCCCGGAATTCTATCTCCACTACCCGCAGTCGCCCGCGGGTTTGGTAACGGTTTTCGTTCGCACGAGCGGCGATCCGGCACCTCTGTTGCCAGCCGTCAAAGCAGAGATTCGCGAAGTCAATCGCAACCAGGCTTTCCTTAGTGTTTACACAATCGCTCAACTAGTTGACAAAACGACGGCGCAAAGACGCTTCAATCTGCTGTGGCTCGGCGCCTTCGCGGCGCTGGCTCTCGTCCTGGCGATGGTTGGCTTATACGGCTTGATCAGCTTTTCAACAGCGCAACGCACAAAGGAGATTGGCGTGCGCATGGCTCTGGGCGCGCAGCCAGGTGATGTGTTGAAGTTGGTTATGAGAGAAGGACTTGGCCTGGCCCTAATTGGAGTGGCTCTGGGGTTGGTGGCGGTGGCCGCGGCCAGCCGGTTGATGACGAGTTTGCTGTTTGGAGTAGGCGCGACTGACCCGCTGACGTTTGCCTCGGTTGCACTACTATTGACGTTCGTGGCTTTGTTCGCTTGTTACATCCCGGCGCGTCGGGCCACCAGGGTCGATCCGTTAGTGGCACTCAGGTACGAGTAGTCGCACCCCTGCGTTAGCCGGTGATGCTTATAGGTCTGCGACGAACCGATCAGACAACCGCGTTCCTGGCGATGACCTCGCGATAAAATGCTGCGCTCAGCTTTGGGGTTCTCTTTTGGGTAGCGTAGTCGACGTAATGCAGCCCGAAGCGGTTAGTGTAACCATCGGCCCACTCAAAGTTGTCCATCAGGCTCCAAAGGAAGTAGCCCTTCACCGGAACACCGTCAGACGTTGCGCGTTGGAGCTGACTGAGATAATTGCGGAGAAACATCACGCGGTCCGTGTCGTACACAATGCCGTCCGCAGCTGGAACATCCGACGACGAGCACCCGTTCTCCGTGATGTAGATCTCCTTCACATTCCAGATATTCGCGACGTGGCGCGGTCCCCAATAAAGTGCCTCGGGTCCGATA
Source organism: Pyrinomonadaceae bacterium (assembly GCA_031396065.1). Taxonomy (GTDB): domain Bacteria; phylum Acidobacteriota; class Blastocatellia; order Pyrinomonadales; family Pyrinomonadaceae; genus PSRF01. Next base: position 10,878 of record JANNJZ010000356.1, on the reverse strand, counting down.
TTCAGCCAGCCTGATAACATGTGCGGGTAAGACGGCGGGTTCGGCACGACGGCGAATCCCAATGGTGAACTGTCCGCGCGGACGTGGGTTGCCGTGTAGATATTGATACCAACGAAGTCGAGCGGACTGGAAATAATCTTCAAGTCTTCCGGTGTGAACTTTGGGGCGTCGGCTCCTGCCGTGGCGAGGTAAGCGTCCGTATATTTACCTTCCTGGATCACCGTCATGTACTGCGCGTTCACCTCCCGCGTCGCCCGCGTGGCCGCATCAATGTGCTGAGTCGACTCGATGACGGGCACGCAGATGTTCATATTCTCGGCGAGTCCCACCTTCGTGCCCGGCTTGGCGTTGGCACGAATCGCCTGCACAGCGAGACCGTGACCCAACACCGAATGATGCCGAGTCTGGTTAAAGCGACCCGGCGGCAGCTTCAGACCGGGAGCGTGAATCCCCACCCTGTATCCAAGTTCGACGTAAGCCCCGAACTCATTGATCGTGAAAAAATGCTGCACTCGATCCGAGAGATGACGGGCAACGTAACCCGCGTAGTCGCCAAATGCTTTTGACGTATCGCGCGACTCCCATCCGCCACCGTTGTCCTGGAGTGCCTGGGGCAGATCCCAATGGTAAAGCGTGGCGAATGGCTTAATACCGTTGGCGAGCAATTCATCCACCAGGCGGTTGTAGAAATCGAGGCCTTTAGGATTCGGCGCGCCGCTCCCCTTTGGAAAGACGCGAGGCCATGCCAGTGAGAAACGGTAAGACTTGACGCCCAGTGACTTCATCAGCTGAACATCTTCTTTGTAACGGTGATAGTGGTCGTCTGCGACATCGCCCGTGGCGTTGTTAACGACCTTGCCCGGAGTGTGCGAGAAGATGTCCCAGATCGATGGTCCCCTTCCGTCCTCATCGAACGCACCCTCGACTTGATACGAGGCGGTGGCTGAGCCCCAGAGGAAGCCCTTGGGGAATTCGCGTGGCAATCCTGGCTTCATCTGCGCGGCGGGGAGCGGTTGCGCAATAACCGAACTGAGAGCGGTGGGCGCCATTGTGGAAGCGATTGCTGCAGTGCCTGTGAGCTTCGCAAAGGTTCGTCTGGATATTTTTTTGCTCATAAAGGTGATCTCCTCTCACTCCGTTTCTAACAGACCAGCAGTTTAGTACAAGTTTAGTCTGACAGGTGCTTACCGAAGGCCGATGCGATTCAAATTGTTTTTACGTTCCGCGTGGAGAGCGCACTTGTGCGCCTGCCTAGCGCAAAATAAGCCAATGATTAACTGTTCCTTCGAAGGGGCACACAAGTGTGCCTTCTAAAACAATCTAGATTCACTTCACTGGTGGCAGACTTCCGCTCTTGCGACACCCCATGTTATAGACTCCGCAAAGAAACAGTCACGAGACCTGCCACGGCGTCCATGAGCCCATTCACGCAAATAATCACAGGTCAATTATGTATCTGAATAGTTTCTTCCACGGGGCACCGGTGGGCGGTGCCCACCTCTAAACGAACGTAGCCTGCGGTGCCAGAGATGGCCGCTTCCCAAAAACTAAGGTGAGCCAAAGCGGGAGCGATACTCGGGAGAGGTAATGAACGCCTTAACCATTTCGGCATCCAGGTAGTTGCCAAACAGATTAAGTTTGCCTAACCAGAACGCATATCCAGCCACGTCTGGGTCGCGGCGTAAGTATCCAAAGTATTCCAACTGCACGAAGGCCCGGTTGAATTGCTGATCGTAGAAGGCGTGACCATAAGTAGTGGTGAACTGCTGGTTCCCTTCCGAAATCACATTGATGCCGTCAACCACTTTCTGCAGCACCGTCGCCCGGGTTTGTGACGCTCCAATCGAATTCACCAGATCCACTCGATCTGTCGCACTAGCATTCACTCCCGTCATCTCAAAAAGTTTGTCCACATACTGGGTGTTGTTCAAGCCGTCATAGATAGCTTTGAACTCAGCGCAACGAAACTTCGCCGGATCCGTGCAATTTTCAAACTGCGCGGCAAAGTCAGCCTTGTTCTGGTTGATCTTCGCGGCCGACAACTGTCCGTTGACGATGATCCCGTTTCCCACAAACTGCGCATCGGGAATAAACTCCGACAACTTTGGCTGCCGGCCCAGTGCTCCCTGGTACATCCGGTAAACGAAGTAACCCGTGTACTGAAATTCCGGCGACAGGAAAAATGCCGCACTGGTGGTTTCGCGCTGCCGATCGATACACTGCGCTTCCGTCTGCCCGGGCGGTCGGCGCGCTGGGTCGCTACACTTGGTGATGTTGTCGGTCCAGAAGTCCCATCCCGCCTGGTCGGGCTCGCGATTGAGGAAGTCGAGATACTGCTGGCGTACAAACTGCCGTTGGTCATCAATCGGATTTGGCAGCGGCGGTATGGTACTAACGATAAACTCCTGGCTCCGAACCACAACGCCGGAAACCCTGAGGGTGAAGGTATAGCTTCCGGTAGTCAGCGGACCAAGATCGTAAATCTGTGCGTCTTCAGCTGAAACCGGCAGCGACGCAGCGGTCGTTCTCTCGATGACTGGATCGACTGTGAAGTCATTTCCGGTGCGCGCTACTCCGCCCCAGTTAGCAACTCGGTAGCTCCCGTCCGGAAAAGTTAACTTAACCAATGCATAGGTCCTGCCCTGGGTGGTCCAGGTGCGAATCTCCGTGGCAGGTTGGGCCAGAAACTGTCCACGAATTTCACCATTCTGGAAGGCAGTGGTGTGCACGTTTAAGTACAACAGCCCGGCTTTCAATTGCTGAACCTGCGCCGGCGTCAGCGCGATCGGAAAATCACTCAACTGGCCCAACGGCAGTCCCACTGCTACTGATGCGTTCGTGCCCGGAGGCGCCGGCCCATGAATGTGCGCTGCCACTTGCGCCGTCGGCAACCCCGCAAAATTCAACGACAGATGCGCCATGGTGCCGTCGCTCGAATCGAGAATGATAGTGGCGTTACCGGTAGCAGTTGAGTTATTGGCTGGGACTTCCTGCGCGCCGGTCAAAGTTGCCCGGAATTCTCTGAACGGCTTGGCCGCGATTTGATAGACGGCCCCGTTTGATAACGAAACCACGAACACGTTGCCATTAGGTCCGGTTTGAATGTCGGTTGCGACGCCGAAATCTCTACCGACCACCAGGCTTTCGCTCTCGGCAAGGTCAAACTTGTCGGAGTTATCCGCCACCCGGTCCGCCAGATTCGGATCAGCAAACGAAAAGTGCAGCCGGTCCGGCGTGAACTTGAAACGGAAGAGGTAACCATTCAAGAGCGTCGTACGTGAAGCGCCCACGAACATGTCGCCTTCAAACTGTTGGCCCAGTCCCCTTCCCTTTACGAAGCCAATGGCAGCCGGCGCTACTGCATACTTCCAACTAAACTCGGGGTCGGTGTATTGCGCGCCTGGAAGCATATAGAGCCGGGCCAGCGCAGCCGGAGGCGTGTCGGCGATATTGCCCGGAGGCCAACGCAGCTGCTGCAAGTTGCCGGCAGCGTAAGTTGATTCAATTGATTTGTACTCGGCGATTCTGCTGACCGGCCCAATCACCTGGGTCCAACCGCCATTGAATCCGGCTTGCACCCGATTCATTTCATCGAAGGCATCGTCACCATTTTCCTGGGTCCACAGACTTCCGCTCAGCGGATCGATTGCCATCCCAAATCCATTGCGCACGCCATAAGCATAGACTTTCTTAACGTTGGCCGCGGCTTCACCACTAAGGCCGCTGTTCACGCTGAAGAAGGGATTGTCTGTGGGGGTGGAGCCGTCGTCGTTAAGGCGAAGGACCACCCCGGTGAGATGGGCATCATCGGGTTCTGGCCCGCCAAACTGGTCGTCCGGCACCGGACCACCGCTGGTAATGTTCTGCAAGAATCCGCGACGTCCGTTGTCGCCCATGAGTATGTAGAGCTTGCCGTCCTGCCCGAAACGCAGAACGCCACCATTATGATTGCCGCGGTGTGGTTGGTTAGCATCCTCCTGCAGCGCACGCAACTTGATAAGATTGCGATCGAAAGTCAGTGTGGTTCCGTTCCAAACGTAACGATCGACGCGGTTTCCCAGCAAGGCAATGTCATCAATATTTAACGTATCTATACCAGTCTTGCTTTCGCTCCAGTAAAGGTAAACAAAATGATTCGAGGCAAATTGCGAATGGAGCGCAATACCCAACAAGCCCCGCTCAGAGGCTGAGTTGACCGGTAAATCGAGAGCGGTGCTGTGGAGTGTGCCGTTAACTATTCGCTGGACTTTCCCGCTGGCTTTCTCGAGTACGAGCAAGTCGTTCGCGCCCAGGAACGCGAGGCTCGTCGGCTGATCAAGACCACTCACGAGTGTGCTGACCACGAGGTTCGGATCGAGCATGGTGGGCGAAACTGCTGCCGGTTGAATCAGAGTGGTGACGCTCGCCGTGTCGTTACTTGATTCGAAGTCGCTTTCGCCGCCGTCTACTGAAGCAGTATTGACAACCTGTCCCGGCACGGTCGGAGCAGCCACAATCGTGATGATCGCGCTGGCGCCCACCGCGAGATTGCCGACATTGCAATTGACCGGGACACTTCCAATACAAGTGCCCTGAGTTGTCGCTGAAGAAACGAATATCAGTCCGGCGGGGAGCGTATCTGTCACGTTCACATTCGTCGCCGCCGCCGGTCCATTATTGGTGGCTGTGATTCGGTACGCCAGATTGACGCCGGCCTGACCGGGATTAGGCGAAGCCGTCTTAACAACCGAGAGATCGGCACTGTTTGGACTGACAACTCGAAGCAACGCTGGCGCCGTATGCACCGTGGTTCCGGCTGTTCCCTTAAACGTGATGGGGTAATCTCCCAATGCAATCGCGGCCAGAGTTTGCACGGTGACAGTTAAGGTTTTCGAAGAGGCGTCGGTGATATTTATCGTGGCAGGATTAGTAAACACGGCGGTGCTGTTGGGAAGCCCACTAATAGTAAAACCTACCTCACCCGTAAACCCAGCCAACGGTGTCACTACAAACGAATATTGAGCGGCCCCGCCCGGAACCACGCTTCGAGATGACGGAGAAACACTGACGGCAAAGTCCGGCGTCGCGGATGCGGGAGCTGCCGTGACGAAGGTCTTGTAGATGTAGTCGCCAGACGTGTTGCCATCATTGTTCGCTTGATTGCCGGCGGCGTAGAACGTGATGAAACCGATGTCGGTTGGGGGCGCGGTCCAGTTGAATGTCCAGCTCGCTCCATTCTGTTGGCCCTGAAACGTGCCGACAGAAGTGTGCTCGATGTATTGTCGCGCTCCACCCGGACCCTGATTGTTCAAGATCTGAGTGAACACATCTGTGCTTTGCAGATCACCGGCTTTCTCGTCTGAAGTGTCGAGCGCAGATAGCTGAAACCCCCAGCGCAGTCGGGTTAAGTCGGTGTTGGTGTGGGTCACCGTGATTTGATAGGTCTGTCCGGGTATATAAGTTTGCGGCGCACTGATTGTGATGTGACCCGTACCGGCGTCGGGTACCACGTGACATTCGGCGCAGGCTTCCGGCTCTTCGCCGGGTGCGCCGGTGTAGCCTGCGGGTGGACCAGCGGAGAAAGCACTAACGGGTTGGGTGCCGGTGTGGTGTGATAAGAGGAATCCGCAGACCGCAGCCAGCAGCGACGGAAGGATTATGAATCGAGCTGTTTCGAAATTGAACTTCATTGTGATGCTAGTGTCGTGTTTCTAAAGTTCGCGCAACAAAGCGGTCGGTATTCTTGGAGTTTGTAGTCTTCGCCCCATTAGGGGCGAGATGTTTATAGGCCACGACAGTCAAAACTTTTGATCCTCGCTCCATTAGGAGCGAAACGTTTGCTTTCCGAAAGCGACATTTCGCTCCTCCGGAGCGAGGGAGTTCTTTCGGCCACTTGTCTATAAACATTTCGCCGCTCTGCGGCGAGGGCAGCATTTATGTTTAAGACTTTAGAAACAGGATACTAGTGTGGTGTCCCTAAAGTTCGATCAATAACTCTCTAGAGGCCGAAGTGGCGTGGCCCCAGGTCCGAAGGACCGATAGTTAATAGCCACGTCCGTTAGGGCGTGGGATGCAAGGTCCACAGTCCTGAGGCCCGCAGGGCCGGCACTGGTTGAGGTGGGGAAGTAATTTATTCCGCACCTTCGGCGCTTATCGTCTTAGAGTCCTGGATCCACGCCCTCACGGACGTGGCTATTGAATGCCGGTCCTTCGGACCTAATTGCAGGCCGCCTGCGAATATCGCCGGCTCGAATTGTCATGCGAACTTTAGAGACAGGGCACTAGCCATAGGCGCAAATTGTTCAGCGATGTCCGATACCCTTTAGGAAGCTCAGATCAATTTTCTTCGCCGCGTAGCGTCGGTATGACTTTAGCCCGGCGTTTCAACGCCGGGTCCAGTACAGCGTCTCTTCGCGTCGCGTAGCGACGATTGAATCCAGGTTCAGTCATCGCTACGCGACGCGAACGCTTCTCTGGTATTCCCCGGCCTTGAAAGGCCGGGCTAAATTCATACCAACGCTACGCGTCGAAGACACTTATCCCCAGGTTCCTGATGTGTGTTGAACCTCTGTCGCCCGTTTCAAAAATAGCCTAGCGAAGGTCGCTAGGCTATTCAACTCGTCGAATCGCAATCGCGGCTCCATCAAAAGCGTGAAGCCTGCAACGACAGGGCAGTAGCCCAACTGTTAGGGAGGGCTTTGATTTGGGCGGTTGAGCCCTCCCTAACGGTCGGGCTACTGCCCCTGGGCGCTGACCTAAATGAATCCCAGGTTTGCAGTCGGGAAACGGTCGATTAAGGGAAAGACAGCCGGCAGGTCACTGGTAGACAATCCATACCACGTCGCCAGAGTCGCTGCATACTGTTCGACTGACGTTGTCGGTATCCAGCGGCCCCGCGGAGCCGAGCCACCATCGGTATCGTCGGGTCCGCCCAGCCGTAGGGTTGGATACTTGCCGTAGATGGTGTTTCCAGCTACGAGGCCACCCATCACCATGTGATGATTTCCCCACGCGTGATCACTTCCCACGTTAGTGCCCGAACCTGCAGGTTGAAACGTGCGACCGAAGTCTGAGAGTGTGAACGATGTTACTTTGTTCTGAACCCCCAGCTCCACAGTTGCATCGTAAAAAGCTTTCATCGCCTGGCTAAGTTGCAGCAGCAGCCCGTCCTGAGAACCAGCGCTACGCTGAACGGTGTGTGAGTCGAAACCACCGAGCTGGCAGAAGAAAATCTGACGCTTCATATTGATGCCCGCATTAGGGTCAGTGCTCGCCTTTATGAGCCGCGCAACCTGCAAAAGCTGACGGCCGAGCGATGTGTTGGGAAATACAGTGGTGAGCATCGGATTGACGGAGGTTAGCGCCAGGTCTGTCTGAATGGCGCTGCCGCGCGTGTCGTTGGCAGCCTTCACCAGCTTAAAATTGTTGTCAAAAGTGCGCAGCTCATCAAACGCAACTTTCCGCGCACCTTGTTCGCTGGTTGACCCCGACATCGTCAGTTGAAGCACGTTGGCGAGCGTTGTATTCGAGTCGGCGACGGCGAGCTGGCGCGTGTCAACACCGGTCAGGAGCAGCTGGAGTCCGGCAATGGAGATGTTCTGCGGGAAGGTCGCACTACCGTTCAACACTTTCGTGAGGTCGGCGACTCGTCCGCTCCAACCTGTCTGGCTCGCATTATTTGCAATCGCAGTATGGAACAACCCGACTTGGTCGGAATGAGAAAACAACTGCAACGGTTTTTTTCCGGTGCCGTTTTGATAAGTCGTTCGGGTGAGCGGTTCTACTAACGGACCTACGTTGCAAACCATCGCCACCCGGCCGGCATTGAAGAGATCGCGCATCTCCGGCATGTTTGGATGAAACCCGCAAGAAGTTGCACCGGCCGGCGCACCGACCGGCGAAACCTGAAGCAGACTCGCTTGAGGAATCGCCAGGGTCGAGGCAGTACGGACATTGGAGTAACCTTCGAGGAATTGGCCGGCAGGTCCGTTGTATTGATCGAGGGACACGAACGTGTTATTGCCGTCGTTTCCGCCGTTCATGAAAATACATACGAGTGCCTTGTAGTCCGACGCTGCCTGCGGAGTCAGTGCGTGAACTATTCCAAAGCTCTCGACGCTGGAGGCCAACGCCATGCCGCCGAGCGCGCATACGCTGTTACGAAGGAAGTCTCTGCGTGAATTTGCCATTCTAGTTATCTCTGTATGTCGTACTGGGAAGAAGTTGCCACCAGGTAGGCCGCGGTCTGTGCGCGCTTTCGTGCGCGCGTCGTCGCATCGGCATCAATGATGGTGTTCATGGCGTTGATGAGCGAGGTCCGCATCTGCGTGGACATTGTGCCATGCAGCATGAGCGTATTGAGCAGATCAGCTATCGCCCCCGGACCGGTAGGCTGATTTGCCAGAACCTCGAGGTTCGCCAGATCGAGTGAGGTCCCGCGGGGCCGGTCAGGACTCTGAGCTGGCGTAGTGTTGGAGGCCACGCCGGTGTAGATGAGCGTATTGACGTTGTTGGCGCGCAGCAACGTTCTTGAGGTTGAGAGAATTCCGAATGCCGGACCGAGAATCTTCGTACCCGGGACTTCGTATTCTGGTTGGTAATAGCTGAAGACGGTGGTCGGCTGGAAGATAGGCTGATCCAACGTTCCGGTGAAGTCGACTGACGACCGGCCTGACAACACGCCATCGCTAGTCGACGACTTGTTGAAAGACTTAGCGTTGAAAGCTCGCAGGATGTTAATTATGTACTGCGCAGGCTCTCGCAGTTTCCCATAGTTTGGATCGGTCTTAACGTCGCCCCGCGCTTCAGGATCGAGCAGAATTGCCTGGACGACTGCCTTCAGGTTGCCACGCGCACTAGAGCAACCAGCTATCGGGTAGAGTCCGACGCAGTCGTTGTTGAAAACTCTCGCGACACGTTCGACATAAGCCGGGCTGGGATTGCTCGTTACCAGGTGTTGAATTAATTGTTTGCCGATGAATGGGCCAACGTTTGGATGATTGAAGATGTTGTCCAGAGCGGCAGTTAGATCCGCTTGCGCACACGCAACATTTGGCGCCCCGCTTTGACTAGAGCACGCGTTGGTAGTGAAACCGTTCAGAAGCGTCTTAGCGCCGAAATCGTGGTCTGTTCGATTACCTCCGCGCGGAACCATCGGATCACGCCAATTACTCGTACCGGGCGCGATCAGAGTAGGATCCAGATTCCATCCCGTAAAGACGCGGGTGAATTCATTCACGGTGAACTGAGAGTACGAAGGTATCGGAACACCCTGCGCATCGCGCTTCGGCGTGCCGTCCAAGTTGAGCTCGTTAATACCGATAGAAAAAAGTTGCAACACCTCGCGCGCCCAGTTTTCGTTGGGACTCGTCCTGGTGCTCTCGCGCATGTCGAGATAGTCACCCATCTCAGAGTTGAGGGTTATCTCACCTAAGAGAGTGCGGTAGTTGCCGAACGCCCCGCGGTCGAGCGCCTGCAAATACATAGTCATCCAACTCGCTTTGTTTAGTCCCCCGACGCCCGATACCACGAATATTTGGTGCAGGGCGAAAGCCACGCGCTGACGCAACTGATCCTGACCATAGAGTGCATTGGAGAAGTAGGTCCGTTGAATCGGGTAGATCGAAAAATTATCGCGATCACAGACAGTCTTATTATAGTTTGGATCTTGACTAGTGGCCGGGCACGCCAGGTTTTGATCGTTGAGCGGGAAGAAAAGGTCGGGATAGTTTGATCCCTTGCCTGGATTAACAACCGCGGCAATAAACTGCTCGTCGAGATAAGCCTTGAAACCCATCTGCTTTACTCGCGTCACTTCAGCCATGTTTAAGGCCGAGCTTGGGCCCCAGGTCGCTTGCTCAAGGAAACGCACTGTATCAGCATCAGTGGCGGGTCCTGTAAAGGGATCAGGCACCAACGGAGCATCGTCTGGCGGGGGGATAGTCGGTGCGGGGGCGATGAACTCGGTCAAAGGGTCAACGGCCGGGCAGTCTATGGCTGGACACTGCTGAGCTTGCGGCTTGTGACCAACCGCTAGTCGCACACGGTTACTCGACATGCCGTGCACATTCAGGTTCAAGAGAACATCGCCGACGTCACCCATCTCATCGTTTAGTCGCACGACGACCATCGTAATGCCGGTGAAGCCGGGCACCTTGCCGAAATACTCAACCCGTAACGGATAGCGTTTGCCCGCCGCGTCCTGCGCATCAGAAGTCAACGCATTCACGCCCTCACCGGGAAGCAATTCAAGGTTCATCACGAATAGGCAGATGCGGGTGCGCGTGTCTGTGACGAACGCTACGCTCGCCGTAAGCGGGAAAGGCTCGCCTTTGAAGGTCGCGGATTCCAAAGCGATTGCTCGCGTGGATGTGTCCTGGCTCAGCAGGGTTGGTGCCTTGGCGTTCGCAGCGCGAGTGGTGTTGATGGCGCCGCAAACGAAAGCAACCAGAGTAAAGCTGAGCAGTCTAATCAAGGTTTTAGACAAGCAAGGGAAACTGATTCTCATTGGATAGCGCTCCGTTACAGGATCTGCCCAAAAAATATTTTCAAACCGGCAAATTGTGAGGCTGATTCCCAATTGGATTGAGTGGAGGGGCCACCCGGCCAATACCCAGGTTGGCGTGCACTATAACACTGAGCACGGTGCCTGGGTCAATACCTTTAGACGTAATCAAACCACAATAAGTCGAAAGAATATTCGGCGACCATGTTTCTCGCAAATGTCTGGATTTCGAAGCGCTGTTTGTAGCCTGCAGGCGACAAAAACAAGCGAGGCTCTGCCTCAGACCGACCAGACGTGTGTTGGTATTCTGGCCGCGGATTCTCCCGGATAAACACGGGTGGGTTTGTCCGCATCCATCCTCGACTCCAGCTCGGTTTGCAAATCCCGCCTCTGTC
>JANNJZ010000350.1:0-17918 GCA_031396065.1 Pyrinomonadaceae bacterium | reverse complement strand
TGGGCGGTGCCCACCTCTAAACGAACGTAGTTCAGGGAACGTAGTTCAGGGAACGCGGTTCTGCGAACGCAGTTCCGCGAACGCAGAGTCATCAGGCAGCCTTCTTAACCGCCATCTCGTTTATCACCACGTGCGCGATATCCAACAGGTAACGTCGCGGACCTTTCTTCAGCTGGCGAACTGAATCGGTATTGAATTGAATTGCCACCGCAATCTTTTCATTTGGGAAATATTCCATCTGTGACAGGTATCCCGGAAACCATCCGCCATGACCATAGCTTGTGCCTAAATCGGTTTTCCAGATTTGCGCGGCAAGTCCGTAACCGCTTCCGAGTGCCTCTCTTAGTTCATCACCCGCGATCATCTGGTCGCGATATGCTTCGCCGAAAGCCTTCGCCTCGTACAATGCCTTGGCCCATCGCGCGAGGTCCTCACCGGTAGAAGCGAAACCTCCGCCAGTCCATTCCATCTGCGGATTAAACAAAAACTTTCCACCCACGATTATTGGGCCTTCAAAACCGAAAGGGCTCTGCGGACGTGAGTAGCCGGTGACGACGCCGGGCAGTATGCGCCGATCCGAGGGAATGGTGTTAGCAAGTCTGAGTGGTTTGAGCACCCGGTGCTCTACTTCTGCATACAGATTCTTTTTCGTGACTCGTTCAACGATCATGCCAACCAGGATGTAGTTTGTGTCTGCGTATGAGAATCCTTTTCCGCCTGGAAATAGCGGCTTTGCGTCGAAGATGTAAGCGATCAACTCTTCGGGCTTCCACACCTTGTCTGGTTGGGCCTTCATCGCGGCGATGAACTCAGGCTTTAGCACGTGCTCGGGTATTCCGCTGGTATGATTCATCAGCATTCGCAGCGTTATCTCTTTCGCGTTCGGCAATCGGTTGAACCATGCCTCGTTGCCAAACCAACGCTCGATCTTTTCGTCGAGGTTGATCTTTCCTGCTTCGGCGAGTTGCAAAACTACGGCGGCGACGTAAGTCTTGCCGATGCTGCCGGCAAGCATCCGGTCGCGAGGCGCAAGCGGCGTTTTCTTCACTAGATCTGAAACACCAACCGAAACGGCGTCATAACGTCCATCCGGCAAAAAGAACCCGACAGTCGCGCCGGGAAACTCGGCCGCGCTGTGCAACTCGTTAAGCTTGGTCTGCACTGCCTGGCGTATGCGGGCGAGTCCACTGTCGTTGGCTGGCGTGATCCCGACATAAGCAGTGACCGGTGGGCGCTGTTGGACGTGACGACCCTCGGTCGTCGAGCCCGCAGCGAGCACTAACAACGCTGAGGCTAGTACGACAGTTTTGACTTGCTTCATAGTTCCCTCAGCCTCCAGGCTGTAAATCTGCATAGGTGATCTCGACGTATCGTCACTGTTAATAACTACGACAAAAGTTCGAGTTAGTTTAGTTGTTTCTTAGCGCATAGTCGTGCACTAAGATTTGTAGTGTTATCCGGAAAATTGGATTCGCAGCCTGCGCCCACATTGACTGTCAAATAGCGCCCGTCTTTGCAAATGAACCTACGGACAACACGCATTTAACGGTCTTGGGCCATCCGATTAGAGTAAGTTGTTCGACATTGGTCTGGAAGGATTAGTAGGGTTGGCCTCTTGGTCTGCCAAAAAAGCTGATTGAGTTGTTCCTGCACCGGGCACACAAGTGTGCTCTCTAAACCGATCGTGTTATTAAGCCACGCTTCAGGCTGAAGTGCAGCAAACTTTTTCTCAATACTCGGCAAACGCATCATCCGGATAGCAATACAACCAACGCTCTCCAGGCTCCGCGGACGCGATGACCGGATGCCCACTGGCGTGCGCATGCGCCGTCGCGTGTCGATTCGGCGAGTTGTCGCAACAAAGCGTGGCGTTGCAGGTCTGACAGGTACGTAGATGCAACCATTGGTCGCCAATCTTTACGCACTCGTCGCACACTCTGTGCTTTGCATGTTTGATGGTTGCAATTGCTTCAATATGAGAGCAAGTTTCCTCAGCCATAGTCTCCCTTTATTCGGTCAGCACCTGGTGAACGAATGATATCGCAATGGACCCTTCACCGACGGCAGAGGCCACGCGTTTGATATTTCCTCCCCGAACGTCTCCGACTGCGAAAACGCCGGGCAAACTTGTTTCAAGTAAAAAGGGCGGCCGGGCGAGCGGCCAATGTGCGGCAGCCAAGTCATCCGAGGAAAGATCCGATCCGGTCTTGATAAATCCTTGCGGATCAAGTGCGACACATCCCTTGAGCCAGTGTGAATTTGGAACCGCCCCGGTCATCGAGAAAACGTGGCCGATGTTGTGAGTCGCGACCTCTCCCGTCTGATTGTCGCGCCACCCGACTCGCTCAAGGTGGTCGCCCCCTTCCAACGCCGTGATCTCCGTTTTAACCAGTAGCTCAATTTTGGGGTTCTCCTCGATCCGTCGAATCAGGTATCGCGACATGCTCTCGGCTAACCCGCTTGACCGAACCAGCACGTAGACCCGCCTGGCAGTTTGAGCCAGAAATACCGCGGCCTGTCCGGCGGAGTTGCCTCCTCCGACCACCACCACCTCTTCACCTCCGCACAACTGGGCCTCAAGGTGAGTAGCGCCGTAATAAACACCGGCGCCTTCAAACCGCGACAAGTTTGCGAGTGGTAGTTTGCGATATTGCGCTCCACTCGCAATGACGACGGCGCGCGCCGGCACCCGCTCGTCTGCACTCAGCTCAATCGCGTAAGGCTTCCGATCGCAGGCCAGGCGTTTGGCATCTTTCGCGATCAGCATTTGGGCTCCGAATTTCTGGGCCTGCGTGTAAGCGCGTCCGGCCAGTTCCTGGCCCGATATGCCGGTGGGGAAACCGAGGTAGTTTTCGATCTTCGAACTTGAACCAGCTTGTCCTCCCGGAGAGTTTGATTCCAACACCAGCACATCGAGTCCCTCAGAAGCTGCGTAGACAGCAGCGGCCAACCCGGAGGGACCGGCGCCTACAATGACCAGGTCCCGCACGTGCGTTTGATCGATTCCCTCATTGAATCCGAGGCAGCTGGCGATCTCCTGGTTGGTTGGATTCCGCAGCACCAGCTCACCGCGACAGATCACTACCGGCAGATCACCCTCACTGATACTGAACCGATCCATCAGCTCCTGGACTTCGGAGTCACGATCAAGATCGATGTAGGAATACGGATGGCCGTTGCGACTCAGGAACTCTTTGATGCGGAGCGTTTCAAGCGAATGAATCGACCCAATCAGTACGACATTCCCGATTCCGCGCGTTATCAGCTCTAACCTTCGGAGGATGAAGGCACGCAAAAAAATGTCGCTCAATTCGCTGTCAGTTTGGATCAGCGATAACAATTGGTCGCGTCCGAGCTCAATGACCTCACTGGTTTCCCCGGCGCGGATACGGACCAGGGCACGCCGACCTGAAAGCACGTTTAGCTCGCCTGTAAACGCCCCGGGTGAAACAACTGCTACGACTTCCTCTGCGTCTTTTGATGCCCTAAGAATATTCAAGTGACCGCTGATGACTATGAAGAACTTATTGCCCAAGGCGTTCGCCTCTACCAGGGTCTCGCCAGGTTGAACAACTCTGACCTTTCCGTGATCGGCAATTCTTGCCTGTTGCGCAGCACTCAGAGTTGGAAACATATGATCCGCCGCAGTGACTGGCATCGGGGATGTGGGTGGGCTCTCACTCATCTGGGTAGTATCCTGTCTTTAAAGTTCTCGCACAATCCAGTCTGGTGTTTCAGCTGTCCGATACTAGATTTTTCGCACAACGAAGGCTAAATGCTCATGGGGACCCCGTCGTCTACCCGAGCACGAAAATGTTTCGAGCAAACTCGATTAGCTTGTTGCTGAGACAGAAAGGCGATTGCCCTGCCGAGTTACTGCGGGGCGATGAAGTCAGTACCACCTCGCGGTAGAGACTGTGTGAAAACGCGGTCGCGGCTGTGCCGCCTGATGTGAGGAAGGGCTGTGCCCTTCCGGGAAGTCCTAATGCGATTCGGGGCTGCGCCCCATTTACAGGGGCGGAGCCCCGGAATGATGAGGGGTGCCGCGTCCGGTGGGGCATAGCCGCCACCGCACATCGGGCGGCATAGCCGCGAACCAGAGTTTCCACACAGTCTCGGTAGCGGGTTGGGTTTGTCGATCGGCCAGCTATGCCGCCGAAACTATTTGGTTCTGCCAGCGATGTTGCTCGGTAGCAGACCCACCCGTTACCGCGAGGTAGAACTGACGTCATTGCCTTCGAACTGTCCCTTTCTTAGCAACACGCTAATGGACATTACCCAATCGGATGCTTGGCCCAGCGACGTAGGGGTGAACCAACTTTTCGGCCACTGTTGCTCAGAGTCTCACCATCGGCAGAGGATTCCCCGGATGTTTTCGCAAATGGGTGATCTCCAACTCTACGAGCCGCTGGTGAAAACCTGCGCTGGGCCATGTCGAGCGAATTTCTCTTATGAGTTTACGCGACAGCACAAAGGTAAACAGTCCCATCGAAACGTCAATCCAGTCTGCTCGGCGAAGTGTCTCCACTAGCCAATCCTGATTCCCTCGATAGCGAGAAATCTTGTGGTGATGAAGAATCATTTCCGTGATCTCCGAGGACCATTCCGGTTTACCGGAGTGAGTCAGGTGGTCGCAGGCTAATCTGACCGATGGCTGTAGGTAGTCAAACGTACGATCCGTCCATATGCCCAGGTCGTGAAATGCCGCGGCGGTCGCGATCTTTTCCAGGTGCGCGAGATCTCCCAAGCGGAGAGCAACGCATAAATTCACGACGCGGTAAGTGTGATTTCGGTAGGCAGTAAAATCTTTGCCCAGCTCATTAGCGTGTGCATGCAGTATCTGGTCAACAATAGGTATTTGTTTGAGCAGGATTAACCCCTTAGCTCGCGGTAGCGGGCTAGACTGGGTCCGCCGTTTGAAGTCTTCGCTGAACGTCAAATCTGGCCCAATCACTGTTCATGCTTTCGCCCCAGACACGGCGCCGGCCGTCTCGCTTACGTGCAGGCGCGCTTCAATCCAGCCCTCGATCTCCGCCATGACGAGTTCCTTGTCGATGTCATTGAGCAGGTCGTGGAAGTGTCCCTCGTATAGCTTCAGGGTTTTGTCGGTCGAACCCGCTTGCTCGTAAAAATGACGGCTGCCGCTCGGCTTTGTCGCCTTGTCATCCGTGCCGTGCAAGATTAAGACTGGAAGGGTGATCAGCGGAAACTCATTGCTCAGTCGCTCACTCGCGTTAATCATCACGGCCGCGGTCTGCGCCGGCTGAGACTCGCCCTTAATGAGCGGGTCATTATTCATTGACTCGACAACCTCCGGGTCGCGGGAAAAGTCTTCATTCTTCAAGCTAAAGACGTGCGTGTGGTGGGTGATGTGACTTAAGCCTTTGAGAAACGAAAGAACCAGATCCGGCACCGGCAGTTCGTAAGCAAAGCTTTCGCAGATCAGCCCGTCGATCTCGGATTGGTGGTCGAGTGTGTAAACACAGGACACGACGCCCCCCGCACTGTGACCAAGCACGAAAACCGGTAGACCCGGATTCTCCGATTTTGCCGTCCTCACCAGCGTGGCTACGTCATCAACGTAGTCTTCTATTTTCTCCACATAATAGCGTTCGCCGTCTGATCTGCCCCGTCCGCGCAGATCAAGCGCATACACGGCAAGCCCCCTGGATACGAACTGTTCGCCAACCCATTGATATTGACCACTGTGTGAGTTGAAGCCGTGGACGATGACAACGGTACCGCTAGCCACGTCTGGACGCCATGACCGGACGAAAATATTAAGACCACCTACCCCCGCGAATTTTTTTTCACTCATCGTGTAACTGGATGTTTGCGTCATTGCAATTTCCTCCTGGAAAAAGGCCGGCCGTCTAATGAAGGCCATCAGTCTTGGTTAATGTGATTCCGGTAAAAATCTTACGGCGAAACGAGTGCAGCCGATTAAGAACCTTGTCATCAAGCAGACGCGGCTTTTTCGCCCTTGATGAACGTCAGAAGATCAGCGTTGACCTGCTCAGGATTGGTTGTGCACATCCCATGCGGAAACCCCTGATAGACTTTGAGCTGCGCGTTCTTGACGATCTTTGCGGACATTAGGGCCGATGCTCCGATGGGCACAATTTGGTCGTCGTCGCCATGAAGGATGAGCGTGGGCACGTCAAACTTCTTAAGGTCCTCGGTGAAGTCCGTCTCGGAGAAAGCCTTGATGCAATCGTAATGGGGCTTAATCCCTCCCATCATGCCTTGTAACCACCAATGCTCACGTACGCCCTCAGAAATCTTCGCGCCTGGCCGGTTATATCCATAGAAGGGCAGCGTCAGGTCCTTGTAAAACTGCGAGCGGTCTCCGGCGACTCCAGCTCGTATCTCGTCGAAGACAGAGATGGGCAAACCACTGGGGTTGTTCTCCGTCTTCAACATAAGAGGCGGGACCGCGCCGATGAGCACGGCCATCCCAACACGTCCAGTGCCATGTCGACCTATGTAACGGGCCACCTCGCCGCCGCCCGTAGAGTGTCCGACGTGAATCGCATTCTTCAGGTCGAGTTTCTCGGTCAGCGCAGCAAGATCGTCGCCATAGGTGTCCATCTCGTTGCCGTCCCACGTCTGGCTTGAGCGGCCATGACCACGCCGGTCGTGAGCGATGACACGGAAACCCTGCTGGCCGAAGAACAGCATTTGCGCGTCCCAATCATCTGCGGTCAAAGGCCAACCATGCGAGAAGACAATTGGCGGTCCTTCGCCCCAATCTTTGTAGTAGATCTGCGTGCCGTCACGGGTAGTGATCATCGATCCGGGTCTTGATTCTTTCAGGTCTTTCATCAGAACTCCTTACTTATATGTTTTGGCTGAAGATGTTCGCCCACTCGCAGGTATGACGATCTCCCGGCGTCCGAACATTCGCGAGTCAAGCGAGAAAGCGCCTGGTCCCATGATCGCTATCACAATAGCCATTACAATCAGGTTGACGACTACAAGGTTCCCAGTGAGAACATCATGCGCCGGCAGGGATAACCAGGAGAATGCAAGTCCAATACTGCCAAGAATCGTAAGCGTGGAAGCGAGCGGCGTCAGCAATCCCGCAATCAGGCAAATCCCACTGGCAAGGCAGAGCGTAGCGATTACCAGGCCCGTCAGCGTCAAGCTACTCCAGTTCCTGGAGTAGGCCACGCCTTGAGCCAGCAGAGTCAATCCAACCACCACTCGGAGCAGCAGGAGCGCAATGCCGGCCCATCCGTCCGGAAAAGCGGTAAATAGTCTTTGCAGTGTGACCTCTTTCCAAATGCTTGCGTCCGTGAAAACGAAAACAATTTACCCCGAGCTCAAGACGTGCGAATCCAGAGATCGGGGTAAATTCGGGTACCTCTTTTGTGGTAGTGAACCGGTGGGCCTTAGGAGGGGGTCGAAGTTCGATAATTCCGCGACCGCCACCCCGGGTAGAGATGGCTCATGATTACAGCAGGAAGCCGATGTTAGGATCTGTTCAGCCGCCTCGAACGAAACGAATGAAAATGTTTGTTCCGCCAACCACGAATAGAGGTTAGGAAGCTCAATTAGCAGTATTCGCGCTTTTCTTTCGCTGGTTAGCTAAGACTCCGGAATCCACCGTATCACCGGTGCGCGAGATGACCTGGAAGTGTAGTTGGTCGCCGGCAATCTCGAGGAGCATGAAGGACATGTCTTTGTCATAACCCACCGCCGTCAGCGGCGAGCCCTTCTTCACGTCACCCGGCCTTAATTTACCTCCCGCTCCCGAGACGAAATAGTAGATGCCCTTCTGTGGCTTGACCCGCTCGTAGAAATGGTCGTGGCCGGCGAAGACCGCGTTCACGCCGTATTTAAGGAAGAGGGGCTCGACTACTTCGCGCACGGCTAAGGAGGATCCGTGCTTCCCGCCCGACGAGTAAGGCGGGTGGTGAAGGAAGGCGATTTTCCATTCGGATTTGTCGTTTGCCAACTCGTTCTCCAGCCACTTCAGCTGACGCGTTTCCATGTAGTTGCTGTTGAGCGCGTAGAAGGAGACGTTACCTCTGTTGATGCGGTAATACTCCTCACCTTTCATGTTGAAGTGCTTGTAGAATCGCTGGTTCGACTCGTCGTGGTTGCCGAGCACCGCGTAAAACAAAACCTTATCGTCGAGCAGGGCCCGGTAGACGTTCTCGAATTTTCGGTCGAAATCCGCCGGCGTCTCCGCGCCGTACATGTTGTCGCCCGTCATGAGGACAAACTCGAAGGGAAAGGCCCCCCTGTACCGAGTCATCACGTCGGCCAACTGTTGCTGCTGCTTCGTGCCGGTTCCGGTGTCGCCGACGACCGCGAACCGCACCGAGCCCTCTCCCAAAGGGAGACTGATTTTGACGGGCGAACCGACCGTAGCTACCGTCGATCCTGTGGCGGGAACGCGTGAAGTATTTTGACCACGAACATTTTCGATTAAGCCGCCGACGGTTAAGACGGCGACTGTTAACAGTGACGGAATAAAACGCAGCACTATTTCCCCCCTTGCACGCCTACGGAAGCGCGTCGACCATGTAATCAATAATCAAACCATTTTCCCTGTCGACCAGCAGCATGTTCCGACCAACGAATCGATACCTCAACTGCTTCGGCAACTTAGGGAGTTTCAGCAAGAGCTTGGGCGGCATCTCCACCAACTCTTTGGAACTCGGATAAGTGTAGTTAACCCGCAGGGGCACGCCCTTTGTGTCCGCCTCAAGAACCGTTTCGCGCAGCTCGCGTCTATCACTCCCTTTGAACTCTGTCTTGATTGTTGCACGGATGTGGCGGGCTATGTCCGGGGTGAATATCTGACCGGGCTTTGCGCCGGCCCTGGCAGCCCTCACTTTCTCTGTGAAAGAGGTCATGTGCGCCTGTATCTGTTCGGGCGTACTCTCTTTGGAGAGTTTCGGCATTCCCCCTTCAATCGCCTCGCGCAGTTCGGAGTATGCCTTGGCGCGCTTCTCGAAAGCGACGACCGCTGGCGTGGCCTCAGTCGACACGGCAACTGCAGCATCAGGGGTTTGCCACTTCAGAAGCGGCCCGGGAAATACCGGGATCGGCGAAGATATTATGCCCATCATCAATAAAACACCGGACGCCAAAACTCGTCTTCTTATTTCCATAGTAATTTGCAGGACACCAAGGCAAAGCCGATGCTCACGCCACGGACGCCATCAAGCCCGCGTAGAATTGAATGCAATGGATCCATTGTATTGAATTTGTTTCCGAGTCGACAACCGAGGTGAAAGGCCAATGTTTGCAGGTAGGAGTGATTTGATGGTGTTCCATCAAAGCGATCATTCCTGGCGTCGTCGAAGTCATTGCTGGATCGGACCACCAACCAACCAAGCAAGCAAGGCGTTCAACCAGAGTCCGCTGGAGAAGAATGGCTGACAGACAGTAAAAAGCTCGGTTTGTTTGGAGGGCCATCGAAGGGCGGCTGCTAATCCCGCTGGCGACTTTTCGTTTCGCCCTAACTAACAGCGGCATGATGAGGACTGAGACCGCGGCTATCTGAAGCTGTGCTCGGCTCTTAGTTATGCGGGGGAGTTTTCGGGCGTCTGTTTTTGCAAGAGCCGCCGCAGTTTCATACGTGCCTTGTGCAGCTGAGACTTGGATGTACCTACTGCAACGCCGAGTATTTTCGAAATCTCTTCGTGCTCATGACCCTCGATGTCATGGAGAACAAACACTGAACGGTAGCCCGGCGGCAATTGCTTAAGCGCCCTGTCCAGGCTAATCCGATCCAACACTGTCATGCTGTTTGGATTCTCCGTGCCGCGGACAATCTGGATCGGAGTTTCACCTTCTTCAGTTGTGCGCTCAAGCTTCACGCTTCTCTTTCGGAAGTGCATTAAGACCTGATTGACCGTCAGACGGTGCAGCCAGGTGGTAAAAGCAGAATCGCCGCGAAAGCTTCCTACTTTGCGAAAGAGCTGAATGAAAGCCTCTTGAGCAAGATCCTCCGCCTCTGCAGCATTTTGGGTCATGCGAAGGCATAACGAATAAACCCGGCGATTATGTCGCGCATACAATTGCTCGAAAGCTCCTATGTCGCCACGGCCAGCGGAGCTAGCGAGGGCATGATCCGACAATGGCGCCGCCTGAATCTCAGCGTTGACCGCAGCTTTATTACCTGACCAAAGAGGAAAGACGTCAGTGTTTGTCATGGCGTTACTCAGAGCAATTAGAGGGCCATGCAAACAACTGTAATTAGCCTGTGAATCGCACGCCATTTAACCGATGCACTGCACCGATTAACCAAAACAGGTGTATGGGAAACCCAAAGCGTGTGGCTACGAAACGCGATGTGGAATGATTCTCCGCTTCAAGACAGGGCCTCAGCCAAACGCCACGCACACCTTGATTTCTTGGTGTTCAGCGGTGCATCAAGTCTCCGCTCGACTACACGGTGTTTCCGTGTCTGCAGCGGCGCTACTGTTGGCGATGCTTCAAACACGCAGGTCCGGGGAATTCTCTTGACCCGCCTTTACTAACGCTCGCACGAAGCACCTGAAAGCCAGCGCTCGAACCTCGGCAAATGGGCATTTGATGAGGTCAAAAGTTAGCTGCCAATCATGACACAACCGATTCAAATCCGGTTGTCTCAAACTCCAGCTGACAATCGAATCGTTTCTCTGCTTCACGGTGCTTGACGCGTACATAGGTGCCATCGGCTCTAAGTTCTCTCGCATTGACGTTGTCTCTTAGATACGAGGCTAACACCGTGTCTTTCAAATACGCTTTCAATTGTTCGTTCTTGATTGGAGCCATCACCTCAACCCGCCGACTGAGATTGCGATACATCCAATCAGCACTGCCAATGAAGACTTCTTCCTCGCCGTTGTTTGCAAAATACAGGAGACGGCTATGCTCGAGGAAGCGACCGACGATGCTGCGCACCCGAATATTTGCCGAGACGCCGGGAAGCCCGGGGCGCAGCATGCAGATGCCACGGACGATTAGATCGATTGAAACGCCAGCTTGAGAGGCGGCATAGAGCGCGCGAACAATCGCCAAATCGGTGAGACTGTTTATCTTGGCGATGATCCGCCCGGGCCGGCCCGCCTTTGCATTTGCCGCCTCGCGCTGAATTAGTTTTACCATTCGTTTTCGCAGGTGTAGGGGTGCTATCAGTAAACAGCCATAATCCGAAAAGCGGGAGAAGCCAGTCAGTGAATTGAACAGATTTGTGGCGTCCGTGGTCATCGCCTCATCAGCGCTGAGGATCCCCAGATCCGTGTATATACGTGAGGTCGTCGGATTGTAATTACCAGTGGCCAGATGAACGTATCTTTGCAATGATTTGCCTTCGCGGCGCACCACCAGAGTCAGTTTGCAGTGAGTCTTCAGGCCAACCATCCCGTAGACGACATGGACGCCAGCCTCTTCCAACCGACGCGCCCATTCGATATTGCTCTCTTCATCGAAACGCGCCTTCAGTTCAACCAGCGCCGCCACCTGTTTCCCCTGTTCAGTCGCTTCAATCAGCGCTCGCACGATGGGTGAGTTGCGCCCGGTGCGATACAGGCAAATCTTAATGGCCACCACCTGCGGATCGGCAGCCGCGGTCTTGATAAAGTCCGTGACGGTGCTGTACGCCGTGTAAGGGTGGTGCAGTAATACATCCTGTCGCTTGACTGCATCAAAGACACACCCAGGCTCGGTTAATGCGGACGGAACAGTCAACTGCAATGGGCGGTCCTTCAACTCTGGGCGATTCGAGTAGTTGTCCGAATCATACAGGTGCATTAGATCGGGAACGTTGAGTGGTCCATCGATGAGGTAGACGTCTGCGGGCGTCAACGTCAGCGCCGCAGTCAGATAGCTGATCATTTCCTCCGGCATTTTTGCTGCGACTTCGAGCCGGACTCCATGGCCGAACCGCATCCGTCGGACGTGTTGTTGCATCGTGCGCAGCAGATCACCTGCTTCGTCTTCTTTAATCTCGAAGTCGGCGTCGCGTGTGACCCGAAACAGGTGACACTTTCCCGTGCGCATGCCGGGAAACAGGGTTTCTCGGTTAGCCGCAATCACACTGCCCAGAAGAGTGAATCGACATCCTTTTTCATCAACCGGTATGAGGCGAGGCACGCTGGGCGGAAGCTTGACGCGGGCAAATCGTGCACTTCTCACCGAGCCTGTCGGCTCGACGCCTTTCTTGACTTCCGGCTGGGCCACCATCACTCCAATATTCAGGCTGAGATTCGATATGTAAGGGAACGGATGGCCGGTGTCGACTGCTTGCGGCGTCAGAATCGGAAAGACGTTGTCCCGAAAATATGCATTGGCGAAATGTTTCTCACGTTTGCTGAGCTCTCGGTAAGGGCGAATAACAATTCCATTGGCAGCTAAAGCCGGCAGGATGTCTGTGTTCAAACACTGAATCTGACTATCCAACAACGGCATCAGTCGCGTTCTGATCTCTTTCAATTGTTCGTCAGGCTTCATCCCGTCGGGTGAAGTGTCAGTGATGCCGGCCTCCAGCGCTTCCTGCAACCCGGATACCCGGATCATAAAAAACTCATCCAGATTGCTGGAGAATATGGCCAGAAACTTCAGACGTTCGAGTAAGGGATGCCTGTGATCACGGGCTTCCTCCAGGACGCGTCGATTGAATTCAATCCAGCTTAACTCGCGATTAAAGAGCAGGTGCTTTTGGTCACGCAAGTTTCTCGGCAGGGCGACCTTTGCCGGTGATTCAGAGGACGACACGGCCCTCGGTTTGGTAGCTGCTGGGTTCATGTTTTGTTTTGAATTCATGTAGGAGAGAGACATTCCTCCGTCAAGGACATTACGGCAGGGTTTGTCCCACCGTACCGAAACTTGCAAGTTACAAAACAAACGATCGTTGAGAGTCTACTACGCTCGATGTCTCGCCAACCAGTTTAAGTTCTCGTTCAGACCGCTTCAAACTACGGCCTTCGCCCAACCCGGCTCGGTCGCTAGATTTTCAACAGTAGATTCGTTCAGGTTTTCTAGATTATTGGTTTCCAAAATGGCCTCAAAGACTTTCACTCCGTCCCTCATCCCAACCATAGATAAGGAACAGTTCAAGGATAAGAGCAAGGCGAACAAGCGTAGGCTCCCAGAGCCCGCACGTTCGGATAAATCAGAACTGTCCCTTGAGCCGGGCGGCGGGGGGCGAGGACGGCGCGGCGGCCCCTTCAATGTCGATGCCCGGCACGAGGAGATTTCGCCTCGAGCTCTATGCCCAGGCATTCAATCTCTTCAACCACACAAATCTGGGTGTGTTCAATGGCGTGCAGACCTAGCCGTTCTTCGGCCACGCAACCTCAGCACAATTGCCGCGGAGACTGGAAGTCGGAACGCGCTTCAACCTTTGAGTCAACGTCCGAATAACGCTGAAGGCGTTCGCCAATTCCAGCCCAGGCGGGTCGCCACGCGGGCAGCCCGCGTGGGGCGGAAGTGTTTGCCTTGAAACCCTGGGTTCAAGACCCGCAAGAGATTCACCGCAATCGTCAGACATCGCTCTTACCGGAGCTTGAAGGGGTGGTGGATGACCTTAGGGACATTGTGGCACTGCTCGAAAAAGAGGAAGGCGTTGCCGCGTAAGAAGTTTGATTAACGCTATTTCGTCGATTAGAATTCACCCATGAGTAAGACCCAATAGGAGAAGACTTATGTCGGCGAACGTAGAAGAAGCCATTCAAGAAAAAGTCCATAGCTTGCCAGCTGAACAACAGCAGCAGGTCCTGGAGTTCGTCGAGAATTTGGAGCAGAACGTTCGTCACGAAGACTCGGCGGGCTTTCCCTCGACCGCCGGAAATGGTCAGCGGAAAGAGATTGACTTGCTCGCGCTTGGCATCAGCCGCGAGCAAGCCGCCGACCTTCGCGCCCGCCTCACCACATTTGAGGATTGGAACGATCCCGAAATGGACATCTACGATGTTGATTGAGCGCGGCGCAGTGGTTCGCGTACTTTTTCCTAACTCAAACCTAACAACGGCCAAACGTCGTCCCGCCCCGGTCATTCAAGCCGACAACTTAGATACAGGGTTAGCGCAAACAGTAGTGGCGATGATTACCAGCAAGATGGTACGCGCCAACCATCCAAGTCGTGTGACAGTGATGGCATCTTCACCCGCTGGCATCGGCGCAGGGCTGCGTCTCGATTCGGTGATTATGACCGACAATCTTGTGACGGTTGCTAATGCTGAGATCAATTCGGTGCTTGGCAGTCTACCAATGACAGAGGTGGACGCGGCACTACGCCACACCTTCGGTTTGTAGCTTGAACCGATACGTAGACGAGCCCCGTGGTCGATGATGTGAGAGGGATTATGAGTTTGATTGAGAAAGAGGAAGCAGTCGCGGCATGAGTGAGTTACCCGAAGGATGGACCACTTGCAGACTCAAGGACGCAATCGAGGATATCCAAGCCGGTTTTGCTTCCGGGAAGAAGGATGTTAAAGGCGGACTGTCCCATCTACGAATGAACAACATCAGTGTAGATGGAAAGTTAAATCTGGGACTCCTCCGCACGGTCCCGCGGTCTCTCGCTGGACATAATCACTACTTGAAAAATGGCGATGTGCTGATTTGCACTACTAACAGCGGGAAGCTCGTTGGAAAATCTGCGCTGTTTGATTTGGACGGCGACTTTGCTTTTAGTAATCACCTAACACGACTAAGGGTCAATCCAAATGCCCTTGAAAGCAAATACCTTTTGCATCAGCTGTGGCTACTTTGGAAGAATGGAGACTTTGACCACAAATGTAAGCATTGGGTTAACCAATCAACTCTACCTAAAGACGAGTTGTTAAGCACCGACATCTTACTTGCGCCACTCAACGAACAACGCCGCATCGTGGCGAAGTTGGAAAAGCTGTTGAGCCGAGTGGACGCGGCGCAGGACCGACTCGCAACCATCCCGCACATCCTGAAGCGGTTTCGGCAATCCGTTCTCGCGGCCGCGTGTTCAGGGCGACTTACCGCTGATTGGCGCGCGAAGCATCGCAACCTTGAACCCTACCCGGTTAAGGCTGAAACGGATCTCGAAGACGACCAGGCGTGTCCACGCAATTGGCGAGGCACTCGACTTGGCACATTAACAGCACTTGTGACTAGCGGTTCACGGGGATGGGCGAAATATTACTCGGACTCAGGTTCTATATTTATCCGGGCACAAAACATCAACTCTGACCTCCTCAACTTGGAAGACATCGCTTTTGTTAAGCTTCCAGGCCGCGCCGAAGGATTGCGAACAAAAGTTCGACAATACGACTTGCTTGTCACCATTACTGGTGCGAACGTTACTAAGTCCGCCTTGATCGACAAACCGCTTGAGAATGCGTACGTAAGCCAACACGTGGCTTTGGTTCGATTGTTGGATTTGCATCTCAGCAAGTTTTTGTTTTATTCCGTGATTAGTCCCTCGCACGGACGGAAGCAACTGCAAACGGCTGCTTACGGGCAAGGAAAGCCTGGATTGAACTTGGAAAATATTCGAGACGTGGTTGTCGGCCTTCCGCCGCTTCCTGAACAATAAGAAATTGTCCGTCGCGTCGAAGCCCTCTTCAAAACCGCCGATGCAATCGAAGCTCGTTACCGTGCCGCCAAAGCGCACGTTGACAAGCTCACGCAATCCATCCTCGCCAAAGCCTTCCGCGGCGAACTCGTCCCCCAAGACCCCAACGACGAACCCGCTTCGGTCCTTCTGGAACGAATTCGCTCAGAGAGAAATGGAGTGAAGTCCCAAGAAGAAGAGGAGCCGACTTGAATGAGTCTTCCTGGCGCTAAGAACGCAATGCGGAGAGCTATCGAAGCCTTTTTCTATCAAAACGTCACTATGCCGCACCTGATGGCTTAATGGTGCGTGTTGGCGACATGTGGTCGGAAGAGAACATGAGGAGGCAGCCGCAGCGGCGCCGGTAATACTCACTTGAAGGCTAGGATTCTATTTCACTACAGCTCTCCAGCTGAAATCAATCTAAGACGTGCCTAGCTCTCGTCAAGCGTGAAGTCGTTGCGCTCCTCGTCCTCGCCGGCAGTTGCGGGCAGGCGGAATAATGCCTCAACCCCCGCCTCTATTGCCGCAGAAGCTTTCCCCGCCGATACTAACTCGGGTCTAAGTGATTCCCTGAAAGTATCCTGTAGATCAGCAGAATCAGCTATGCCTCTATATGAGCGCCGCAGCGACTTCGTTTGACTCGAGAAACTGACGATCTTGAACTTAATCGGATCGAAAATCACACAAAGAATTTTTCCCGCAAACTCAAGATCGTCGCGAGAGATATCTGCGCCTCTGGCCTCAGCTCTTGCTCTTGCTAGGGTCTCGATCATTGTTAGCACGTCATTCGGATCTTCATCAGGGTATTTCTCTTTAATCAGCGCGATGTAGTGTTCCGGGGTCATGTTCATTTCCTCCTGTCATTGATCTCTACAAGCTTTTGGTTCTCGTCGAAAGTTAGTTGTATCACCGAATGATTCGCCTCATAAAGCAGTGTCCGCTTGGAAAGATCCTCACCGGTGGGTTGGCCCCAAGCCTTGAGGATTTCATCTTTCGTCTGGTCGATCCTGGGGTTTGGTTTCAGTAAGCTATATCCAGCTTGGCCAAAAGCCTGTGGCTTGTTAACAACTGCCTTCGGTGGCAGCTCAAACAGGAAAAACATAGCAAAGTAGAACAGACCGAGAAGGAGAAGAGCGTACATCAAGCCCATTGCTGTGATGTACCGTCGGTCAGCAGGCAACTGGATTTTTATTGTGTCTGCGGTGTCTCCTTTTTTCAGAAGCGCGAAGGTTTCCCAAATAGCAACTACCAAGACGATGAACATCACAACAATTGTTGCGAGTAGCGACGCGTATTTCCCCTCTGGGTTGTTGACATAAAGATAGGACGCCAGGCCAACCATTATTGGAACCAGAAGCCCAAGTACGACGAGGGCATTGCTCGTGGGAATGCGAAAATAATCGACCTTTATGTCCTTTTCCGCGGCCGTGTTGTAAGACTTAGAGGCGATCCAGACGATTAGACATACTCCCCCGGCTATGCCGATCTCGATCCAAAACCTTTGCGTCATGAATTGTTCTTTCATGCTGATCCTCCTTCAGACTCGGCGCCGAGGGTTCAGGTTCTTTCGGAGAAACACTGATCCTTTTTGGACAGTGGCGGTGTTCGGCTAATTGCACAAACTCCGATCTACATAAACCTTTCGAACTGAACCGCTGAGGTAGTAGCAACCACCCCGTGGTCCTCTGATATAGCCTCGATCTGTGTTGCGTATGACGGAACCTCCTGCGCTGCCGTTGGGTGTAACGGAGGAGCTTTCGCGACGCGGGGCTGGAGTCGGGGATTGAGCTTGCTTGGACAGAATCAACTGCTGGCTTTGGGGCTCAGAGGGTGAGTCTTGAATGCTGATGAATTCGATGGTGTTGCCGTGCATCCAACCGACACGATTGACGACTCGCACTACATACCAGGGAAGCTTCTCGTCCAACACTTTGACGAGCGTGCCCTCGGCAACTTCATGTTCACTCCCGCCAGCAATTGAAGGTGTGTCGCGCAAGTTCGCGTTTGCCGAAATGACGCGTGCATACCGGGGTGTCTGAGCATTAAGCGGAACTGAAAGGCTGCAAACAAAGACTATCAGGAGCAGAAGTAAGCGGAGCTTCATGGCAAGGGCACTCCCGGGAGGCTAGAGGGTGAATGAGCGCGCAAGGAACGTGAGGCTTATACACCGTACCGATTGCTTGATGCAATGATTCTTGTATCGGGAGTGTCGTTCAGTCCGCAGCGGACGAATGAAAATAGCCCACCGATTTATCGGTGGGATCACGACGAAACAAAATCGCAGTCCGTTTGGAATGCGTCAATTTGGAGTGCGGTAACCTGTTACCGCTTTGGTATTCGGCGACCTGTCGCCGCCGTCCTCTGCTAAATGCGTTGAGCGTTT
>JANNJZ010000333.1:0-7313 GCA_031396065.1 Pyrinomonadaceae bacterium | reverse complement strand
GGAGTTTGTACTGAGACTTTGAATTCCGGCAGCTTGTATTCTTCCAGGCGAAATAGCCTGGCGCTACCGATGCTGCTCCCGTTGTCCGAGAACTGAATGTTGTATTCACCGAGTGGTAATTGTTCAGTGAGTTCGAGCGAGCCCCAGGCGCTGCCGAATTCGTTGAGGGTCACTTTGCCTTCAGTTACCTTCGTGCCGCGAGGGTCGGTAATCTGATATGTAACCAGTTGGTTCGCCGGAGTTGAATAGACTCCGTTTCCAAAGCGGCGCGCGATGAATTTCCACTGGACGGTTTCCTTTGGCCGATAAGCGGGGCGATCGGTAAACGCGTAAATCCGCCACGCTTCGTTGCTACTATTGCCGTTGGCATTTGCGAGGGAGAATGCCTGGCGATTGTTGTACTCGGCGGTAACCAGAAGGTTGCGATAGCTGGCAATGCTTTTGAGGGTGAAGGGAGCCAGACCGTCGCTGTTGGTTGTTTGCCGGAGCTTGCGCCAATGCCATTTGCTGTTTTCGTAATACTTCTCCCAAAGCGCAATGTTGGCGTTTGCGATCGGCGCGCCTGACAGTGCATTGCTGAAGTAGGCGAGTGCCTGTTTTGAAGATGATTTAACGACCAACGCGGCGTCCGTCACCAACAAAAGGTCACGCGCGGATAGTGAACCGTTTTTGGCCTCGAGCAAATAGGCACCGACCGGGAGTTTGCCTTCTACGCGCACGTATTCACTGAAGGGCTTATGGCCACCGTCACCGCTGCTGCCGCCTATGTTTTTCGACCATGCCTTAACCGCGGCGCCCGTCGTTTGCAGCTTCTGAATCCAGTTGCCATTTTCGTCGGTATCGCCTTCATCCAGTTCGAAGTTCTTTCCGAAGCGCACATCCCGCGTAAGGTCGATCTTGTAAAGTGCTAAATCGACGCGCTTGAGGTTGCGAGTGTTCAGAGCAAACTGGATTTCGGAGTCGGGCAGAAATATGTTGGAAGCGCTGACGCTGAGGGTCGGCTCGGTAATCTGCCTGATTTGCTGAATCGCCTGATCGTAGTAGCGAGTTTCACCTTTGGCGAATTCCGTGGTCAGCCGGCGAAACAGTTCGAGGGCCTTATCGTAATCGGGTTCCTGTTGCCAGTGGCCGTTTTCTACCTGGCGCACTCGGCCGTTGCCGTTCATCCATTCGGCGTAATAGATCAGGGCATCGTCATACCAATCGGTTTGCTTGCCCGATTTCAGCGCAGCTTCAAACTCTTCAGGCACGCGCTGCTTCTGCTCCCAATCACCACCCGCGTAACGCATGGTCATCGCGATGAGGAAATGCAGGTGTACCTGGTCATTCGCGCTCGTGCTGATCTTGAGGGCGTTCTCGAGAATGTCGAGAGGGATGTAGTTGCCGTAGTAAGTGTAGTAGTAATACTCGTTCGGGCGGGGTGGTTCGGCAGCTTTGAAGACAATTCTCAAATAACGGGCACGGGCTTGATCGATCTCACGCCGACCGGCCCACCAATCGAGCGCCGCCTGGTAGTGGGGCCAGGCGGCGCCCCAGTTCATCTGATCTCGTCGCGTCCAGAAAAGGTCGGCAAGCGATTCGTGGGCTTCGGCCCAGACGAGGTCACGTTCGTCGTCTTTGTCGTTCGTGCGGATCAGTTCCTCTAGTTGCTTCTGGGCTTGCTCAAATTTCGTGTTGTCGGCGGTTTGGGTCCCAGCCTGAGCCCGCCATGAGGTGTCGGCGAGTCGGAACTCGACCCAACGTGCGTCTGCCGGCGATAAGGCAGCTTTGTCGACTTTGCTGTAGACCTCGTTGGCCCGCGCGTACGAGCCTGAGGCGTAAAACTGTTCCGCTTCCGACCTGAGTCTGGAGTAATCAGCCTGTTGTGCTGTCGAAGGGAGGAGATAAAGAAAGCCGAATAGCGCGATTGAGATAATTGTTTTCAGCATATGAGTGTCGTTTCAGCGTTCCCGGTTGATTAGACTCCAGTATGGATTCGCTTATTAGAACTAACAACCACGACGGGGAGCTGTCCCGGTTCCGTTATTGAACGGGGGAATCGAAGGGGACTTGCGCTTCAATGAATGTTTCCGACTCAGTCGCCTCAATGTGGCCTGCTTTTGACTCCGTCGGATAGAATTCACACCATTGGTCAATATTACCAATCTGGTCGCCTGCGGCTTTGCCGCCTTCCGTGCGGAAAGGCTATGCCTTTCCGGGATCCCCTTTTCCTTTGAGGCTCCGCCTCCGAGGCAACTTGCGGAGGCATAGCCTCAATTCGAAAAGAAGCTCTCGGTAAGGCGTAGCCTTACCACAAGGAATGCGGCGAGCCGCAGAATCATTGAGAACCGCTTAAACGAATTTATCTGTGATGACGAGCGTAGCTTCGCCTTTGGCAACTCGGATAGAATCCTCCGCGAATTGTTCATTGCGGCTAGAAGTTCGATAGTCCGAATTAAACCAAACGCAGCAAATGAAATCTTGCCCAAAACTGAAAAGGCCATGCGAGCGTCCTGCCTTCCTGTTCCTGCTCATCTCGCTGTTAGTCTCCGCTAATCTAGCGACGCCGAGTGCTCATAGCGTCAACCCGAGCGGCCAAGCGGTGGTTACAAGCGAGCAGGTTTACGTGCGGCTCAATCAGCTTGGGTTTTCACCCCGCGACATCAAGACCGCAGTCGCTTTTTCACGAACACCTTTGCCTGCCTCATTCCGCGTGGTTAACGCTGTTACGAATAAAGCTGTATTCGAAGGGCGCACTGTTCCGATCCCTGGCGGATGGGGGCAATTTGTTCATCATGCAGAACTGGATTTCAGCGGACTTCAAGCAGAGGGTAGCTACTCTATTCAACTGATAACAGAAGCGCCGGCGGGTGAGTCATCCTCGGTCACATTCGTCAACTCGTCGCATGTCGATATCAGCTCAAAACTATACGCGGACGTGCCTGATCAACTGTTGGAGTTTATGCGGCAGCAACGCTGTGGCTACAACCCGTTTGTCGAGGAGGCCTGTCACCCTTTTGATGGACGCACCGCTTATGGACCGCAGCCGCCAGGCACGTATCTCAATGCCACTGGCGGCTGGCATGACGCGGGAGATCAGTTGAAGTATCTGCTGACGACCAGCAACGCGGCCGCGCAAATGTTGCTTGCTTACCAGTTGGCGAGTACGGATCACAGCAAAAAAGTTAACCGCAAAGAACGCAAAGGAGTCGCAAAGGACCGCAAAGAGGAACGAGGAGAAGTGGGAGATAAGCCGGCGTCAACGGTCTTTGCTGATCGTTTCAACGATTTGGGCCAGCCGTGGATGAACGGTATTCCCGACATTCTCGACGAAGCGCGTTGGGGGCTCGAATGGATGTTGAAGCTGCATCCGGCTCCGGACCAGCTTTATCACCAGGTGGCCGATGATCGCGATCACAAAGGCTTTCGGCTGCCGCACAAAGAAACGGTGGATTACGGCTGGGGTGCTGGCCGCTACCGGGTAGTCTATTTCGCCGATGGCCGTCCCCAGGGGCTTAAGCAGTATCAGAGCGAATCCACAGGTGTTGCGAACCTTGCCGGCCGATACGCGGCCGCGATGGCACTCGGTTATCAAACCTGGAAGGATGATCGGATCTGGAAACCCAATCCCGGTCTGCGTGGTTTCGCGGAAAAGCTGCTGCGTGCCGGAGAAGAAGTCTACGCAATGGGCCAGGCGAAAGAAGGAGTGCAACAGGGTAATTCGTATGGCGCGCCCTATCGGTACGCAGAAACCACCTGGGCCGACGATATGGAATGGGGCGCCGCGGAGTTATACCGAGCGACGGGACAATCGCGCTACCTAAGCGACGCTCGGCGGTATGCGGCACAGGCGGCCGCCGAATCGTGGATGGGACGAACCGAGGCAGGTCATTATCAATACTATCCCTTCATGAACCTGGGCCACTTCCGGCTTTACGATCTGGTCGACACGAAATTCAAGAAACAACTGGCGGGGTATTATCGTGAAGGCATCGAGCATTCCTCTCGCTCTGGCGAAAGCAATCCCTACGGCGCCGGGGTTCATTTTATCTGGTGTTCAAATAATCTGATGGTTGCCCTCGCGACCCAATGCGACGCTTACCAGGCCATGACTGGCGATGCGCGTTACAGTAAGTTTGCCGCGAGGCAGCGAGACTGGCTATTGGGTCGCAATCCCTGGGGCGTTTCCATGTTCACCGGTATTCCCGCTGCCGGTGTTTCGCCGCAAGACGTTCATCTTTTCGGTATTGCGATTCTAAAACGGACGGTGCGAGGAGGTTTGGTTGATGGACCAGTTTACCGAAAAGTCTTCCAGACGCTGAGAGGGGTGACCATTAGGGAACCCGATCCATTTGCACCTTTTCAGGACGAGCGAGCTGTCTATCACGACGATATTAGCGATTACTCGACTAATGAACCGACGATGGATGGCACGGCTTCGGCGATCTTGCTCTGGGCCATGCAGGCAGAACATAGGACCAATCGGACGAATAGGTCTTACTAGTGCCGGCTCCACCCGCTCACGCAGGTGGTTCTGACAGGTTGCTACCAGTCTTCCTGAGCGATGTATTTGAGGACGCTTTTGATTGACGCGACGGCGTAGGTGCCGTCGGACTTTAGATACGGAATATGGCGATAGCGGCCGAGCGACATTCTGTTCAGGGCTTCCGCTACCGAGTCGGTCTCGTGAAGTACTTCCGGATTAGACGTCATTAAGTGTTTGATCGGAGTCGTTTTCTCTGTCTCTGATGTTTCGCGAGGATCACTCTCGGTGACCGAAATCGCATCCGCGCGCATTTCTTCAACCAGGGTGGCAGCCTCGCTTGCGGCGGACCCAGTCTGTTCGACAATCGATGGTTCGACAAACTGCGCCTTGCCATAAGGTTCTTCGCCAGTCATTCGCAGGAGCACATCATGCTCGGTGAAGATGCCCACCAACTTTCCGCCATCCACAACCAGCGCGCAACCGGAGTTGGAATTTTTCAGGAGTCGTGCCACTTCGAGTGCGGGCGTGTCCGGCGTAACGCAAATAGTCTCGTCCTGAACGAGGTCCTCCAAATTGTCTTCCATGACGGAACGCGCTAATCCCTCCGCCGAATCGACGCGTGGAACATCAAGATCGCGAAACGGCGCGAGGCAATTCTCGCAACGGTCGTTACCTTCAAGATTTTCGTGACCACAGGATGGACAGTTCATAAGGCAGAAGTCAGATGTCAGATGTCAATTTAGGTTCTATGCGCAATTATGGTTTAAACGCCCGTTCTTAAACCATCCGTTTCGAGAGGGCACTTGCCGGGGGTCCCCCGACCGGGCAGTCCGGCTGGGGTCGCTGTTGCCCCCGCCCGGGCAGACAAGTCTGCTTCCTAAACGGGTGTATTTTCGTTCTCCATTCGAAAGTTGATTCTTATTCGAATGCCCAACCCAAAACTCGTCTTCTATTCCACCGTCCACGTATCACCGCTATTGATCAATTTCTCCAGACTGCCCGGGCCAGATTTGGCGATGGCCGCATCGATTTGATCCACCATCATGTCTTCGTAAGTCAGTCTTTCGACGGCGCGAAAGATTCCGACCGGTTGCGGAAAGTCGGGCTGCTCCATGCGTGCCAGCATAAAGGCGACGGACGGATCCTTCAGGTAAATATCGTGCACGAGCAAATCATTTTCCGTGATCCCATCCTCGCCGATGGTAACTGCCTCAGGATGCGCGCCGTTCATGCGAATGCCGCGGTTCCGGTCCTTGCCGAAAATCATTGGTTTGCCGTGTTCGAGGTACAGCACGCGGTCATTGCGAACATTTCTTTCGGCAAAGGAATCAAACGCATGGTCGTTGAAGATGTTGCAGTTTTGATAGACCTCGACAAACGAAATGCCTTTGTGTTTGGCTGCGGCCTGGACCACACCGCCCAAATGCTTAACGTCTATGTCAATGGAGCGAGCGACAAAGGTGGACTCGCTGGCGATCGCGAGCGACAGTGGATTAATCGGATAGTCAATCGTTCCCACCGGCGTTGACTTCGTCTTCTTGCCAAACTCAGACGTCGGGCTGTATTGGCCTTTAGTCAAACCATAGATGCGATTGTTGAAAAGAATGTAATTGAGATCGAGGTTGCGGCGAATCGCGTGCATGAAGTGGTTGCCGCCAATCGAAAGCGCGTCGCCATCTCCGGTTATCACCCAGACACTGAGCTCCGGATTCGCACACTTGATTCCGGTAGCGACTGCGGGCGCGCGGCCGTGAATCGAGTGGAACCCGTAGGTGTTCATGTAGTAAGGAAAGCGTGACGAACACCCGATGCCGGAAACGAAGACTACCTTCTCGCGTGGAATGCCGAGTTCGGGCATCACCTTTTGCACGTTGTTGAGAATCGCGTAGTCGCCGCAGCCGGGGCACCAGCGCACTTCCTGATCCGAAACAAAGTCAGCCTTTTTTTGTTGACCCGGAGGCGGTGCGATTTTGCCCGAGACTGCTGAGCCAACTTCGCTGTCGGCTGAGACCGCTTCGGTTATCGGCTGGTTGCCGTTTCCGTTTCCACCAAGTCCATTTCCAGTTGTACTCATTATTGCTCCTATAGAAATTATTCCCTGAAGATATCGGCGCTCCCAGCGGATGCCGGCGCTCCCAGCTACAAATACTCTTCAACCTTGCGGACTATCTCGCGAATCTGGAAGGGACGGCCCTTAACTTTCGAAAACGGCACCGCGTCAACCAGATACTTCGCGCGCACCATGGTGCAGAGTTGGCCCAGGTTCATCTCCGGAATAATTACCGTCTCAAATCCGGCGAGTACTTCGCCAAGATTCTTCGGGAACGGATTCAGATATTTGAGATGCGCTGCTGAAACGCTCTTGCCCTCGGTTTGTAATTTCTCAACCGCCGTGCTGATTGAGCCGTAAGTAGAACCCCATCCAAGTACCAGGACTTTGCCGGTCTTTTCCCCGAAGATTTCGATGAGCGGGATATCGTTCGCGGCCCGATCGATTTTTTCCTGTCGCAGACGAACCATTAGGTGGTGATTCTCAGGATCGTAATTCACGTTGCCGGTGATGTGCTGCTTCTCGATACCGCCTATGCGATGCTCGAGTCCCGGCGTGCCGGGGATCGCGTACGGTCGGGCGAGCGTTTCCGGGTGGCGTGAATAGGGCATGAAGTTTGCCGGGTCGCTGGCGAAGGTCACCGGAATCTTCGGCAGCTGATCGATTTCGGGGATGGCCCAGGGTTCGGCGCCGTTTGCCAGGTAACCATCCGACAGATAAAACACCGGAGTCATATACTTGAACGCCAGCCGGACGGCCTCGATGGCCATGTGGAAACAGTCGGCGGGTGTCGCCGGG
>JANNJZ010000314.1:0-18185 GCA_031396065.1 Pyrinomonadaceae bacterium | reverse complement strand
ACTACACGTTAATTATGTATCCGACTCGTTTCTTCCAGGGCGCACCGGTGGGCGGTGCCCACCTCTAAACGAACGTAATTGCGGTACCCAACTCTAAACCAACGTAATTATTTACTGATCTCAGAGTGCCGGAGAAGTTCTATCCTATGAACCCGAGGAATCATCCAGTGAAAAACCACAAATCATTTCTGATCGCGGTGACCGTGATGTGCTGCTTTTGCGTTTCCGTGATTGCGCAGAATCCTGCGCCGCCACGGATCCGTCCCGAACCACCTGAAGGCAAAGGCGTAGTCGCATTACGCGCCGCGCGCTTGATCGACGGTACCGGCGCGCCGCCGATTCTGAACGCGATAGTGATTGTCACTAACAACAGAATCTCGACAGTCGGCGACGCTAGCTCGGTGCGGATTCCGGCTACCGCGAAGGTTATCGATCTGGGCGACGTCACTTTGCTCCCGGGATTTATCGATGCGCATACCCACCTTATTGGTCGGGTACTGGGGGATCCGGAAGGCGATCTGGCCGCGGTCAGGGACTATGAAGCGTTCGGCGCAATCCTTGCAGTTAACCATGCGCGCGATACCTTAATGGCCGGGTTCACTGCCGTGCGCAACGTTGGTGCTTTCGGCCCTTTCAACGACATGGCTTTGCGCAAAGCAATCAACGAAGGCTGGACGCCCGGCCCACGGATGGTAACCGCGGGCCACTCGCTGGGAATCACCGGAGGTCACTGCGACAACAACGGATTTAAGCCCGGGCTCCTGGATCGATCTATCGCCGAGGGGATCGCAAATGGCGAGGACGAGATTCGCGCGGCGGTGCGTTACCAGGTTAAGTATGGCGCTGACGTCATCAAAACCTGCGCCACCGGCGGCGTGCTTTCCGAAGGCGATGCGGTCGGCACTACTCAATACAGCTTCGAAGAAATGAAGGCGATGGTCGATGAAGCCTCTCGACATGAGCGTAAGGTGGCCGCGCATGCACACGGGACTGAAGGAATAAAGATCGCGACCCGGGCGGGTGTTGCCTCAATTGAGCACGGATCTTTTCTTGATGAAGAGGGAGCGCGGCTGATGGCCGAGCACGGCACCTTCATGGTGCCGACCATGATGGCGGGTGAGGCGGTTGAGCGCGCAGCCAAGGCCGGTGTATTGAGAGGACTGCGCGCCGAGAAAGCTCTGTCAGCGGCCGCAGCTATGCGCAAAGCGATCAAGATCGCCGTCGCGAATAAGGTTCAAATAGCCTTAGGCACCGACGCCGGAGTGATTCCGCACGGCACCAATGCGCGCGAGTTTGTGCTGATGGTTGAATGGGGCGGCATGAGCAACATGGAAGTACTCAAGGCCGGTACCATCAACGCAGCCACACTGCTCGGCTGGGAGAAAAACCTTGGATCGCTTGCGGTTGGCAAATGGGCCGACGTCATCGCCGTCTCAGGCGATCCGCTCAAGGATATCCACGCGACGGAGAAGGTTGTGTTCGTGATGAAGAATGGCGTGATCTATAAGAGGCGGGAGTAGCTTAGGCAAAAGCGACTTCAAGGAATGGATTCACAACCTTGACTCCGTCGTACTCCTGTCCGTGACTGAGGTCTTCGCTATAGAGAATGCGGCAATCAAGCCGTCGTGCTGCAGCAATGATGGCCGCGTCCCAGTACGAAATTTTATATCGAACTGTGAGCTCGACGGCTTTCAGAACAATCTCTCGATCGACCGCCAAAACTGGAAAAGGGCTTAGAGCTCCAAGAATTAGCACTGCTTCCTCGTGCGTGATCTTCAGCCGCTCCTTCCGCACCGCCGCATAGTAAAACTCCTGCATTACCTGCGCGGAGAAACCAATATCCGGTTGAGCCATCACTTGCCGAGCGATAGCCTTCTTCGCCTGGTCCTCAATAGCTCCAGACCCGGCGTAGAGCAGGATGTTAGTATCGATGAAGTACTGAGCGGTCATGAAGTTCCTGGCGCCTCAGAGGGCCGATGGACTCGGTGTTGCGGCCAATATCAAGAGCGGAGAAGAGGTGATTGAGGTCATCCGAGTTAGGCTGCGCGTTGCTGGTCACCGACTCGACCAACTGTTCAACCAAAGTGCTCACAGAGACCTTTCGAGCGTTTGCAATACGCTCGGCACGCCGATAAGCGTCATCCTCGATTTTCAAGGTTATCTCTTTCATACCATCAAATTAACTGCGAAGAGTGGACGCGTCAAGGTAAGTTGCAGTGGTTTGATTGTCGAGCAGGTGGGCCAACATCGTTGCCGTCACTGGTGGCCCGCTCAAGGATATTCACGCGATGGAGAAGATCGTGTTCTTGATGAAGAACGGAGTTTATAAATCCGAACAAATACTCATCTTTTGCGCCCCAGAATATCTTTCGCAGTATGCCTCGAAATTGTAGCCCGTCCACTGAAAACCTTGCGGCGGCAAGTTAAGCTTTGGCCATGAGTTTCAATGAAGTTATTGAAGAGCTTCCACGCCTGACTTTTGAGGAGCGTCAGATTTTGATTCGGCGAGCACTGGAACTGGATGATCCGCCTCTATCGGCGGCCGATGAAGAGTTAATTGAAGAACGGCTGGCGGCGCATGACGCCGATCCAAATTCATCAGTGCCGCTGGATGAGATCAGACGTCGCCTGCGTATTCGGCTGGTTAAGTGCGTACCTGACTTCGTGTAGAATGCCAACGTATGGAGAACAATGTGATTCACGTTTCGGAGGCTGAGGCGAGGAACAACTTTGCATTGCTTCTTGACCGAGTTTTAGCTGGAGCCGCAGTAGTGATCGGAGACGATTCCAACCCCGTCGCTGTGCTCCGGCCTATCAGCCCAACGCGGGAACGACTTCTTTCGAAGTCAATAGCGTTGGCCGAAGAGCACTCGAAAGAACGGGGCTTCACTCCCACGCTCGACCCCGACTTCGCCGCTGATCTCGAAGAAATCATTAACAGCCATCGCCAGCCACTCAATCCTCCCTCATGGGACTGATTCTTGACTCAAGCGTGTTGATCGCGGGCGAGCGGCGCAACGAGAGTGACCACTCAACAATTGAAACTGACTCCAGCGTAACGAATGGGGTGGCCACGGAGTGCCACCCCTACTATGTCGGCTACGCAGCTTGTTAGAAGCTCAGCCGCAAGCGCACGGTAACCTGTCGATTCCCTCCTGAACCTCCGCCGCCGGGCCCAAAAAAGAAGTTATTCGAGACGCTGGTGGATTGCAGGAAATATGGCGAGGCCATGTTACCCACGGGATTGGCTTTGTTCACTCGGTTTAAGGCGTTCGACGCATAGATTGAGAGACCAAACGAATATGGTCTTTGTACTGCCGGCTTCTCGGGAGGTTTCGAGCTAATCGCGGAGGCGGTTGTAGCCGTCGCAGCTGCGGTCGTAGTTGTGGAGGTCGTGGTGGCTGTGCCCGCAGCCGTGGCCTTCGTCACCCCGCCGCCGGGAGGTGCTTTAGGTGGAATGGCCCTGCCAAACTTAAAGGTCTTCTCCATCCCGATGTTCACTGATATGAAGCTCGGCCCGGTGCCGAAGTTTCGGGGAATGATTTTCTGTCCGGCGACGGGATTCGGATCAAATGCACCAAGTGGGGTCACTACGACGCCGGGTTTGGAGAAATCAGTCGCAAACGCCGGACGCTCTGCAAAACTATTGTCTCGATTCGTGTCTCGTCCGGTAGTGATGTCAAAAGGCCTGCCGGAGTTCGCGACCATAAACAGATTAAAACTAAGCAGGGACTTGGTTTGATAGTAGCCGCCGGCAAAGAGGTTGTGCCGGCCGGTGAAAGCAGACCGACCCCATTCGTTGCTAAAGTTGTAAGGATCGAAAGGTGCGCTGCTCGCTCCAGAGTCAGTGTTTCTGCTTCGATTCAGGTTGTAGTTAGTCCAAAAATTGACCTTCCTTATCATCCCGTTGGCGCCCACACTCAGAGAATGACTGACGGTCCTGCCGTTTGATTGCGACTCGAGAATGTTTCCCTCGCTTTCACCCAGCGGGCGCAAGCCGGTCACCGGCAGTGGCGCGTTGATGTTCACGTTGCGCAAAGTGCGAAGCGTACGCGTGTGGAAATAAGTAACCGTGAGTTTGAGATTGGGGGCCAGCTGCTGTTCAAAAGTGAATGACGAACGAAGCACTGCGCCGGGCGCCAGATTCTCGTCGAGGAACCGTCTGGTTTGCGGCTGAGCAAATGCTGAGAGCAGACTGATCGGAGGTATGGCCGGAAACAGATTAAGCACCGCCGGGTCTGTGACCACGAATTGTTGTTGATTGATTCCATTGAATCGGCGCGTCTGCAGAATCAGGTCTTCTGAAATCCGCTGGTAGAAGATGCCAACTCCGCCACGCATCACGCTCTTGAACCGAGGCGGCTTGGCCGGTTTCGGCGGCGGCGCGCTCGCCACCACTGGCTGAGTTACCGGTGCGGTGCTCGTGCTTTGAACAGACGTCGCATCCGCGGCCTTCTTCGTTTCCTTCGCAGCGAGCGACGCGGGTTTCTTGCCACTGCCCCAGGCTGGGGACCACGCAAAACCTACCCGAGGCGCGAAGTTGAGAACGCTATCGATGTTGCTTTGATCCTCGTAACGCAAGCCCGGAGAGATCGTAAAGTTTGGCCGCACCTTCCACTCGTCCTGTAAAAACAGGCTGATATCGCGTTGGCTGACCTTGACTCCGGGACGGCCACCGGCGATCGAGAACTGCGTGGCGCCGCCACCCAGAGTTCTGATTTGCGCGGGAGTAAGCCCACTGCGCTGAAACTGAAGGGTGCGCCGGTAACGCTCCAGACTGCTGAGCTGAATTGTGCCGCCGCCGGGAACCAGCTGATCGTTGGCATCGAGCACCGGCCCAACCCCGCCCGCGAACGTGTAGCTGCCGCCGAAGTTACCCGGCGAAATGCTCTCCAGTCGGACGAGCCTAAAGCGCCCTCCGGCTTTAACGAAGTGATTACCAACTGACCACGAGGTAAAGTTCTGCGCTTCGAAACGATCTTGCCGGTTAGAGCTGGCACCAACTTGCGAACCGCCACCGAAGAATGAGTCGGACACGTTAAGCGCCGGCTGAATGGTGTCGGCAATCTGACGAGAGATGCTACGGCTGAGCATCACGCGCGTTTCGTTCACCACCGTCTCACTGACCAAAAAAGTCTCGGTCAGTTGCAAGGTGTGGTTCGAACGGTCTCCACGAAAGGACCGTGACGGAAGGTTGAACCCACCGATGCCTTGCAGATTCTGAGAGCCCTGGCCGTATTCATAGTTGCCGACGAGTGTATGTTTCTTGTTGAGCTTCACATCGCCGCGACCGCTCATATACGAGGAGACTGAAGGGGTGACGAATGCCTGACTGAAGAGCACCGGCCTTAAGCTGACGGGATCCAGAATTGTGGCGTTAACCACTGAGTTATTGTCATTGGCATAGTGCCCCATATACAAAGCGAATGACGCTCGTTTTGGTTTGATGGGGCCGGTCAAGTTTCCCTGAAAACCGCGCATTTGATACGGGGCCTTGCGCACCACAAAAGCGTTGCGAGAGTTGAGACTTTCATCATTGAAATTGAAGCTGGCACCCCCGTGGAATTTTTCAGAGCCCGGCTGAGTAAAAATCTCGATACCATTCCAACCCATAAACTCATTTTCCGCGGAATAGGGATTCTGGTTAATCCGGACTTCGCGGATCGCTTCCTTCGGGGGCAACTGGCCGTTCGAAAATCCGTCGACCTTTATCTGCGTCCCGCCTTCTCCATCGGTGGGTCCGGCCATGGCTTGCAAGGCCGAAAGCAGTGCGGCCGGGTCATTCGGCAGAGCTTCGAGATCGCTTTGGCGCAGCACTATTGCATCCGAATTCCTGTCGGAGTCTGTGCTCACCTCTTTGTTATCAACCGTGACGGATTGCTCGAGTGGCGCCAGATCCAACTGCAAATCCACCATCGTCGGCTTGCCGGCGCTGACCTCGACATTCCTGGTTTCGAAATCGGTGAAGCCGGGAGCCACAACCCGCAGATGGTATCGACCGGCGGGTAACGACTTGAACTCATAGTTGCCGGATTGGTTTGTCGTCGCCTTTCGTTCCACACCCCGCGCATCATTCGCAAAAACAGTGGCGCCGACAACCAGACTCCCTAACTGATCCGTAATCGTGCCTCTAATCGCGCCACTGGTTTGTTGAGCCGAAGATGCCGGACTCAGCAGGAGCACGACGAAGGCAAATATGAGGATTCTCTGAAGCAAGTGGGAGTTTGATTCAAGTGACATAAGACTCCGGGGTGATAGAACTGGTCGAGGCCGTTCCCTGGGTTGATCGAGACTGAAACCTGCGATTTGCCTACCGGTTACACGTTAAGGAGGAGGTCCGGTTTCAATAAGTGATGCGAGGTAAGAAAACGAGCTGAAAAATATCACGAATCCCGGAGAATCTTCCAGACGAAATTCATTGGTTTGACGCGTTCTCGTTCTGGTGAGTTTAGTGCACCGTTGCGGCAAAAGGTTGCGTGTCTTCAGCTTTGCGAAGCAAATAGACGATCCGCAGATTAAGCAGATTCCAAAATCAGGGGCAGACAGCAGCAACTGGAACGAAAAGATATTCGTTGCGTGCTGCCGCTATTGTCTACTGCTCCGGCTTCCTGGTTTTTTGCTCTGCGTAATCTGCTTGTCCTGGTCAGTGGGCATAGTAACCCGGTCGTGCGCGAGTAGTCAGATCCGGCAGGTTCGGTAATTGTATTTTGACCGTCCGCCAGGTGTGATCACGCTTTTCGTTGGTAGGTTTGTAGCCCAGGCTGTAAACCTTGCCCAGGTCTTCGATGACCTGGCCGTATACGCCTTCAAGGTCTTCAATCTTCTTTGCCTTGTAATAGAGCCCCCCGCTTTCATCGGCCAACCGCATTAACGTCCTGCGCGCATTTTCGTA
Organism: Pyrinomonadaceae bacterium; assembly: GCA_031396065.1. Taxonomy (GTDB): domain Bacteria; phylum Acidobacteriota; class Blastocatellia; order Pyrinomonadales; family Pyrinomonadaceae; genus PSRF01. The sequence continues at coordinate 11,293 of JANNJZ010000314.1, read as the reverse complement.
GACTCGCTTCATATAAGAGTAGTCGCCGTCTTCCGTGTCGAGATAAATTGGGATGATCAGAGCAGCGTTACTTCGCACGGCCTCGATCAAACCGGCAAAGCTGGTTGCCGACCCTCCTTCGTAATTAGCCAAGGCGTTATCAACGCCATCTGTCATAAAAACAACGGCCCTGCGTCTGTCGAGGCTCTTTTCCCCAACTACCTGATCGAGCGTGAATTTCAAAGCGTCCCAAACATGTGAGCCGCCCTTGCCTGCCTCAATACTCTCAAGACTCGCGAGAAGTTTGGCGCGGTCGTTGGTCAACGGTGAAACCACATTCGTCGCATCTGAGAAAGTAACAATCGCCAAACGATCGCCTGGGCGGGCAGCTTCAATAAAACGCCGGGTCGACTTGTGAATTAACTTGCGTTTGCCTGAAGTCGATCCGGACAGATCGAGGAGTAACACCAAATCAAACGGGGCATCGGTGGCGGCAAAGAAAGAGATTTCTTCCGGTCGCCCGTCTTCGCTAACCGTGAAGTCGCTTTGGGCCAGTGTGGTTACCTGAGTCCGGAGTTTATTGCTATACACGCTGACATTAAAACTCACCAGATTAGTATCGACCCGAACCACCTCATCTGCTTCGAGTGGTTGACCTTCCAAGAGACCGGCAGAAGTTGACCGGTCGATCGAACTCTTCACTCTGTCTGAGAATCGGTTCGCGAGCGCACCGGTCGATCTAATGAGCGGCAAGCGATATTGCGCCTCAAGAAATCGGAGGTAAAGATCCAGCGGCGCCAGATCGTATTGCTGGCGTCGGGAATCCACTAGTTCCGGAGCCTCGATCGGATAGAGCACCAGGAACCCGTCGATGATGGTCGCCTGGGTGCCAAATAGTTGTTTCAAGCCAGCGTCGAGGCGTAATCGGTCGAGGTAACCGGCAAAATCCGGACGCGGGATTTCACCCTGTTTGGTTCCGTCAATAATCACGGGCATGAGGTCCATCCTCAACTGCGCCGCGGAGCCGTTGATCAGAAAGAAAGCCGCGGCAACCCCTTCCTTGCTGACGAGACTCTTAGTCGGGAAGCCATACTGTTTAAGGATACTGCAAAGCTGAGCGGTATTTTTTTCGCGCGTTGCTTTGATGCGTTTGATCAGATCATCAGGCTTGCGGTTCGCCCTGATGTCATCATCCAGACCTTGTTGATTCCTATCCTTGAGCTTCAACAATTCTTCTCTCAGTTTCTCGTTGAGAGTCCCATTCTGGCTGGCAGCTAAATGCGCCAGCATACTCTTGACATCTTCCGTGCTTAGGCATCGGTTCTCCGCCTGCGCGAGATAAGCAGGCGCACCCGCGGGCTGGTCGCCGCTTTCCACAGACTCGACGGGCTGAGGTGTGAAGATCGTCGTTTTCGTGAAAGCGGGCGGAACTATGTCTGGCTGAAAGGGAGCAACTGTGTGCGCCTGTAATGCGCTATTAGAGAGGAGCGCAAGGCACAACAGTAGCGGTAGAAGAAACGGGAAATTCTTTTTAACCAATAAGGTCAAGAGGGCTTTGTCGACGGCTTTAAGTTAGTTCAGCATTGCCTGCATACGGTGAAGGCCAGTGGCGGCTTCAGTGAAACCGGGCTGCTGTTCAAGCGCCTTACCGTAGTGTCTGGCCGCGTCCAGGTATTTTTTACGAGTTTCGTAAATCCGGCCGAGGTTGAAATGGGGAAACGCATACGATTCATAGCGCGGTGCATAAAGAGCGCGCTTGAACCATCGAACACTGCTGTAAGTATCGCCTTTGGCTAAAAGATAACTGCCGATGTCGTTGTAAGGATTCCCCAGCGTCTCGTCGACGCGAATTGCTTCCAGACATTCTTCAATCGCTTCATCATAACGGTCCTGAAAACTATAGACCCAACCCAGAAACGTATGAGCCTCGGCGGTGGGATAGGTTTCTATCGACCGTTTATAAAGCTCGATGGCTTGGTCAAAGTTTTCGGCCAGCTGCGCCTGATAAGCCTCCTGGAAGAGCTGCTTGGCTTCATACTTCGCGGCCGGCGAAACATCATCCTCGTAAGCGTCGTCACTCATAATATTTGGAGTGCGGCGGCTCGACGCCGCTTTGGTACCGGCGGCTTGACGCCGCTGTGGTGCGGCAAATACGCGCCGCGACCGGAAAATTGGATGTTTGTCCGTGCTGTATTTGCATTTAAGGAAGAGGCGTCAAGCCGCCTCGGGCCAAAGCGGCGTCGAGCCGCCGCACTCCAAATTACTGGCAATCGATCGTCTGCTTTTGATCCTTGTCCAGTCGTTTGATGCGCCCTTCAACCCTGGGAGCAATCACTTTCCTCGCCGCAATTGCCGTCCGTAGAACGTCGGAGTCAAACTTCGCTTGCTCCTTTGGAATCAGCAGTCTGGCTTCCTTCAATACCGAGTAGCCGTCACCACCATCAATACCAATATAGTCGCTCGTCGCCAGGGTATATTTCTTCTGGTCGTCCAAAGGCTTTCCCGCAATAGTTAGCTCGACTATTCGCGATCCCGCCGGTCGCCTGGCATCGAACGTAAACTTTGCTCCAGATATCTGCGGGAAGCGTCCCGGCTCCATATCTTCAGCGCTCCGGGCTACCCCATGCTCCAGGGCAGCGCGAAGCATTGCGCCAGTCAACTCCAGCTTTATTACTCTGTTCTTGAAGGGAAGAATTGCCAAAACGTCTCGCTTTGTCAAAGGGCCCCGAGGAATTAACTCGTCAGCGCGAATCGAGCCGCCATTCATCAGGCCGACATCGGCGCGAGTCGCCAGGCGAAAGGCGTCGGCAATAAAATTTCCAACATTTGTTTCCTGGGTTCGGCCCACCGCGCTCCTGGCATCCAGCGCCACCGAGGTGCGGCCTACCACCTGCGCCAGCTCTTTTAGCAATCCGCCGTACTTGCGATTGATGGCGGCGAATTGTGGATCAGCTTCTATCTTGTCGGTTACCGGGATCACTTTCCAGTCGATGCTTTCGACCGCGCCGGTGCTCTTCGAAATGTTCAGATCTATCTGCCCCAGCTCGCGAGCGTCCGCGGTCATCTTGAATATGGGCGCGCCTCCTGAAACCGACTCCATCAGCGTGTGCTCATGACCGCCAATAATCACATCAACGTCCGAGCAACGCGCTACCTCCTTGTCTTCGCTCATGGAGAGATGCGTCAAGGCGACCACTGTTTTTACCCCCTGCGCATGAATCTCTTTGACCATCCTCTGCGCTGTTTCACAGGGATTAAGAAACTCAACATCGGGGCCGGGACGTGACGTAGTCTTAGTTTCCTCCAACGTCAGTCCGAAGATTCCCACCTTCACTCCGTCAAATTCGCGAATCACATAGCCCAGGGCGTCGCCGAATGGCTTGCCGGTTTTCTTGTCAATAACATTCGCGGCAATCCACTTGAATTTGGATTCCTTCATGCGCTGGCGCAGCACGTCCGGACCGAAATCGAATTCATGATTACCAAAGGTTGAGTAGTCGAGACCGACCGCATTCCAGGCGTCGATCATCTGCGCACCCTTGTAAGTAATGGATTCAACTGACGGTGAAATAGTGTCTCCTGAAAGCAGAAAGAGCGTGTTTGGCGACTGCTGTTCGATCTCCTTTTTCAAGGTCAGCACTCGCGCTAATCCGCCGCGCGACCCAAGCTCAACCGGAACAAATTGGTAGACGTCGTTTACTTGCAGGATTGTCACTCTAACTGTGCAGTCCGGCTTTTGCTGGGCGAGGCTGACCTGGCTCAGGAGAACCAATGCCAGCATCAAAGCCAGTCTTCGCGGCACAAGTGCGTCAACTCTCATCGGGTTTAGCTCCATTCAGGAAGGGGAGTTTGTTTATAGTGCTACAGTAGACTGAATTATACTCGGCGAAAGAATTCGATGCGATGTTGGGATCTAACTGATATGCCAAAGGACGAAACATTTTTTCTGACCGGCTTTCCCGGCTTCATAGCTAGCCGGCTGCTGCAGCGGCTGGCGAGGGAAGGTGGACGCTTCCTCTTGCTCGTTCAACCGGCGTTTGCCGAGCGGGCGACTGAGGAGGTGAGCCATATTGCGGCCGAGGCCGGCCGGCCAGTCTCTGATTTTCAACTATTGCAGGGTGACATTACGAAACCTGGTCTCGGGCTTTCAATGGTTGACCTGGAAACTGCCCGGGCCCAGTCTACGATTCTCTTTCATCTGGCTGCAATCTACGACCTGGCCGTGGCTCGCGAGGTCGCGATGCGCGTCAACGTCGAAGGTACACGCCACGTTAACCAGTTTGCCGCCTCACTGCCCGAGCTGCGCCACTATCATTACATCTCAACCTGCTACGTCGCCGGCAAACGCAAAGGCGTGATTTACGAGCATGAGTTGCAACATGATGCTGGTTTCCGGAATCACTACGAGGAAACGAAATATCTTGCCGAGATGGAAGTTGAGGCGTTGAAGTCTCACTTGCCGATCACTATTCATCGGCCATCGGTCGTGTGCGGCGACTCGCATACTGGTGAAACGGCCAAGTATGATGGAATTTATTATCTCATCCACTACTTACTGAAGCGGCCTTCCCTGCTCTCTCTTTTCAACATTGGCAATATTGACGTCTCTTTGAATTTGGTTCCCGTTGACTTCGTGGTAGAGGCAATGTCCGCGCTGGCCAGCGATCCGCTTTCCATTGGCAAGACAGTCCAGCTTGCCGACCCCACTCCGCTAACAACGCGCCAGCTCTTCAACACGATTGCTCGTTCCATAGCCGGCAAAGAAGCCCGGATCACTTTGCCTGCTTCATTAGTTCAGACTTCACTGATGCTTCCCCTGGCGCCGAAAATCACCGACTTGCCCCATTCGGCGGTTCCTTATTTCTTCCTGGAACAAACCTACGACACGGCCGCAGCTACCAAGCTACTCGCACCCTATGGCATTGCTTGTCCACCATTTCAGAGTTACGTGAACGTTATTGCCGATTACGCTGCCCGAAATCCCATGCTTTGAACCTCGCGCCTGGTTTCGCATCGTCACTACCTGCAGCCGTCAATGATAGTCTTTCAGGCGTGTTGTCTCCCGTGAGATCGCAAGTCCCAGTATTCCAACTACTGATTCCTTCTTCGAGAGCGCTTGAATCGCTTTCCGAGTCTCTCTGCAAGTCTATTTCGTTCTGGAGTCTCCCCGATCCTCCAAGTCTCGCTCGCTCTTATACTCTGAGCTTGCCTCTAAGCTTGGTTCTGAGTTTGTCTCTAAGCTTGGTTGTGCGGCTTTGCCGCCTTCCGTGCGGTGAGGCTCCGCCTCACCGGCACCTCTATTTAATTTGAGGCTATGCCTCCGAGCGACCTCAGAGGCGCAGCCTCGAAGAATGAAACCGCTATCGGAAAGGCCGAGCCTTTCCGCACGGAAGGCGGCAGAGCCGCAAAGGCCAGCAAAAAAGAGAAAGATGCCCAACAGCAGAGCTTTAACTAGTAAGGTATATGAGTGAGTCATAGGAGGGGATTCCTTTCGTACATGGCCTGTACGCCAGTGACTCGCGGTATCAATGCAAGAATCTGAGGATAGTGGTTTCGCTTATAGCAACGATTTTCGCAACAGGCTTGCCAATTGATCTCAACTCAAACGAGAGGGCAAAGAGCTGTCGATCAAGTCGGTCGCTAGGGCTATCGCTTCCTGGTAAATTCTGTCGTTGCAAAGAATCTCCATCTCGCGGCTAAGGAGTTGCGCGGCGCTGCGGTTTCGCACCGGCAACACGCGACCACGATGAACCTTAGAGCCTGACTCAGCTTCAGCGACCAAATGCAGGTTATCCGCACTGCGTGAAACTGTGAATGACGCCGGCTGGTCAGAACTTTTACGCAACTCAACCCGCAGCAGTTTTCCCGGAGCGTTATCACCAGGCTCGACGCGATTCAGTTCGAGCTTGATCTCGCGACTACCTAAGCCCTCGTTAACAGTCGGGCTACCGCCGCGATCTCCCAAGCCCTCCTTGACAGTCGGGCTACTGCCCCGCTGCTTCCGTGAAAACTTGAACGAGAGTGTTTCATCGTTCTCCGCAGGCGTTTGCTCTTCCGCTAGGCTCCATTCCAAACGGCTCGCCAGCCAACCCGCAATCAACAAAGCCTGAGGCGCAACAGATGTGGGCGACTGCGCAGGCGCAACGTAATCGATCCGGACATAATCAATTTCTTCGAGCAACTCCTGGCATGCCGGGACATCGTAGAAGTCCGCCAGCAATCCGCGCCACAAAGTTAGCCTGGCCCAGTTGATGTCGCTGATCCCGACCTGTCCCTGGCTTCTCTTGTTTTCCTCCGTAAAGAGTTTGTTGACCTCAGCCAGATTGGATAGAGGATCGGCAAACTCGGCGGAGTCTATTACCAAACGGTCGCTCGCTCGCAGCAAACTGTTGAAGGCTTTATCAGAAACGCGCACATCATCTCGCCACCAAAGGAAGGTAGCGAGATCGGAAACCAGCAGCGGGAGCGCTGCACTCGGAAGTTCAACCACGAAATCGCCCTGGGCCTTCAAAGTGACCTCCTCGCAGCAGAGTCGTTTGCGGGTTGATCGCTTGTCGGCGTGTAGGTATGAGGCCACCGCCATCTCGATGTCGCTATCCGGAGCGCTTCGATCGCCGAGCATCATCAGCACCCGACTCGGATGGATGGCAGTCAGCTCGGGCAACAATTGGTGAACGTGATCCAACAATTCTTCACTGGGAACAAAGACCAGCAGATTTGCAACGCGCGCCCTTAACACCGCTGCGTCGTCATCCGTTTCACGATCACCTGACGTGTCTTTCCAAAGCTCCGCCAGTTGGTGCTCAACCACCTCTACGTCAAGCGTCTTTTCGATGGGAATCAGTTCCATAAAAGCCCAGGAAGTTCAGAGATCAATTGGTACTTCAATTTGCGCGACGGTCGACAAACACTAGAAAGCTCTGATCAAGTATCTTCGGCGCGTAGCGTCGGTATGAATTTAGCCCGGCCTTTAAAGGCCGGGACAGGAAAAAAGAAGTGTCCCGCGTCGCGTAGCGACGCCTGAACCTGGACTCAACGTCGCTACGCGACGCAAACTACGCTGACCTGATCCCGGCCCTGCCACCCCACGCGGGCTGCGGCTTTCCCCGGTTAAAAGGTCGGGCTAAATTCATGCCGCCGCTACGCGTCGAAAGCAATTGCTGATAGGTCCTGAAATATGTCGGACATCCGACTTCTGACCTCTGATCCATCACAACTTCCGCCACTGTTTTCCATCCTGCTCTATCAACTCAAAAGCTGCTCGCGGTCCCCACGACCCTGCTTCATAGTTTGGGAAATCAGTTGCCGGCTGCTTCCAGGCTTCGAGTATAGGTGCGACGATTTCCCATCCGCGCTCTACCATATCTCGCCGCGCGTAAAGCGTGGAATCACCGAGCATGCAATCAAGCAGCAAACGCTCGTAAGCTTCCGGTGATTTGGTGCCGAAAGACGAGCCATAACGAAAGTCCATGTTGACTGCCCGGATGCGCATCGCCTGTCCGGGCAGCTTCGCCCCAAACCGTAGGGTAATGCCTTCGTTGGGTTGAATCCGAATCACCAGGACATTGGGTTGCAGCGGCGCATCAGAATGGTCAAATAACCGCTGCGGGACGTCCTTAAATTGGATTGCGATCTCAGTAACGTGTTTCTGCAAACGCTTGCCCGAGCGCAGGTAGATGGGCACGCCAGACCAACGCCAGTTGTCGATGAACAGCTTCAGCCCCGCAAATGTTTCCGTAGATGAATTTGGATCGACGCCGGGTTCTTCCCGATAGCCGGGCACTTTGTCGCCCAGGACTATGCCCGGCCCGTATTGCCCGCGCACGGCAAACTCGTCAATTCGATCCGCAGGAAACATCCGCACAGACTGCATCGCCTTGAATTTCTCGTCACGGACACTATTCGCCGACAGCGACGCCGGTGGCTCCATGGCAATCAGCGAGGTGACCTGAAACACGTGGTTCTGAATCATGTCGCGCAGGGCGCCGGCCTTCTCGTAGTAACCACCGCGACCCTCGACCCCGAGCGCTTCCGCATTGGTAATCTGAATGTGGTCAATGTACTGGCGGTTCCACAGCGGCTCGAAGATGCTGTTGGCAAAACGGAAGGCGAGCAGATTCTGAACCGTTTCTTTACCGAGATAGTGATCAATTCGGTAAACCTGTTTCTCGTCAAAAACCCTGGCCACCTCTTTGTTGAGAGCCTGCGCACTTTCCAGGTCGTGACCAAAAGGTTTCTCGATGATGATGCGCGTCCATGACGCTTTGGCGGGTTTGGCCAGTTTTGCCTCGCCTAGTTGCCTGGCAATCAGGCCAAAGAAGTCGGGGGCGGTCGCCAGGTAAAAAATGCGGTTGCCTCGCGTGTCACATTCCCGGTCGATCTCTTCGAGCTTAGTCTTTAACTTCTGATACAGCTCGGCCTCGTTAAAATTTCCCTCGATGTAGAACAGCCGTTTGGCAAAATTTTGCCAGGTGGATTCGTCCAGTGAGTCTTCATGGCCAAACTCGACCATGGCCTCCTTCATACTTGCGCGAAACTCATCGTCGCTCAAAGGCTGACGGGAAGTGCCAAGGACGGCAAACTCACTCGGCACCACTCGCTGTTGCGACAAACGGTAGAGAGCCGGAAGGAGTTTGCGCCTGGTCAGGTCACCCGTTGCTCCAAAGATGACCATGGCGCAAGGCGGAGCAGTAGGCTCGATCCGCATACCGGCGCGTAGCGGATTGGCGACCGGCACGCCCTCCGATGAACCTACTTCGTTACTAGCTGTAGTTTTGTTTGAAATGATGGACGGAAGAATAACATGAGGAGACGGCCGCGACGGAAGCGGGATGCGGATTTGTCATTACCTCCCAGCGCGGTCGATGTCGTCCACCTGGATTTCCTGGACTCTTCCGCGACTAGCAAGACTCAACTATGTCAAGGGATTCCCAGTCCGTTCTTATGATGATAGCTGTAGCCGCTGCCACCCCGATTGGCCACTGCGACCTTCTTCCGTCTCGTTTAGAAAGTGCACTTGTGCACCCCCTTGGCGACAAGTAGGGTCAAACCGTGATCATTTGAGACATTGGTATTAGACGTGTTCTGTTAATTGCCGGGGGTGCACAAGTGCACTTTCTAAACGAATCGAAGGAGAGGGGCCGCTGATGGAGGTACCAATTGATGTTTAAGAAGTATTAGTGGGGACCGGATGGACCTCGGAAGAGTGATGACCGGGATAACGAGCAGGACCGGGCGTTAAGCATTCCCCCCAACATGACTGTTTAGGGACGGACGCGTACTTCGCTATTTTGTAAAGGTGATTAAGAGGATGATTGCTTTGAGCCAGCGAAGGGCGTTGCCATTGTCGCCGGCAACGCCCTTCTTAATTCAGGCGCGAACCGGATGATCTTTCGCGTATGAGTAAGCAGTGTAGGCGGCGATGATGTGACAAATCCACCCCAGCGTGCCGCCCGTGCCAATCCAAAACCCCGGCGTTATGAGCAACCAAAGAATCCCAGCGAGGATTCGACCGTTGTAGAGCTGGCCCACTCCGGGAATCAACAAACTAAGAATACCTGCAGTAAATGGATCGCGCATTTCGTATTACCCTCCGCGCGAGAAATACGACCGGCCTTCTGGAATTGTTCAGTCGAAATTCTGCAAAAACAAAAGCAGCACCAAAGCGGACAGCCTGCAAGGTCCCAAAGGATTGCAAACCGCCGTCAGGTCCTGCCTTCATTTCGCTGCCGGGGCTTTTAGCGGTAACTGGATACGACGTGCGCTGGGGCCACCGTCTCGATCATAGTTAGCTCAGGACGGGATTTGGTCTCAGTTGGAAGCAGTGAGATCAGATCCTGGTCGTAGATTCGTTTCTTGCGATCGGCAAGTTCGGTAAACCGATCATAGGCGCCATTGAGTTCGGTTTGCGTCAGGGAGTAACCCAGGTCTTCATAACGCAGGCCGAGGGCGTGGCGGCCGGAATGCTTGCCTAACACCAGACTGTTGTTGGTCACACCCACGGATTCGGGAGTCATGATTTCATAACAAAGCGGATTGTTGATGACCCCGTGCTGGTGAATGCCGGCTTCATGCGCGAAGGCGTTGCGGCCAACGATTGCTTTATTCGGTTGCACTTCAGAACCGATGATGGCCGAGAGCAATTGGCTGGTCGGGAAAAGCTGGCGCGTGTCTATGTTGTTTGCAAATGCCAGCTGGTCAGCGCGCACATGCATCGCCATCACTAACTCTTCCAGCGAAGCGTTGCCGGCACGTTCACCAATTCCGTTTATCGTGCATTCAACCTGCCGCGCCCCTGCCTCAATCGCCGCCAAACTATTCGCGACTGCGAGCCCGAGATCGTTGTGACAGTGGACGCTGATGGTAACGTCTCGATCGCCAACTACGCGTTCGCGCACTGCGGCCACCAGCCGTGAGTATTCTGAAGGGAGCGTGTACCCGACCGTATCCGGCACGTTGATAACCGAAGCGCCTTCATCCACGGCTACAGCCAGGACCTCGCAAAGATAATCGATGTCGCTGCGGGTCGCGTCTTCCGCCGAAAACTCAACCTCTTCTGCAAAGTTTCGCGCCATCCGCACGGACGCCCGGGTCATTTCGATTACTTCGCTGCGGGTCTTTTTAAGTTTGTGTTCGAGGTGAATGTCGGAGGTGGCGCAGAAAGTATGAATCCGCGGATGCGCGGCACCGGCCAGAGCTTCCGCGGCGCGGGCCACATCCAACTCGGAAGTGCGGCAGAGCGCCGCGATCGTTGCCTGGCGACAGGCAGCCGCCACCGCTTTAACCGCCACGAAGTCGCCCTCTGAAGCAATCGGGAATCCGGCTTCGATGATATCGACGCCAAGCTGCTCGAGTTGCCGGGCCATCCGCAGCTTCTCGTCCAGGTCCATGGAACAGCCCGGAGACTGCTCGCCGTCGCGCAAAGTGGTATCAAAGATTGAGATTCTATCCATGCTCGTCAATTATCCTCCCCCTAACCTCCGCTGGAAGGAAGCAATGCTAAGCGTCTGAGGCCTCAAAGTCAAAGTTATTATCTTTATGATTGGATAACTAATCATGATACGATAACCTCGAGGTTAAGACGTCATAACTTGAGGCGGTAAGCGGGAATGGACATAAACCAACTTGAGGTGCTGGTGACCGTCGCCCAGGAGCAAAGCTTCTCGCGGGCGGCCAGGGCGTTGCACCGAACTCAACCTGCAGTTAGCCAGGCAATACGCAGACTTGAGCTTGAACTTGGCGAGCCGCTTTTCGACCGTTCCTCTAAAGATGGCACCCTGACGGCGGCCGGTCGGGTGCTCCACGAGTTTGCCCA
>JANNJZ010000305.1:0-12506 GCA_031396065.1 Pyrinomonadaceae bacterium | reverse complement strand
AGAGGAATACGTGGCGCCGCAGACGCCGGTGGAAGAGTTGCTGGTGGAGAGTTGGGAGAGGTTGTTGGGGAGAGAGCGAGTTGGGATCGGGGACAACTTCTTCCGGATGGGCGGACATTCGTTGCTGGCGACCCAGGTGATTTCCCGCATACGAAGGACCTTCCATATAGATGTACCGCTGCGTGTTTTGTTTGAGGCGCCTACGGTGAAGCAGTTGGCTTTGGTGGTGACCCAAATGCAAGTTGAGCAGGGTGACGCCGACGAGATGGCACGGATGATAGAAGAGATAAAAAATACTTCGGCTAACGTTTTGGAAAGCAGATTACTAGAAGGGGTTCAGTTTACCGAAGACGAGGTAATGCAATGACCAGGAGCGGTCACAACCTTCCCCTAAATTTATCAAAGCGAGTATGAGATGACTGACATTCGGCGCGAAGTGGCTAGCCTGTCTCCACGACAACGTACCCTTCTGGAATTGCAGCTTAAGAAGAAGAGCGCTGGCCTGCCCGGATTAGGGATTGGTCGTCAGGGTGGAGAGCGTCTCAGTTTCCCTCTTTCATTCGCCCAGCAACGGCTGTGGTTCTCGGATCAGTTGGAGCCCGGCAATCCGGCTTACAACCTTCCGGCGGCATTCCGGCTCACGGGGCACCTTGACATCGCAGCGCTGGAGCGGGCGCTGACCGAGATTACGCGACGACACGAGACCCTAAGGACTACGTTTGTGATAGCGAACGGACAACCAATGCAGATGATCTCGCCGGCCGAGGCGGTGAGCTTGCCGATCATCGACCTCAGCGAAATGGTTGAGGCGGCGCGAGATGCTGAAGTGCGCCGATGGGCCACCGCGGAGGCCCAGCACCGTTATGACCTCTCTAGCGGCCCTTTGCTACGTGTCAACCTGCTGCGACTCGGCGACGACGATCATGTGCTGTTGTTTACAATGCATCACATCATTTCTGACGGGTGGTCAATCGGTGTCATCGTTCGTGAGCTGACAGCTTTGTATGAGGCTTATCGTCAGGGCCACTCCTCGCCGTTGCCGGAGTTGGCCATCCAGTATGCCGACTATGCTGTGTGGCAGAGACAATGGTTGCAAGGCGCTGTTTTAGAGAAACAACTTGCTTACTGGAAGTCGCGGCTGAGCAAACTCACCCCGCTGGAATTGCCGACCGACCGCCCTCGCCCAGCGGTGCGCAGAAACCATGGCGCAACTGAATTCTTCATGCTGTCGAAGGAACTCTCAAACTCACTCGACGAACTGAGGCGTCAGCAGGGAGTAACCCTGTTCATGGTGCTGCTGGCTGCCTTCCAGGCGTTACTTTGGCGTTACACGGGGCACGACGACATTGCGGTCAGCTCGCCCATCGCCGGACGCAATCGGGCAGAGACTGAGTCATTGATCGGGTTCTTCGTCAACACCCTGGTCCTACGCATAGACCTCTCAGGTGATCCCAGCTTCGTCGAGCTGCTCCAGCGCGTCAAGGAAGTCACGCTCGGAGCGGATGCAAACCAGGACGTGCCTTATGAGAAGTTAGTCGAAGAGCTGCGGCCCGAGAGGCAGGTTAACTATGCGCCTTGGTGTCAGGTGTGGTTTGTCCTGGAGAATGCCGGGATGATCCAATCCTCGGAGCTGCCGGAATTGACAATCAGCCATGTCGGGGTCGCAGGCAAAACAGCGCAATTCGATTTAACGCTGGCGATGTCAGAATCGGAGGCCGGGATCGGAGGGGCATTGACGTACAGCACTGACCTCTTCGATGACGACACGATATCCGAGATGGTAGAACGCTTCAGGAGTTTGTTGCAGGGAGTGGTGGCGCATCCCGAGTGGTCTCTGCTGGAGATTCCCCTCGACAAAAACCAGCCCAGCATTGCCTACCCGCCTGGCGCCGAGCAGTACGAGGACCAATTCAGCCTATAGCCTGTAAGGCCACTTCCCCTACGCGCCGCGATTAATTCGCCCCCCTTCGGAAACAAGAAGAGACGGTTTGTTACATAGAGAGTGAAAAAGAATATGGCAACTGAAAGCCTTTACCGTTTGGCAGACTCGACCACGATTGAGCCATTAGTAAATAGGTGGGCAGCATGGGCGCACGTGATCGCGCCGGTGGCGAGTAGCCTGCATTTGAAAAATTATCAGGTGAAGCTTCTGGAGTCTTTTCTGAACGACCCAGCCGTGCACGTAGAGGCGTGTAAGAGTCCGAAACTGCGCAGCGGCCCATTCGTGGATATCAGTGTCGAGAGAATAGACGACGTGCGACAACTCCTGTGCAGCACAGAAGCCGGGATGCAGGAAAACCTTAGACTAGCAACCAGCTTGATCGATTTTCACAATTGTCTGGTGAAAGAGACGGCCGGGGCGAGCCTCGAACCCTACTATCAGAGGTTGCCCGAGCCGCTACGTGGATATGTCGAATTGCTCTATGACTATTATGATCACCCGATTGTACGCTGCGTCGAAAGCCTGCTTTATGAAGGCCCTTATTATCAAAGTGGGCTGCAGTCTCTACGAATCTTCCAGCAAAAAAACGATAACTCGCGACCTTTCTTCCAAAGCACTCCGCGGCTTCGCGACCACAACCAAATTGACTGGACGGTTTCGTTTGAAGATTCCCGGATTGATGAATTCTTCAAGTTGGACGATAAGCCACAGTCTCTCGGCTACATTCGAGAAATGCTTGACTTGGATCGTGGCTCCGATCCGCTGCTGTTATCGCTCCTTTCGGACCAGCCAGTTCGGCCGCATGAACGCTGGGACCGTGCGGACGTGCGCATCCGCACTCTGGGTCATGCCGCAGCATTGATTGAATGGAATGGAAACTCCATTCTGGTCGACCCCTACGTGAGTGTGATGCCGAGTGAAGGGGGGATGGAGCGATTCAGCTATTCTTCCCTTCCTGAAAAGATCGATTACGTCCTGATCACCCATCTCCATCAGGACCATTTGTGTCTCGAAACATTATTGCGCCTCCGACATAAAGTCGGCTGTGTCGTGGTCCCACGCTCTTTCGGGATGTTCTACGGAGACCTTTCGCTGAAGCTTCTGTTGCGAAAAATCGGATTCAAAAACGTCGTCGAACTTGACTCGCTTGAATCTATTGCGGTACCCGGTGGTGAGATCACTGCCGTCCCCTTCATGGGCGAGCACGCCGACCTTCCGCATGGAAAAACCGCATACGTGATTCGTGCAGGACACGAGCAAATTCTTCTCGGCGCCGATTCTGATTGCCTTGATCCCCACATGTATCAGCATTTGCGTCGCATCCTGGGGCCTGTGCAAACGGTTTTCCTGGGCATGGAGTGTGTGGGCGCGCCGCTGAGTTGGTCGTGCGGGCCGCTCTTACCGGTAAAGCCTGGATTCGCCCAGGATCAATCCAGAAGGTGTCACGGATGCGACTCCAGTCGGGGGATGGAACTCCTTGAAGCGCTCGGCGCAAACCGCATCTATCTTTACGCGATGGGGCTCGAACCCTGGATGGAACATCTGCTGGGGTTGGCCTATACGCAAGACGCCGTGCAAATTAAAGAGGCTAAGCGTCTGGTCGCGACGGCTTTGGAAAGAGGTTTTGCTGACGCAACCATACTCTTTGGCAAAAGCGAAATCTTCCTTCCAGCTGAATCGCCCATGTCTTCAACATCGTACCCCTTCGTCATGCCAAATCCGCGCCAGATCGAGCAAACGGAAGCTCAGTTCTCCTTTTAACTACGCCTTAGTCGCAATCGTCGTTAGATAAGGGGACTTGTCCGCCCGTGCGGCGGGGGCACAAGTGCCATTAAAAGGCGCGAGCAACCAACGGTGCTTCAACTGGCCGGCAGTTTACTAGTTCGAAATGTGATCGCCCGAGAGGTCCAGATTATGAATAGTGTTCAGACAAAGATCCTGACATTCGATCGAGAGCTTAAACAAGACCGGGATTACTGGGTCGAAAAACAATCGCGCGGGATTGGCTCTTCTAATCTTAGATTGGACTATGACAGAGCGGCGGCAGATTGTTCGGAGATCAATGACATTGAGATCAAGCTACCCAGCGCATTGACCGAGAAGCTGGTAAAGATGACCGGGGACTCGCCTTTCCTGGTGTATGCGGTGATGCTGGCTGCCTTAAAGATCTATCTTCAAAAGTATACGGGAAACAGCACGGTCACAGTCGGTAGCCCCTGCCGGCGCAGAGATGAAGGGCCACCTCCTCAGGCAAACGCGTTGGCCATGACGACCGAGATCGACGGGCAAATGTCAGTGCGCAAGTTCCTCTTCAATGTGCGAGAGACACTGGTCGAGGGCTATGCGAGGCAAAATTATCCGTTTACGCGGCTATTAAAGGACCTGGGAGTTGAGAGACAGGAGAACAAATTTCCCCTATTCGATATCGCCATGATGCTCGAAAATATTCATGGAGATTTGCCCGACGTGAAAAACGATATCACCATGATTTTCCTCAAATCCGAGGACGGGATATCCGGGCGCGTTGAGTATCGCAGCGGGCTGTTTAAAAGAGAAAGCATCGAGCTCTTGACGAGCCATTGGCTGACCCTGTTAGGCGCGGCGGTGGATAATGTCGATGCCTCGATCTGTGATTTGGAGATGCTGAGCGACGCCGAGCGGCATCAGCTGTTGGTGGAATGGAACGACACTCAAACGGATTACGCGGCCGATTCTTGTATTCACGAGTTGTTTGAAGCTCAGGTAGCCAGGACGCCGGAAGCTGTAGCGCTGGTCTTTGATGAGCTACATCTGAGCTATCTCGAGCTGAATCAACGTGCCAACCAATTGGCGTGGCGACTGCGCGCCCTGGGCGTAGGGCCTGAGACGCTCGTGGCCATCTGCATGGAGCGTTGTTTTGAATTAGTCATTGGAATTCTAGGGGTACTCAAAGCGGGCGCGGCTTACGTGCCGTTGGATCCAGCCAACCCCACGGAGCGGCTGGCGTTCGTGCTGAATGATACCCGTGCCGGCGTGCTCCTTAGTAAAGAAGAGATCCTGGAAAAGCTGCCGGCATGCGAGGCCGAGGTGGTGTGCCTGGATCGAGATCGAGATCGGGAAGCGATTGATTGCCAACCCCATGAGAATCTGACCGAGAGTCTGGTGGGCCAGGCGCTGCCCGGGAATTTGGCATACGTGATTTACACATCCGGATCTACCGGCATACCCAAAGGCGTCATGATCCGGCACCAGGGTGTCTGCAATCTGGCTGAAGCTCAGGCCCGTGCGTTTGACGTGCGGCCAGCCAGTCGCATCCTGCAGTTTGCCCCGAGTTGCTTCGATGCCTCGGTGTCGGAAGTCTTTATGGCGCTGATCACCGGCGCAGCCTTGTGTCTTGGGAGCCGTAATGACCGATTCTACGGGACCGCATTGGCGCAGTTGTTGCGCGAGCAGGCCATCACGACCGTGACCCTCCCACCCGCCGTATTGGCTACCATCCCCAATGAAGAGTTAAGCGGATTAGAGACGATCATCGTCGCTGGAGAGAGTTGTCCGGTGGGAATTGTCGCGCGGTGGTCAACGGGCCGCAGTTTCTTCAACGCCTACGGACCGACTGAAACTACCGTCTGCGCCTCGTTAATTAAGTGTTCGGAAGACTCTTCGGATGGCCCACCGATAGGATATCCGCTGGCCAATGCGCAGATCTATTTGTTGGACTCAAGCCTACGTCCGGTACCCGTCGGCGTGGCCGGTGAATTACACGTGGCCGGAATCGGCCTCGCGCGAGGCTATCTCAACCGGCCTGGGTTAACGGCAGAAAAGTTTATCCCAAACCCGTTCAGTGTTCAGCCTGGTGCTCGCCTTTATAAGACAGGGGACCAGGCCCTGTACCTGTCCAATGGGGCAATCGCCTTCCAGGGCCGCATTGACCACCAGGTGAAGCTGCGGGGGTATCGCGTCGAGTTGGGAGAGATTGAAGCCGTCCTGGCAAGGCACCCGGCGGTGCGGGAAGCGGTAGTCGTTGCTCGCGAGGATGTCCCGGATGTCAAACGCCTTATCGCCTATGTGGTCTGCAGTTCCGAGCCGTCGGCTGCCACCGATACTGCGGAGTTTTCGGCGGACGGATTCAAGAGCTTTCTTAGTGACTACTTGCCGGACTACATGGTCCCGGCTCTGTTTGTGATGCTTCAGGAACTACCCCTGACAATCAACGGCAAGGTGGATCGGCAGGCTCTGCCGGCTCCGGAGCAGACTCACGTCGAACAGCCGCTGGACTTTGTCGGTCCCACCACCGCCGTCGAGGAGATCGTGGCTGGAATCTGGGGGGAACTGCTTGGTAATCGGCAGGTGGGCATCCACGAGAGCTTCTTCGAACTTGGGGGGCACTCGTTGCTGGCGACGCAGGTGTTGTCGCGTTTGCGTGATGCTTTCAAAGTCGACCTACCTCTCTACGAACTGTTTGAGCGCCCCACAGTGGGTGAACAGGCAGCCAGTGTTGAAGCGTTGCTGCGAGCAGGCGAACATCTCGACGCTCCGCCGGTTGTGCCAATAGCGCGAGACCGCGACTTAGTGCTGTCGTTTGGGCAGCAGCGATTGTGGTTCCTGGACCAGTTGGAGCCCGGCAGTAACTTCTACAACGTCCCGACAGGAGTGCGGCTACGAGGCGCTCTCGAGATCAAGGCTCTGGAGCAAAGTTTTAGTGAAGTCATCCGCCGACACGAACCGCTGCGAACCAGGTTTGGAGTCGTTGACGGCGTGCCCGTACAGCTCATCGATGAACCGCAGCCTTTTATCCTGCCAGTGCTGGACTTGAGCACGCTGGCTGAAGCAGCACGAGAAGCAGAAGTACGCAGAATCGGGTTAGAGGAATCACGACGTCCCTTCGATCTTTCAGCCGGCCCATTGCTGCGGGCCATGGTATTGCGATTGACGGAGCAGGAGCACGTGCTGCTGTGCACCATGCACCACATCATCAGTGACGGCTGGTCCATGGGTGTGCTGATCCGTGAGCTGACTACCCTTTACGAAGCTTACGCCACCGGGAAACCGTCGCCGTTGCCGGAACTTGAGATTCACTATGCAGATTTTGCGCATTGGCAGCGGGGTTGGCTGCAAGGCGAAGTGCTGGAGCGACAACTCAGCTATTGGAAGGAACAGCTGGCTGGAGCGCCTGCGGTGCTGGAGTTGCCGACAGATTATCCACGGCCGGCCGTGCAGACCTTCTCAGGTGCAACCCAGTTCTTCGTTCTGTCTGCCGCTTTGCGCGAGCAACTCGATGATCTTTCGCGCCGCTCTGGCTCAACCTTGTTCATGACGCTCCTGGCGGCTTTCCAGACTTTGCTCGCCCGCTACAGTCGTCAGCCGGACGTCGTCGTCGGCTCCCCTATCGCCAACCGCAACCGGGCCGAGACTGAGCCGCTCATCGGGTTCTTCGTCAACACGCTGGTCCTGCGTACAAACCTCTCGGGTGACCCTACCTTCCGCGAATTGCTGGGACGCGTTAGAGAAATGGCGCTGGGAGCTTATGCGCATCAGGACGTGCCGTTTGAGCTGCTGGTTGAGGAGTTGCAGCCTCAGCGCAGCATGGGACACACACCCTTATTTCAGGTGGTCTTTACTCTGCAAAATGCACCGATGCCGCGAACCGAGTTGGAGCGAGTAACTGTGACAGCGTTGGCGGTGGAGAACTCAACGTCGAAATTCGATTTGGGACTGAACATCGGCGGGACTGCGGGACAGTTGCAAGGCTCGATGGAATACAACACGGACTTGTTCGAGGCCGCGACGATCGCACGGATGCTCAGCCACTTCGAAGTGTTGCTGGAGAGCGTGGTTAGTAACCCGGATCAGCGGCTTTCCGAATTGCCATTGTTGCAGCAGCAGGAGCGGGATCAGATACTGGTGGATTGGAATAACACCGCAGTGGAGTATCCACAGGAGAGGTGCATTCATCAGTTATTTGAAGAGCAGGTCGAGCGTACCCCCGAGGCAGTCGCCGTCATCCATGAGGATGAACAGGTAACCTATAGAGAGCTGAACCAGCGGGCGAACCGGCTGGCGAATCACTTACAAAGCCTGGGAGTCTGTCCGGAGACGCTGGTCGGGATCTGCGTCGAGCGCTCGGTAGAAATGATGGTAGGGCTCCTGGGAATTTTGAAGGCCGGCGGGGCCTACGTCCCCATAGACCCACAACACCCACGCGGGCGCGCCGCCGCGATGCTGGCTGACGCAAAAGTGCATCTTCTGCTGACTCAGCGGGCACTGGTAGAGCACTGCGCCGGCAGCGAAGTGCCGATGCTGTGCCTGGACGAGGAACTAGCGCAAACCGGGGCAGACCCGGTAAGTAACCCGCAGAGCGTATTACGTGCAGAAAATCTGGCTTATGTGATCTATACCTCAGGCTCGACCGGCCAACCGAAGGGCGTGCGCATCTCGCACCGCTCGGTAGTCAATTACCTGTGCTGGGCTCGCGACACCTACCTGCGAGGAGACGCCCTCAACTCAGCCCTCTACTCCTCGCTGGCCTTCGACCTGACAGTGACGTCTATCTATCTGCCATTGATCACTGGCAGCGCCACGATCATCTATGCGGAGGAAGAGGCCGGACGAGCCCTGGGACAGATTTTGGGAGACGAGCGGGTGGGGCTGTTGAAGGTGACGCCGAGCCATCTGATGCTGCTCACAGAAGAGTTGAGGGCCGGCAGGGTCGGGCAGACGTGGACGGTCGAGCAGGTGGCGCAGCGGATTGGAGTGAAGCGGCTGGTAGTAGGCGGCGAGGCGCTATCGAGTCAGCTGGCACGTGGAGTTCAGGAGGCGCTGGGGTCTGGGGTCGAGATTTATAACGAATATGGGCCGACTGAGACGACTGTGGGATGTATGGTCTATCGCTACGAGGCCCAGCAGAGAGAGCGGGCGATGGTGCCGATCGGAAGGCCCGCGGCGAACACACAGATATACGTTCTGGACGAGAGACTGGAGTCTGTGGCGGAGTTGGTCGAAGGCGAAATCTATATCGGCGGGGCCGGCGTGGGCCAGGGGTATGAGGGGCAAGCCGAGCAGAGTGCGGAGCGGTTTATAAGTAATCCCTACCGGCATGGTGAGCTGATGTACAGGAGCGGAGACGTAGGCCGGCGACTCGCTAACGGAGATTTGGAGTATGTGGGACGGAGAGATGAGCAGGTCAAAGTGCGCGGGTACCGAGTCGAGTTGGGCGAACTGAGAGAGAAGATGAACGAGCATCCCGATATCCGGGATAGCGTGGCAGTAGTCGCCGGGGAGGGAGCAGAAACGTCCCTGGTCGGATACTACGTTTCGCGGCAGGAACTGGAGGTAGGCAGGTTAAGAGTTTGGCTGCGCGAGCGGGTGATTGAAGAAACGATCCCCAACGTTTTCGTCCGCCTGAAGAAGATGCCGCTGACGGTAAATGGGAAGATCAACTATGCCGCGTTACCGTCCCCAAACGGGGTGCGGCCTAAGATGGCCCAGTCGTATGTTGCGCCACGGACGGTCAGTGAGGAGATGTTAGTGGGAATCTTTGCCGAGGTGTTGAACCTCGGGCGAGTCGGGGTGCTAGACAACTTTTTTGAGATGGGAGGGCATTCCCTGCTCGCGACCCAGGTCATCGCGCGACTGCGGGTAAGCTTTCAAGTGGAAGTGCCGCTGCGCCAGATGTTCGAACAACCAACGGTCGCTGGGTTGGCCGCGGTCGTCATAAAGGGCCAGGCCGCGCAGGCCGACGATGCGGAGATAGCAAAGATACTGGCTGAGTTGGATCAGCTAACTGAGGACGAAGCCGAATCCTTACTGGCGATAAAGTAAATGGAGTGAATGGCGCTAATTCGTTGATAACTGTCCAGAAACAACCTGAGAAGCATTGGAGCGAATAATGATTATTGAGAGAGAGTTTAACACCTCGTCGGGAAAAAGATTGAGCGTTGAGTTGCCGGGCGCGAATGTTGATATCACCGGTTGGGACCAGGAGCTTGTCTCAGTCAAAACGTGCTCCAGTGGGAGAGATGATGAGGCTGGCAAAGTCGATTTCCATGAGAGCTCAAACGGAGTTGAGATTTATTCACGGCATATCGGAAATCGACTCGGCTATCCACGCGATGTTAAGTGCGAGATAAAAGTTCCGAAGAGGTTCAATATCGAGATCAAGCTAATGGCAGGCAGGATCAGCATAAACGATGTTGCCGGCCATATCCGAGGGGTCAGTATGGCGGGAGACTTGGACCTGAGAGCGTTAAAAGGTGCGTTGAATTTAGAAACAATGGCCGGGAACATCTCTTTATCAAACTCGGAAGTGAGCGGCCAGGTCAAAACAATGGCTGGCCAGGTCGTCATGGAGGGCGTTAGCGGAAATATCAAAGGCTCTTCTCTGGCCGGCGACGTCATCATGCGCAAGGCGCTCCCTCGCGACATGAGTGGCGATGAGGTGCGTCTTGATCAAATGGCTGGAGATATTAACGTGAGCGACGCTCCTGCCGGCGCGGCTTTATCTACTTTGGCAGGACACATACATGTTCGGTCGGCAGCGAGACACGTTAAAGCAAAAACAAATGCCGGCAACATCCTTATTGATGAAATCGATGGATGGATTCAGGCGTCAACAATGGCTGGAGGGGTTAGCGCCCGAATGGTTGGCAAGTCGGATCTGGGAAAACGTCATGTGGAGATAGACGCAATGGGGGGAGTTGTCGAATTGACCGTTCCCGTTAACTTTTCGATGCAAGTCGATATCGCGTTAGCCCAGACGATCGATAGCGACAGAAACTATCGGATCATCAGCGATTTCAAAATTCAACAAAGTGAGTTCGGCAAGTGGGTCTACAATGAAGGCACGACCAGAAAATATCTGTATGGCAAAGGCAGCCTCGCCGGCGGGAAAAACAAAATAACAATCAAGACCGTTAATGGAGATGTGTATCTGAAGAGAGGTGAATAGTCGCCTATCCAGGCTCAAATCTGAGTCTCAAATCTGAGTCTCAAATCTGATCCGACGCAGTTCTGTCATTTCCAACCATCTCAAGCTCGAGCCAATCAACCAAACTCAATCAGTTAAGAAAGCGCCTGGAACGCGACTCACGCGCGAAAGACGCCGCTTCCGGATCTGCTTGTGCGGCGATCGGAGAATCAAATTCGCAGGCGTCTTTAGGTCACGTCAGTAACCAAGGTAAAAATGAGCACAGCGACATCTATCAAGCACGAACAGATTCATGAGTGGTTCACGGAAACCGCGTCACTATATCCGACACAGTTGGCCATCGAGTGTGGGGAGCAGCGACTGAGCTACGGCGAACTGCTGGAGCGAGCAAATACGCTCGGGAACTATTTGAGATTACACGGCGCCGTACAGGGCTCGATAGTGGCCATCCTGACAACTGACATTAGCGAGATGGTGGTGGGGATATTGGGGACGCTGAAAGCGGGAGCAGCGTTCATGCCGCTGGACGTGAGACAGCCGGCGGGGCGATTGCGGAAGCTGATGGAACTGGCGCCCCCGGAGTTTCTGATTACCGAGGCGCAGGCGGTGGCGAGGTTGGGACAACTGCTACCCAGCGAGATGAAGTCGCGGCTGAAGGTGATGTGCGTGGACGCACCCGCGCAGCCGGCTACAAATGGTTTAGCGGCGCAGGTGGAAGTGCTCGAAGACTTTTTGGATTATCACAATCCGGCGGGGCCGGGAGTGATTAGCGACCCGGACCAACTCAGCTACATCTACTTCACCTCGGGGTCGAGTGGGACGCCGAAAGCCATTGCCGGGCGGCTGAAGGGGATGGCGCATTTCATCAAGTGGGAGATCGAGGAACTGGGCGTGGGAGCAGGAGTGCGCGTAAGCCAACTGCTGTCGCCGTCATTCGATGGGTCGTTGCGGGACGTGTTCCTGCCGCTGTGCGTGGGTGGAGTGGTATGCGCGCCGGAGCGACGTGAGCAGGTGATGGAAGGACGAGGTCTGGCGCAATGGCTGGACGAGACAAGAATAGAAGTCATGCACTGCGTGCCGTCGGTGTTCAGGGCGCTGGTGAACGAGGAGTTGCGGGAGCAGGAGTTGGGAGCGTTGCGCTATGTAGTGATGGCCGGAGAGGCATTGGTGGGGCGCGACGTGCGGAGATGGAAGCAGGTGTACGGAGAGCGGGTAGGACTGCTGAACCTGTACGGGACGAGCGAGACGACGATGGCGAAGTTCAGCTATCGAGTGGCGGAGGGCGACGAGGAGCGGGAAGTGATGCCGATTGGCAAGCCGATGACGGGAGCCGCAGCCTATCTGCTGGATGAGCGGGGAGAGCCGTGCGGACGCGGGATGGTGGGAGAGATATACATCCGGACGCCGTACCGGTCGCTGGGATACTACCGGCAGCCGGAGTTAACGGCGGCAGTGTTTGTTCCGAACCCATTCTCGACCGATCCGACTGACCTGGTGCACAAGACGGGAGATATGGGACGTTTGCTGGAGGACGGGAACTTCGAATATCTGGGACGGCGAGACGAGCAGGTGAAGGTGCGTGGCGCGCGAGTGGAGTTGAAGGAAGTGGAGAATGCGGTGCGAGGGCAGGTCGGAGTGCGAGACGTAGCGGTGATCGAGCGC
>JANNJZ010000290.1:0-3821 GCA_031396065.1 Pyrinomonadaceae bacterium | reverse complement strand
CCGACCTCCGCGACCTCGTGTGGAAACCGGCGGTGTTCGTCTGGACCAACGGCGGCGAAGCGTCCGGCCACATCCCCACGCGCTATCCCGGCAGTGAAACATCGGCGGACAACCAGCTCCGGCTCGCGCGCCGCACCGACTGGCGGGAGCGCGACGGCGGCGCCTGTCTCGGGCTGGGCCAGCGCATCCTCGCCACAAGCAACGATGAACTGCCCCTGCTCGAGTGTCAGAAAGTCGAGTTGTCCCCCGCGCTCTGAGGAGCGATGGAAGAATTCGCGATCTTCATTCCGCGAGTTCACGCCACCTGCAACTGAATCACCTCGCTCGCAGGCGCATCGCACGGCGTTCGTGGCCACGTCTGCAACTTCACCGTCGCGCCCGTGGGCACGCCCGTGAGTTGCGCGCGCTACCAACCACCGTGACTGCGAGCATCGGCTTGGCATCCACGCCGACAAATGCTCTCGACACAGCAGTTTTCTCAGCCCAAATTCTCATCCTAAACAGGATTTAGGCTGTGAAAACTTTACCGATTACACTTTAGGCAAGTACCAACGTCATGTTCAAAGACCGTAAGCGACTTTACCAACAGCTCGAGAAAGAGCGCCAATCTAGAGTCATCGGATTCGTCACCGGGGATAGACCTGGGCTTGAGGCTCAGATCGCCAGTGACTCCTACCCTTTGTTCGCTGAGCATCTGGACCGAATTGGCGTAGTCCCACTGATCACACTCGTTCTACACACCCGAGGCGGAGACACGATGGCTGCGTGGAGTATCATTAATTTGCTTCGCCACTTCTGTGACCGTTACGAGGTAATTGTACCTATGCGGGCACAGAGCGCCGGTACTCTGATATGCCTTGGGGCCGACAAGATCATAATGACGAAGCAGGCCATGCTCGGGCCGATCGACCCCTCGGTCAACAACCCACTGAATCCTGCGCATCCCGCCAACAATGCGGTTCAGCTTCCGGTCAGCGTTGAGTTCATCCAGGGTTACTTCGGGCTCGCATCCGAGGAGCTTGGTATCTCAGACCAGGCCCACGCCACGACGATCTTTCTCAAGCTCGCGGAGAAGATTCATCCGCTTGTATTGGGCCAGGCATTCCGCGTTCGGAGCCAGATTCAATCCTTGGCCAGAAAGCTTCTCGCCGGACGCATCGACGAGGCGAAGACCGCGAAGATAGTGGCATTTCTTTGCGCAGACTCTGGAAGCCACGACTACCCAATCCACCGGCGAGAAGCCAAGGAGCACGGTTTGCCTGTGGATAAACCGAGTCCTGAGCTTTACGAATTAATTAAAAACATTTACCAAGAGATCGAGACGGACATTCAATCATCCTCGAAGCTGGATCCCGCAGCCGACCTGGCAGGGCAGCCGACGAAGGACTACAGCTACACAAGGGCGCTCGTCGAGTCGGTCGAGGGCGGTTCCCACGCCTACTTGACGCAGGGCCGGTACAACAGCATTGTCCAGCCACAGCCAAACTCGCAGCAAGGCATTCCGGCCATCCAGAATGTTCGCAGCTTTGAGGGCTGGAAGCACGATTCTAAATAAGCTTATGAATCATACGTCCTCTGCCCGCTTTTTTTTCGTGGGCACAGCAGTCGCTACCTCGGCAGCTTCACTGATGGCGAACACCATCACTCCTATTGAGGGCGCTATACTGCCCGCTGGAGTTACAATCATCGAACAGGAATGGCCTCACCAGTGCGCCCCAGCGAACCGCCGCACTGATTCAGCGCCCGGTATTGAGCGTGAAGTGAAGTCAAGGGGTTAGAGAAAGGGGGCAGTGACACTGGCGGCGAACGTTGGAAAACTCAACGCCAATGCCCCGCCAATTGGGGAGCTACGTAGCGAATAACCTCTGCAAAACACATCCGCGCTGGGCCTCCTGATGATCCAAGTATCTATGTTGAGGGCCTTTCATGACCCTTCAGAAATGTAGAAAGTTTGTGAAGGATTTCACAAGATTGCGGGTTGACTGCTATCCAGACAATTACTAGCTTTTGCGCAAGCGACCGGAACGAAAGCGACAATCAATGATCTCAAAGTCGGACAAGGGAGCATGGCATCATTAACAATTCCAGAAAACGAGCTTCCATCATTTAGCGCACTCGCCAATCTGGGTGAGAAGGAATTTTCCGGGCTAATAGCAGCGGTTAAGCGCACCGAACCAGCTATTACGCCCAAAGAATACGCCTCGGAACTATCGAAAACCTTTTCCGATTTGCGCCATCAGGATTTGCAGACAATCGTCAATGTCATTTTCAATGTTTCGAGAGTTAGGGATTCGATGGGCGTTTCGGCAGATCGTGTTGCAGACCTTGTTCTGGAATCTATTTCAGAATTGGAAGCATACAAAAAACATTTTACTGAAGAAACTGGCCAGCTTCTAAGAAAGCGTATTGTGGAGGCGCTTTCTTCAAGTGATTCACTTAGGGTTTCGGCCAAGGCCCTGAATGTGATGGTGGAGCACGAGCGCATCTTATTAAATGCTCGCATCCTCTCTGACATCAGACCCGTGTTCACTGACTCATTAACCGTGGCGGCTGCTGGGCTAATCGTTCACAATCTTGGAATCACTTTCCGCCAAGATGGAAAAAGTCGTGAATCGTTTTTTGCTCTGGACGATAACGACATTAAAAAACTCAAGGACGTAATCGAACGTGCCGAGGCAAAGAGCGGTGCATTGAAATCAATTCTAAAGAATTCTGGAGTCCGCCAGCTTTCGGTAAAACCAGAATAGCATTATGGAAGCCGCAGTCATTTCTTTTGGACCGACATTTGGCAAACTCTTTCTTGAGCCAGAAGCCAAGAGAGAGAATCCGATTCAAGTTCCGAAGCAATTAAAGATAGCCTCAATAAAGTGGCTGTCGTTAGAGGACGCTAAGGATGAGTGCGTCCCCGAACTTGAGGCGGAGTTTAATTCGAGAGCAGATCGATGGGAGAAGGAAACTGCAATCTATTCGGCGCCTGGCCCCAAAATTCTTCACGCCGACTATCAGACGATCATGGGTAAAATGGGCGAATCGGTGATACCGCTCATTTTGAAACGGTTGCCAAAATCGGGAAGCGATTGGCTGTGGGCGCTTGAGCATATCACTGACGAGAACCCAGCTAAGAATGCGAAAAGTTATGCTGAGGCTGTTCATGCTTGGCTTGAGTGGGGCAAGCAGCGCGAATATATTTAGAAATTCAAATGAGGTGCTTGGAGATAGAAGGTGCATTCGAGAACCTTGATCCAAACGACTACGATCAAACAAAGGTTAGCCCCGATACCCAGCAGCTTCAAATAGGAGTACGAGGCAAGTACAATTGCATCGCCCTTGCCGTATGCGATGAAGAAAGATGGTGGTGGCCTGATAAAAGATTCCCGAATGACAACTACTGGCCCCCTCACCTCCAAAGAGAGCACATGTTTTGTGAAACAATGGAGAATTTCATTATGGCCTTTGAAACAGAAGGCTACACAGTCTGTAATAACGGTCGGTTAGACAGTGGGATTGAAAAGATCGTAATCTACGCCAGGGGTGATACACCAACTCACGCTGCTCGACAGTTGGAGTCTGGGATATGGATTAGCAAATGCGGAGACTTGCAGGACATCAGGCATGGCACATTGGCTTGTCTTGAAGGGAAAAATTACGGAAAGGCAGAAGTGTTCATGCGGAGGAGGCGGGATGGAAAAGCGTTCCTATTTGATAGAATCAAAGCGTTTTTGCGATCAATATTTCCGGCGCGGTCGTAGTGCTGCGTAGCTTTCTTGGGCCGGTATCTTCCCGCCGCCCCGAGGTGGTGTGTGTGGGGGGCGGGTTTGGGG
>JANNJZ010000243.1:0-38566 GCA_031396065.1 Pyrinomonadaceae bacterium | reverse complement strand
AGCTCGAGGCCAACCAGCGCGATCGGCCGCTGGTGAGTCGTGCCCTCGGCGCTTACTACATCCCAGGCTCTACTTTTAAGACTGTGACCATGACCGCCGCTTTTGTCGCCGGCATACAGGACTCAGAATTTACCTGTAGCGGGGGCGGTTATTATGCGGCGCCCGGGGCGAATGTGATCCTCGACGATGGGGGCGCCGGCGAAGTTCACGGCCGGATTGGGATGAACAGAGCTTATGAAGTTTCCTGTAACCAGTATTTCGCGCAGCTGGGCGTGAAGTTGGGGCCCGAGCGCATGAAGCAAGGCGCCCAGTTGCTTGGTATTGGCGCCTATGATACTCCGGCAGAAGCCTTGCGCGGACGGAAGCAAACCGAGATTTGGAACGCCTCCAGCGACGCGGTGAAACGCGCGTTGGCTCCGAGAGAAGCGACGATCGTCACCGGCAAGCAGATTACCAGATACGATCTGGCGTTGATTGGTTATGGCCAGGGGTATGCTGGGCAGATGACCCCATTACAGATGGCTATGGCTGCTGCGGCAGTTGCCAACATGGAAGGCAAATTGATGAAGCCGAAGATGGAGTTTGATCGGCCACCGGAAATGTTCAAGCAGGTTGTCACTCCTCAAGTAGCGGCGACGATCCGTTCAATCATGGGGTTGGTAACTGGCGGATCGAGCGGCACTGCGCGTGGTGTCTTTGCACCGGTCAAGGCAGCGGGCATTAACACTGGCGGCAAAACAGGGACTGCGCAAAAGGTGGTGCCCGTCTACGATCCCAAAACAGGGCAACCCAAAACCCGGCATAGAGTGGAAAAGGACAACAAAGGCAACATCATTCGGGAGTATGAAGAGACGATCATGGACGAAGACAACCCGCGAATTGATGGTTGGTTTTTGTGTATCGCGCCTCTGGAGCGCCCACAACTAGCAATGGCTGTGATCGTGGAAGGTGGAGGATACGGTTCAAGGTCAGCAGCGCCCATTGCGGCGGCGTTGGTTTTGAAGGCCCGGGACCTTGGATATTTCAAAGGTATTAGTCAGCTGGTGACTCCCAAGGCTGCAGCCGGAAAGAAACCACGCACTGCGGCAAGACCGCGACAGTGAGGATTGCTTAAGGCGAAGAGCGGGGGCAAGCCCACCTTCCTCACCTGAGAGATGTTCCGAGAAGTTGGTTAGATTCGTTGAATGGCTTTCCACCAGGGAGTGCAAAGCTCGACTTGTAGTCTCATGGTCGGGAAGGCGGGCTTGCCCCCGCTCTTCTGCCTGGTGATATCAAGCGATAATACTTAGTCAAAATCATCTGATGAAAAATCGCGCATCGTCACATCTGATAATCATCCTGCTTTTGCTGGCCCTTGAGATCGTCGGCTACTGGGGCATCCATCGCGGTGGCCTGCTGCGTGGCTATGAAACCTCAATCGTCGGGGCGGTGCGCGATCTGTTGATGTTTCTCCCCATCGTGATTCTGCTGTTCTGGCTCTCAAGGGTTCAAAGATTCAAAGGAAACTGGATCCTGTTCACCGCTTCAATCCTGCTTTTCTCTGTGGGCATGCTGATCCAGTATCGACTCTACAGCGATCCGGAGTACAACGCCCGAAACAAGTCAGCGGCACGCCAGGAGAAGATGGAAGCGCTGCGCACCCGCTACATCATCGAAAACTATGACCCGATTAAGAAACAGATGATGGGCCTACCGCCGACGCCGGCGCAGGCCATCGATATCGAGCAACTCCCAAAGCGCCCTGCAAATTATTCCATCGGCAATGCGCTGACTGCGAGCTACACCTGGATCCCGATTTTCTCATTCATTGTCTTTGGCGTCGCCTTTTCACTGTGCCTCCGCGACGGTTTCCTGCTCTGGATCCAAAGAAACAGTTTCATCATTGTCTTGCTAACGCTCGTCCCGCTCGCGGCCGCCGTCGTGACGTCGAGCGCCGGCAAAGCGTTGGGTAACATGACGCCCTGGGAGCCGTCGAAGATTCCCTTCCTCCTTGGCTTCGCCGGGATTCTGACAGCGCGTTACAAGGACCTGGCTGAAACTTACTGGGGCATCCCACGGGCCCGTGACGTGGTGCCTCTTCTGGTAATGGGGATGCTTCCCTTCGTGCCGTTTTTTGCCCTCAAAGACTTTGGCCAGATGCTGATTTTTAGCGGCGCGTACACCACACTTTATCTGGTCGCGGTGCGCCGCTGGCCGCAATTGCTTTTGTTCGTAGGTTCACTCCTGCTGATAATCAGCATCCTCGTAATCGGTGCTCTGCCCAGGGATGTGCAGGAAAAGGTGCCGCTTTTGCCGACTATTGCCCGGCCGATTCAGGCAATGCTGCCTTCGCGCATTCAGCAGCGGTTTCATCTGTGGCTTGATGGCTTTGATCCACCTTCGCCGGAAGTTTCCTGGTGGAAGAAAGATTTTGAGGAGGCCGTCAACAAGGATCCGGAACTGAAGCAACTCGCCGAGCAGAGCCCGGCGATGCAGAGGATTGTCAACGTCGATATCTGGTTCGACAAACTGGCGTTTCAACCGGCCCAGGCTATTTTCGGAATTGCCTCAGGCAAGACGACCGGCAGAGGACTGGGCCTTGGTTACCCGGAAGTGATCCCGATTGCCGATTCCGATTACGTCTATGCCGCTCTTGGTGAGGAGGAAGGCCTGGTTGGTGGAGCGATTGTGGTGCTCGCCATTATCATTTTTGTTATCGCTGGTGTTCGTACTTCTCTCGACGCGCGTGATATGTTTACCAAGCTTTGCGCTGCCGGCTTAACCGCGTTTATGGGCTTTCAGGCACTGGTGAATATCGGCGGCATCTTGCGGGCTTTACCCATGACCGGGATTACTTTGCCTTTTGTCAGCCACGGAGGGTTTAGCCTGATTACCAGCTTTGCTATGTTAGGGATGTTGATGGCGTTTTCTCATCGCAACGCGCTCGACCGAGTATTGGCCGACCGACGTCGCGCCGAAAGTCCCTCGTCCTTGAAACTGGAGGCGGTCCAATGAACCAGCCCGCAAATGAGCCCAGGAAACTAGCGCTCAAGTCGTCAGCCGTAACGGATCGGGGACTGAGCGCAAAACGTCCCCTCAACGAGGATTCGTTTCTAGCTGACAGCGAACGCGGCATCTTTGCCGTAGCCGACGGCGTCGGTGGCGCGGAAGCGGGCGAAGTAGCTTCGCAAACCGCGATTGAGGTCCTCGACGAAGCCTTTCGTCATCAGCTGGCGGGGTCTGACAATGAAGACCTGATGGAGCTGGCGATTCAGCGGGCCAATGCGTCAATCCATCAGATGGCCCAGGACCACGCAAAGTTTTCAATGATGGCCACCACCATTGTGGCCCTTCATCTTCACGGCAACGTGGCCACCATTGGACACGTTGGTGACTCGCGCCTGTATCGGTTAACCCCGGAGGGTCAGCTCTTGCGTGAGACGGAAGATCACTCCGTCGTCGAAGAAGAAGTACGCGCCGGCCGGATGACCGCGGAACAGGCCGCCAATCATCCCAGTAAGAATGTGATCAGCCGGGCGCTGGGAGCCGAGAACTCGGTCGAAGTCGACATGAAGGTTATCGAAGTTGACGAGGGCACCGAGTTTCTACTCTGCACCGACGGTATCACCCGACACATCCCCGATTACGAATTGCGGCAGGTGTTGCTGGCCAACGACAATCTGGCGACGGCGTGTGCGGAGTTGAAACAACGCTGTTTCGAACGAGGCGCGGAAGACAACCTGACGGCCGTAATAATTTGCGTCGGTACTCCGATTTCGGCGCAGGATCGCGTTGATAAACTGGATAAGACAATCCAACCGGACTTGGATCCGCTGCAGGCAACTGCCGACCACCAGGCGCCGTTGGAGCAGACCATGATGGGCGCAAAGCTCAATTCGTCCGAACCTTTGACGCCGCCCTCTCGCGTGGCCTTCCCCGCGGCTGCGGCCCTCGAAGACACTCTGGAAATACAGCCAATCGAAAGCAAAATAGAAAACAAGCTGGACATTGCCGACGTCGCACAGCCAGCACCGTCGAAGAGTGGGGTTGAAAGAACCATGAGTCGATTGTTTCTACTTGTTCTGGTTATCGTTGCCGTGGCGGGCGCCTTTTATGCGGGCAGGAAATACAAAGGGGCCATTCCCTATTTGGACCAGGGCCAGTTGGCGGCGGAACCTTCGCCTACGCCAATTCCCACCCCTGCGGCTAATGCCGGTGAGACTGCGCTTTTGAAGTTTGAAAAATCGCGACGTGAAGTGGATGCCGATCCAAACCTTTGGCTGACCGGTCTATTGCCGGGCGAACTTTCGCGTCAGGGCGTGGCCGGTCCATTGGATTCACAGGATCCTGAGTTCCTTTATCTTTATGGCCGCGCAAATTTGTTGGCCGGCAAACCGGACGAAGCGGTAAAGGCCTTCGAGGCAGCCATTGCCAAAGCCGACCTCAATCCGTCAACGGCAACCTCTACACTGCGAAAGGAAGCGACAATTGGGTTAGCTGCGGCGGCCCTAAAGTTGGATACAGCCAGACCCGCCGCCCTAAAGCGTTTGGACGAAGCCACCAGGCCGGTCGTGCTGCCTTCCAGTTCGCCGCTGAATTCCCCACTCAGTCCCGTGTCGCCTTAACCTTAGACCGCCGAGCCACTTTTGCGCATCCAGGACTGGGAGACTTTTAGCGTGCACTGATGCCAGAGCTAAAACTACAACAGACCAGGCTCGACGGGCGCTACGACATTCTTGAATGTCTGGGCCGCGGTAGCTACGCTGAGATCTACGTGGCCCGAGACAACGAAGCATCAGCCGGCGCCCCTGCCACGATTGTGATTAAGGCGCTGAACATGTTTCTGGACGACGCGCCTGATGCCGAACTCGAACAGACACTAATCGCAAACTTCCAAAACGAAGCGGTCGCACTGGATCGCGTGCGCCATCCAAACATCATCAGCCGGCTTGGACACGGCACCGCGATCGACCTCGTTGGGACTACCTTTCACTACATCGTGCTCGAGTACCTTTCTGGAGGCGACATGGCCGCGCTCTCGCGCCGGACACCGTTGCCGCTGGAGAAGACGCTGTTCTATCTCGAGCAGGTCTGTTCCGGGCTGGCCCACGCCCACGAGTGTGGGGTGATTCATCGCGACATAAAACCGCAGAACCTCTTGCTCACAGCCGACCGGCAGCTGGTCAAGATCGCTGATTTCGGCGTGGCGCGGTTCGCCGCCAATGAAGGTGCGATCACGCGCGTGGGTACAAACATTTATTCAGCCCCGGAACACAACCCACTCGTGCAGACTGGCTCACTGGACCTGGGCGCCATCTACTCGGCTGGTGGGTCTCACCATGAAAATCTGACCCCAGCAGCGGATATCTATTCGCTGGCCAAGACAACCTACACGCTGCTGGCCGGCGAAGCGCCACGGAAGTTTGCACAGCACGCGATACAGGAACTGCCCGCCGCGGTGAGTGCTGAATACTGGGCCCGACCGGTTCTGCGGGTGTTGGAGAAGGCCACGCAAATCCGCCCCGACAAGCGCCACCAGACCGTGCAGGAATTCTGGGACGAGCTCGCGGATGCGGCGCTGCCGCCTACGCAGCCTCTGCAGGGAGTGGATCTCGATGCGCGACGCCGTCCGAGCGCAGATTTAACCGTCGGTGCGGAAGACGTGCCCGCAGCACCACCCGTGCCTCGATTCGAACCGGTGCAAACGCCCGGCAATCATGAGAAAGTTCCAGACACCAAAGATTCCGACCCCCCGAACGTACGCCAACTACTAACCACCTCGGACTTTGGGGGTCACCAAACGCTCAATCAGGCGCCACCCTCCCGACAGTCACCACCAGCCCCTCGTCCAAAGATCGTGGTGCCGGTGAGCGAAATCGGTGCCGCGACCAAACTCGCCGCAGCTCAAGCGGGTCCTTCCGCCAGAGAAAGGATTGCCGCGCTTCCTAATGTCCCGAAGACCGGAAAGGCAGTGGGCCTGCCGAGGCGTCCCGTGGGAAGGAGTCGTGCCAGTGGGTTGGTGGTGGCGGCAGTGCTGATTTTTGGCTTCTCAGGAATGCTGCTGGCGACACACAAGTATGTGACGTCGCGTTGGAATCCTTTTGTAGGGATTTCACAGCTCGGGGACATTTTCACAATTGGGCGGGAAGGTGTTACAACAACGGATGTGAATCTCCGGTCTGACGCGAGCACCACTAATCCACCCGTCGGGGTGGCAGAGAAGAACTCGCGGGTAAAGATTTCAGCCGCCGAAGGGAATTGGTATGAGATTCAGGTGCTTGAACACGGACGACCAAAAACCAATCCGTTCACGGCGGACCGAGGCTGGGTAAACAAGCAGTTTGTTAAGTTTGATTGAACTGGTGGGCTCGCTATTTACCGCCAAGGCGCAAAGACGCTAAGAACGCCAAGTCCTGAATAACCAGAATGATTGAAAGTTATACTTGCGTGCGTACATGTTTCCGGTTTCCTGGTACCTGGTAATTTGTCTTTCGCTTGGCGTCTTGGCGGTTAGCTTTTAATCACGCCGTCTCTTCACTATTTACTATTCACCATTTACCATTCACCAACTATGGGCCTAATCGAAACAATAAGAAAATGGATTGACGGCGAAAGCGGCGAAGACATCCTTGAGTCTGCTGATGAGCATGCTAAGCCGCGCCGCATCTGGGAAGAGTTTCTGGTCAAGATCGCGCGCGAAGTTGAGGCCGTCATGCAGCGCGAAATGTTTACGCCGCCCGGTGGTCCAACCTACATACCCCGTGAGTATGTGGTCTATCTGAGTGCTGAGGACGATAAAGACTGGCAGGGCGACAAACGCCGTGGCCTGGAGCAGGGACTATTCCATGTTCTCTCGGAACGCGCCAAGGAACTGAGTGGCTCGACCCCGCTGGCTGCCAAGTCGTTTGCCGTGGAACTACGCGTCGACGGCACGCTGGAGAAGGGACAGTTTCGGGTCCAGGGTGTTTGGGATGAAACTGAAGGTGGCCACACCGCCGTCAACGCGAGACCTGGGATTGCTTCTGCTTCCGTTCAAACTGGCCCCGGCCTATCCAGCCCGCCACCTGTTCCCGTGCAAAAGCCTGCGCCAAATTTGAACGACACCGTTCGTGAGCTTGCGGATGGCAGCAGCGGTGATGACTTCGACGGAGAATCAGCCGAGCATACGGTCGTCCGCCCGCGGATCAAGGAGCTCTATTCAATTGAGGTGTGGAAAGACGGCGTGCGGGAGGCAGTAGTGCCGATCACCAAACCCGAAATCACGATTGGCAGAGGGTCGCGATCGATCACCGTCGACCTGCAGCTAAAAGGCGACCCTGAAGTCAGCCGCGTCCACGCTGTGCTTACTCGCGAGAATGACGGTCGCTACTGGATCATATCCAAGGGCCGCAACCCGCTAACACTAAACGGACGCGAGATTCCGAAAGACGAACGCACCCAGGTCTTGCCTGATCAAAAGATCGCAATCCTCAACTTCGTGCTCAGGATTCAGCCGAAGTAGCCAGAGTTTTTGCATTAAGCGCCGAGGGCGCGAAATGTAACAGCCTGGGGCATCGCCCCAGGAGAGGTATATCCTTGCAAGGTTCTTAAGCGCTGAAAGCGCGAAATAAGACTTTGAAGGGAGCCGTTGAAATGCCTCAATCACTTTCCTCCATCCTGATTCACCTCATCTTCAGCACCAAAAATCGAGAGCCGTTCATAACACCCAAGATTGAAACTGAGCTCCACCCGTACATGGCTAAGATATTTCGAGAGCTGAAGTCTCCTTCACTCGCGATTGACGGTACCTGCGATCACGTCCACATCTTTTTCTCCCTAGCAAGAGTGGTTGCGATTGCCAATTTGCTCGAGGAGGTTAAGACCGAAACTTCCAAGTGGATCAAAACTAAGGGCCCGGAGTTCAGAAACTTTCATTGGCAAAGCGGCTACGGTGCTTTTTCGATTGGCCAATCACAGGTTGAGGCTGTGAAGCGATACATTCATGGGCAGAAAGCGCATCATCGTCGCGTGACGTTCCAAGAGGAGTATCGGAAATTCCTAGAGGCTTATTGGAGTTAACTATGACGAGCGGTATGTTTGGGATTAGCTGAAACCGCCTGGTACTATCTTGAATTAAATCTTGCTTGCTTTGACAAATAGGGCTAAAGCACCAAAACGCGACTTCGCTATTTTTCTATTTCGCGCTTTCAGCGCTTCGCACACTTTATAGTGTCTTTCCCTGGGGCGTTGCCCCAGGCTATTACATTTCGCGCCTTTGGCGCTGGGGAATTTGTTTACCACGCCTGCTCATCAGATCACCATTATCGAGAGTCCTGAGCTTTCTTATGTAGAGCCGGCGGCAGCAGCCTGCGTATTCGGATCGAGTTCGTTGAGTAGTTCTCTCAGTAGCGGCGCGTCCTTCTCAGCGTCGAGGTAGTTCTTCCCAAGCATCTTGAGGAACCTGCGCTCTTTCGTCTCGCCATTCAATTCCTTCAACAGCGCCCGACAGAAAGCGGACACAACCAGAACGTCGAATTGTTTTCCAGTGTTACGACGGAGGTCGTGAATGACTTCGTCAAACGAGCGGCGAGTCTTGTATGGCCTATCAGTCGTCATGGCGTCGAACGAGTCTGCCAGACTGACTATCTTTGCGCCCATCGGGATTTGCTTGTCGGTGAGTCCATCCGGATAGCCACGACCGTCGAGGCGTTCGTGGTGATACTTCGCCATCAGCGGAATGTCCGCATAGGGATGATGAATCGGTGAGAGGATATCGAAGCCCGCTCCTGGATGCTTATTGAGTTCGCTCGACTCTTTAGCATCAATTTTGTAAGGCGCGTTGATGATTTTGCGTTCAACCGCTAGTTTGCCAATGTCGTGAAGGTAGCCGGCGATCGCAATTCCTTCCACCTCGTTCTCGCCCCAACCCATCTCCCGCGCAATTATTTCGCTGTACTTGCCGACACGTTCCGAGTGTCCCTGGGTATAGGTGTCTTTAACGTCGATGGCTGCGGCGAAGGCGCGCACAGTGTCGCGATAGATGGCGCGCAGGTCCTGATAGAGGCGTTCGTTTTCTTCCGCTCGCTGTTTCACTTCCGCGAGCAAACGGTGCGTGTAGATGCCGACGCCAATGTGTCGCACCATCGCGCTGATCACCTCAACGTCCTCGGGAGTGAATGGCTCGCCGCTGGCCTTGCCACCCAGGATCACGAGGCCCGTAACATTTGCACGGACGATCACGGGAACTAAGAGTTCGATTTGTTGTCCGCGCAATTCTTCCCCATGACGCACGAGGAATGGCGTCAACTCCTGTTGCGCCGATTCAATTCCGGAATCGATTGGCAGCGCGGCCTGGGCCATGTGAAGAAGCGCTTCCCGGTCAGATTCCTCAACGATGAACCGCGGCTGATAGTCTTCGCCCAAACCCCAGACAGCGAGCAGGTTTGTCGTTTCCAGATGTAGCGGGCACTCCACAATTGCCCCACGTCTAATGCCGAGCGTGCCGAGCAGCAGGTGCAAAGAGGTGCGGACCATCTCGATAAAGTCACCGGTATCGGCTATCTCCTGGCCCAGATCAGCAAGCGCGCCAAAGGAGTGAATGAGTTTTTGGGTGTTTGGTTCCATGAAGGAAATGCGTTCGGGAAACTATAATACGAGATCGTGCGTTCGAAGGCACCGTCAGACGGAGAGCAAACTAACAGTTTGCTTTACATTAATGACCGATAGCCTGGCTCTGCGGTGGGGGAGTCGAGAGATTGTGGAGCGCTTCCTGTTCATCCCGGGCGAGAGCTACGTGGCGGGTGAGCCCAAGCATCTCGAAAAGTTGAACAGTCTCGTTGTTGACGTCGGAGAACACAACCAGAGCGCCGCTCTTTTCCGCGATGTCGATGATCCCGAGGAGGATCGAGATGCCGATACTATTAACCAGCTCGGTGTCGCTGAAGTCTATGACCAGCGCGCGGCAACCCGAATCAAGCTGCTTCTTACATTCGCGCTCGATCCTTTCGCCCGTTAGCTTATTGAGATAGTCGCTGGCGTAGACTACCGCTGTGGTGCCGACCGTGTGGGAGCGTACGTTTGATTTAAGTGATTCGCCCAATCGATAACTTGCTTTCTCTGCGCAGCCTCTGACTGAAGCTCATTTTTGAACGCTCAAAACGAGACGCAACCGCAACCGCTTTTGATTACTTACCGTCGTGCTTTCATCAACGCCGCACCGGTGGGCGATGCCCACCTCTAAACGAACGTATTAAGACTAAGATCTCAAGTACTTCGTCATACGCAAGCTGGTGCCTTCGTCAACCCGCTCAAACTCGACTTCGTCCATCAGCGTCTTGATAAGTTTTAATCCCCAGCCTCGTCGCTGCTCGGCTGCATCGCCGCTCTCGTCCTGGCGGATCTCCTCGGCCCCCTCAAGCTTCCCTACATTAACCGGCAAGATGCCGCGACTCGCAATAGTAATAACCAATTTATCATCTTCGACGCGAAAACGTTGATAAATTTTTCGGTCTGGACTCAGGCTATGCTCGGAGGCGTTGATACAGGCCTCAATGATCGCGGTCTTAATTTGATTAATAGCTTCGGGCCGGAAGTTGAGCCGCCGCGCCAGTTGTTCCGCAGTCAGCGCTGCCAACACCTCGTTATCGGCGCCCATTGGCACGATCATCACGATCTCGTTATCGTCTTCCGGTTGCCGAACCGATCCTTCCATCTCACTCAGCCGCGCGCTCAATATCTCAAACTGTTGTTGGCTGGATCCATAAGCGCCTTTCTCACGAAGCAGTTCGTTAGCTTCCGGAGAGAACCCTTCGTTCGCAATCAACCAAATCTGAGAGCGCACAAAGGCCGACTTACGCGCCAGGGACTCCATCAGATTCAACCACGTCTCAGTCTCATCCCTTCCAGCTTCCAGCTTGGTATCGATCTTCCCGACCAGCCAAACAATCTCGTTCGCATCCGTGTAAGTCGCGCCCTCAAACCCGTGGGCAACCACTGACGACTCTTCGCCAAATGCCCGCAGGTTCTGACTAAACGAAGCCCCGGTCGCCGTATGAAATACCTGTGGCAGCCGTAACAGATCGGTTTCAACATCCAGGCCGGCGTCAATCTCTTCTGCTGTTAGTCCTCTATAGGTATCGGCAAACCGCGGATAGTCGAACATAATCCTGGGGACTCGTTGCGAGTCAAACTTGCCAGTTAGTTCACGCAAACGAAGACTGGCGGCGCGCCGGTAGTGCAGGGCGACGGTTTGCGGTGCGCGCTTGAGTGCAAGGGCCATCATGTCCGCCACCACGAGCGCGCGCGGCTCCCGCAGCGCGTCCAGCCGAAATCTGCTCCTTAGATAATCCTTCCATGGAGTTGGGGCACCCTCGGTATCGATAGTCTCCCCGTCCCAGTTCAGGAGCTCCTGAATATGAAGGCGCCTCAGCAATTGTTCGACTTCACTGCCTTCCAGTTTCAAACGCTTACGCCAGACCTCAAACGAAACGGTGCGGTGCCCCCGATCTGATGAAACCGACTCGCACAGCAGGCGAACGAGAGCGCGGCGGGTTTCTGGCGCCGGCGCGATCAGATCGAGAAACGAAGTGAAATAGCGGTTGAGGCGGCCGCCCAAAACTTCATCTACATAAAGGCGTTCACAAGTCAGGTAGGAATCAAGCGATAGGTGTTTCTCTCGCGCAGACTGGAGCATCGAAGTAATGAAGAAAGGACTTCCATCAAACTGCTGCACCAATAGGTCTCGGGTTTCACTGCTGATGGCCACCTGTTGCCCGCGAGCCGCGCTGGTAACCAGGTCGCGCGCCTCCTCAGCATTAAGACCTTCCAAACGCAGCACGTCGAGAGAATTGGTGTTGCCGCCGGCACGCTCAACCGCATCCAGGATTTCGCGACGCAACCCAGCCAGAGCGAATGGAGCACCCACAAAGCTGAGGGCCCTCACTAACTCCGTGGCAAGCGAGACTTGTGAATCGCTGTAACTGGACAGGTGCACCGCCTCAAAGAGGACGTACGGACGAGCATTGCCGTCCGCCACCCGCTGAGGGGCCGTCAGACAGAACCGCACCAAATCTCTGTCGTCGTCGCCAAAGCGGCGGCGGTTGTATGCCTCCACCAGTTCTTCCATCCATTGATGATCTATGGCTGGGGCTAGCTCGACCAGGTCGTCCAAGGTGAGTGAAGCATGGCAGAGCGAAGGCTCGGCGCGGCGAAAGGCAATGTATTGCTGTAAGAAGGTATTGAGGAATTCGATGGCTGCGCTAACTGCGGTGGTTTCAGTTTGCGGCAGGGCGTAGTAAATAGGAACTACATTTTCCTGGCCACGAAACAATTCGTCATAGGTCTGCCGGAGCAATTCTGAGACACCGGCTAACGGCGTCAGCAAAATGAGAAGTCCGCGCGCGTCGCCGGAACGCGTCGCGAGCGATACGAGTTGCTGGAGCTCGGCCGCCCGGCCCACAAACTCTTCTCGTGGTACGCGGCCGAGGATCTGCCGCATTTCCTCCCTTCGTTGCTTCATCTGGTGGCGGTCAAACTGTCAACGTAAAACTCGATTCGGTTTTTGCCGAGATGCTTGGCGCTGTAAAGCGCGCGGTCGGCCGCGGCGATTATGCTTTCGGCCGTATCGATGTGCTTTCCAAAGGTGGAGATTCCAATGCTGACGCTGACCGTGCCACGCGGTTGCGCTTTGCCATATGGGTAGTCAGTTTCCGTGACCTTCTGCCTCATTCGTTCAGCAATCACTCCAGCTTCATTTAGTGAGGTCTGTGGCAAAAGAATGCAAAACTCTTCACCGCCGTAACGACACGCGATGTCGGCGGATCGAAGCACGGCTTTCAGGCTATGCGCTGTGATCTTCAAGGCGACGTCGCCCGCCTGATGGCCGTTTCGATCGTTGTAGCTTTTGAAGTCGTCTATGTCGATCATCAGGCAGCTCATCGGGTAGCTGTATCGCTTTGAGCGGTTCAATTCTTCAGTCAAACGCTCTTCCAGGTAGCGGCGATTTAAGAGCCCGGTTAGCGGATCGGTGATCGACATCAATTGAAACTGGGTGGCGCGTTCCTGCCACTCAGCTCGCTCTAAAGCGACTGCGATTTGTGGTCCAATAACGTCGAGCAGACTCAGGTCAACGGCGTTAAAATTATGCCCGCCAATCTTGTCGGTTACATTTAGAACACCAATCTTCCGGCCACCCATGGTGATCGGATAACTTATGAAGGAGTTTGTTTTGTACTTTCTTTCGGCAGAGGCTGGGGTCAATCCAGCTGCCAGGAGATTGTCGATAATCAGCGGCTGTCCGGATGCAAGTACGCGCCCCGAAATTCCTTCGCCTATCCGCAGACGAGCAACATCCTTTTGGGCATCGATAAAGCCGGCAGCAGCTCTCAAGATGATTTCGTTTGAGCTCTCATCAAACACCCAAAGCGAAGCCCGCTCGGCCTGCAGCAACTCTCGGGAATGCGTCAGAATTAGGTTGTAGGTCTTGTCCGGATCGGTTGAACTGATGCGTTCAAGAAAGCTCTGCAGCGATTGCGCCAAATGCGTGCGATATTCAAGCTCGCCGCGAAGTCGGTCGATTTCGATCTGGAGATCAGATCCGGAGGACAGCAGTCTCGCTGCCGACATGTCGATGTCCTTGACCTCTACGGTGACGCTCGTCGCTTGACTCTCAACCCTCGGAGTTGGATCCTCGGTCTCATCTGAGTTGATGTCGCTCACGCTTTCGCCCCTGACAGGCAAGTCAGATCCACTTCCGTTGGCAGTTGCATCTTCAAGATCAGCCGTCGCACTTTCAAACCCTGCATTAGACACTGGACTTTGGACTTTGGACTTTGGAC
Organism: Pyrinomonadaceae bacterium; assembly: GCA_031396065.1. Taxonomy (GTDB): domain Bacteria; phylum Acidobacteriota; class Blastocatellia; order Pyrinomonadales; family Pyrinomonadaceae; genus PSRF01. The sequence goes on along the minus strand of JANNJZ010000243.1, from coordinate 24,773 downwards.
CGTCATCCGGCTCCCTAAACTTGCGGGTAGCCCTCTCCAAACGCTGCGCGAGCTGTTCGAGTCGTTGCGGCTCGGTGAAAATCACATTGTCAAAAGGTTGCCGGTTGAGCAGATCGTTTAATTCACCGGCGCGGAATCGATCGACCAGAGAACGATAGTCGGCGACACTCAGAAAGGCCCGCCCACCGATCACCGCAAGATCTTTCCTCTTGCCAATCTGCACCGGCATAGTGAAACACTGCAGCCCTGCATGGCATTTGTACTGGACCATCGAGCCGGCGCTCATTGCACGTCGTTGCGCATCCCCACAATATGGATCGCACAGACGTACATACTCGGGGGACGACTGAAAAGCGTGGCAAATTGAATTGTTGTTTGATACCGCGACGGCAGGTGGCTGATGTCCATCCAACAGCAACACAGACAGATTTAGCGTTTCAGCAAGGTCTTCTTGAACATCGACCCATCCTGCGGGAGCGTCTTCCGAATGCTCCTGCGGAATCAATGGTGGCGCCCCGCCACCCCACTCTAATCGGCTGGCTTTCACGCTGGCAGGGTTTGCGGAGTTGGCTGAAGCACAGGGCACAGTCTCTTCGAACATCGATTTTGGGGATTCTTTGGTCATTAAGACTAGCTGGCGTCCGATTGTTTCTGGCGGCTCCGCACTGGGCGGCTTGTTAGCAACACTGGTAAAGAACGTGATGGGTTTGGAAAACTTGTTTTCAGTATAGTTTCAGGCAATAACCTCAACAAGTGCCTCACAAATCCCGGCCGAATGCTCGGCATGTATTATCCGTTATGCAGGAAACGACTTACCCTACTCTTATACGACCAATACTCAACGGTTTTCATGTGACTGCAACCCGGAAGCTGCGGGTTTCGGTTGGATTCAGCGATTACTCGATGACGGGATGAGTGGTGACTACTGGACGTTCGGTGGCCCTATTACTGCTTGGGCGGCGGCTAACCCGGGCGAATCACCCGGAGCTACTTTCTCAATGTCGGGTTGCTCAGGGCTAATGCGAATACAGGCGGCGAAATGATTCGGCTTGACCTCAACTAACGGGGGTACTATCTGCTTGCAGGCCGCCACCACATAAGGACAACGAGTGTGGAAGTGACAACCCGTGGGAGGATTTATCGGTGAGGGCACATCGCCTTCAAGCACTATCCGGTGGCGATTGGCTTCAACTTTCGGGTCAGGAACCGGTACCGCGGAAATCAGCGCCCTGGTGTAAGGCATCAAGGGATCCGAATAAATGATTTTCGCATCTGCTACTTCGACCAGCTTTCCCAGGTACATAACGGCGACACGGTCGGAAACGTGGCGAATCGCCCTCAAGTCGTGAGCGATAAACAGGTAGGTCAAATTCTTTTCTCGTTGAAGTCGCTCAAGGAGATTCATGATCTGCGCCTGGATGGAAACATCCAGGGCGGAGATTGGCTCGTCGGCAACAATAAATTCAGGATCAACGGCCAGCGCGCGAGCGATCCCGATTCGCTGCCTTTGCCCGCCCGAAAACTCGTGCGGATACCGCCTGATGAAACGCTTGCTCAGGCCAACAGTTTCAAGTAGCTCTTGCACGCGTAGTTCGGCTTCCCTGCCTTTTGCTATCCCAAACGTGTCCAAAGGCTCCCCGACAATCTGCCCGACTGTCATCCTGGGATTAAGGGAAGCATAGGGATCCTGAAAAACTATTTGCAGTTGACGGCGATGCTTGCGCATGTCTCGCTTCGAAAGACCTGCCAGGTCACGATTCCGATAGAGCACTTCGCCCGATGTAGGCTCAGTCAGGCGCAGGATTGCGCGACCCAAAGTAGACTTGCCGCAGCCTGATTCGCCAACGAGCCCAAGGGTCTCGCCGGGAAAGATATCCAGGCTTACACCGTCTACTGCTTTGACGACGCCACGACGCCGACCGAGTTTGAAATGGACTTTGAGGTCGCGGATGGAAAGCAGAGGCTCACCCTGCTGGCTATCAGTTGCCGAGGGAACTGCTTGAATATCTTGTCGGTCGGTCGCTTGAGTGCTCATGTGGCGTGCTGTAAAGCAAACTGTTAGTTTGCGATGATTGGTTGGCTATCCAGTTCGGTTACTTTTCAAGCTCTGTGGATGCCCACCGCCGCAAACTAACAGTTTGCTTTACGATCTCAGTGCGAGTCTTCGTACACTTCCTGCGCGAAATGGCACAGCGAATAATGCTCCGGCGTTAACTGTACAAATGGCGGATACTCGCGCCGACAAATCTCTTCGGCGCGATCGCACCTCGGAGCAAAAGGACAACCGGGCGGCAAATGCGCTACATCCGGCGGCAGACCCGGAATTTGATAGAGATCGCCTCTTTCGTCCGTTGGATCTGGGACTGACCGGAGCAGGCCCCGGGTATATGGATTACCAGGCCGCGCAAACAGATCTATCGTCGGCGCCTGCTCGAAGACTTTGCCGGCATACATAACGATCAGGTGATCTGTCATACCTGCGACTACACCCAAGTCGTGGGTGACCAAAATAACGCTGGTGCCGGTCGCTTGTTTCAGCGTCTTAATCAACTCGAGAATCTGGGCCTGGATGGTTACGTCGAGGGCGGTCGTGGGCTCATCGGCAATCAGGAGCTCCGGTTCACAGGAGAGCGCCATGGCGATCATTACTCTTTGCCGCATGCCACCGGAGAATTCGTGCGGGTAACTGTCAGCGCGCGCCCGGGCGTCAGGAATTCCCACCGTCTCCAGCATCTTAATAGCATGATCGTAGGCCTGCTGCTTCGTATGGCCGAGATGCAGTTCGGTAATTTCCATTAACTGTCGGGAAATCTTCATGAACGGATTCAATGATGTCATCGGGTCCTGAAAGATCATCGCAATGCGCCGGCCTCTAATCTTGCGCACCTCGGCTTCCTTCAGTAAAAGAATGTCCGTCCCGTTGAAGATAACTTCGCCCGAAACGATTTTGCCGGGCGGCTCAGGTATCAAGCGGATGATTGACAGGTTGGTAACTGATTTCCCTGAGCCCGACTCGCCCACAATTCCCAGCGTCTCACCTCGCTTCAATTGAAACGTAACACCGTCGACAGCTTTCACTTGGCCGTCGTCGGTGTCGAAGTAAGTACGCAGGTCCCTTACCTCAAGAAGATTTCCGTCGTTGCCAGTCGTCATAAGTGAAGAAATGCACCTTAAACTTAGGCTTCTGATCTCACCATATCGCCTTCGATCCGTTTACAAATTAGACCGGTCCGCCCTCCCCGCGGGGGCACAAGTGCCCTTTCTAAACGGGTGGGGGTTAATGAGTCGTCGTGCGCAGCCGCGTGGCTGTCTCCTGCTCCTGCTTTCTGCCTTCTGCCTTCTGCCTTGTGCTTTCCGCCTTCTGCCTCATGCCGCTGCCTCCTGTCTACCGCCTACTGCTTTGCGGATACAGCGCGTCGCGCAAACCATCACCGAGAAAGTTAAACGAAAAGAGCGTGAGTGCCATGGTCAGGCCCGGACAAATGAGCTGCCAGGGGAATATCCCAATATTCTGAATTCCCTCGCTGGCCAGACTCCCCCATGATGCAAGCGGCGGCTGCACTCCAAAGCCCAGATACGAAAGAAACGCTTCGGTAAGCATCACCGTGGGAATCGTGAGCGTCGCGTAGACAATGACCGGTCCCAGGGTGTTGGGCACAATATGGCGAAAGATGATTCGCGGAGTCGAAACGCCCGTAGCTCTGGCCGCCATCACAAAATCCTGGTTCTTTAGCGAGAGCACCTGGCCTCGCACGATTCGCGCCATGGTCAACCATGACACAGCACCAAGCGCAACAAAGAGAAGTGTCAACTGGCCGCGCGCGGTTTGGCTTTTGAACAACGACAGCAAGACGATCACCAGGACGATGTAGGGCACCGCATAGAGTACATCGACGAGGCGCATCATGATGTTGTCGATCCGCCCGCCAAGATAGCCGGCAATGGCGCCAAAGCTGACCCCGATGATTAGAGACATCAGAGTGGAGATAATGCCCACCATCAACGATACCTGTCCGCCTTGAAGCACCAGCGCCAGGAGGTCCCTTCCCTGTTTGTCAGTTCCCATCGGGTGGGTCCAGGCGAACGAACCATCGGGCGCAGTGAACGGTGGGAACGACCTTATCAGCGCCGCATCGTTAGGAATGTAATCGGGAGCATGGCCGGTGATACGTTGAATAATGGTTGGGCCGGCCAACGAGGCAACTGTGACAATCGCAACCACGATGAGCCCAAAGACGGCGAGCTTGTTTCTCAGCAGACGACGCCAGGCGTCTTTCCATAGTGAGGTCCCTTCCACCGCGTCGCCCCGCTCGGAAGCGAGCACATCGGCGTCAGCAACGGCAAACTCGGGCGCCGTGTGGATCACATCGCCCGCACGGTAACCGGGCGCCGGATCCGGAGTTAACCCCGGTTCAGGCTTGTGATGGTCACCAGGAATGATGGGGCGATCGTCGTTCATTGGTTAGGGCAAATACTAATAGGCTCCAATAAGTCCTATAGGACCTATTTGGTTCGTCAATACCGAATTCTCGGATCCAGGTAAGCGTAGGCAATGTCCACCAAAAGATTCATTAGCAACAGCGTGATGGAGATAAACGCGACGATGCCAAGAATCAAAGGCTCATCACGATTCAAGGCCGCCTGGATGAAGTAGTTCCCAAGGCCTGGCAAGACAAAGAGTTTTTCCACCACTACAGTCCCGGTCAAAAGAAACGCCAGTGCTGGGCCGGTAAACGAGACCACCGGCAAAAGCCCGCCGCGGAGCGCGTGGCGCATCAGCACCTGGCTTTCGCTTAGTCCTTTCGCGCGCGCGGTTCTGATGTAGTCGGACCTTAACACTTCCAACATCCCCGCCCGGGTCAGTCTCGCGATGTAGGCCATGTAGATAGCGGAAAGCGTGACGACGGGAAGGATTAGATTCACGCTGAAAAACCCCTCCCAACGTGAGGGTGGCAACCAATAAAGCGTCAAGGAAAAGAAGAGCACCAGGATGGGCCCAAGTACAAAATTGGGAATGGAGATGCCAAGCATTGCCAACGCCATCGAGCCGTAATCCCATTTCGTGTTTTGCTTCAACGCCGCGATCGACCCAATGGTAACTCCCACGATCAGCGCCAGCAGGTAAGCCAACAGCCCGACAGTTGCCGACACCGGCAGCGACCGGGAAATAATCGTATTAACTGACTGGCCCGGATAGCTCAAAGACGCGCCAAAATCGAGTTTTATTATTCGAACCATCGCCCGTCGATATTGAACATGCCATGGTTTGTCGAGTCCGTATTTTTCGCGAATGTTGCTTACGATTGCGGCGGGTATCGGCTTGTCACTGGTGTAGAAGTTTCCCGGTGCCAGCCGAATCAAACCCCACGTGATGCTAATCACAATCAGGATTGTCGGGATCGTAATAATCAGGCGTCGAATGATGAAACGAAGCATGTGTAGGTAGGACAGACATTCCTGTCTGTCCCGCAGCTTACAAGTTGGAACACAAACAGACAGACAGGAATGTCTGTCCCATCTTAGTCACTCAAACTCGGCGTGCCGTAGTCCCATTTAGCCGAATCGCGTTCGATATAGACAAACTTCCAGGCGAATAGAGATAACGGGTTTGGATACAATCCTTTTACGTACGGCTTTTTCACCCAGTTTACTGAAGGGGTCTCAATAGGAATCGTGGGTTGCGCGTCTAACAAATACTTCTCTGCCTTAGCCAAAAGCTCATATCGCTTCTGTTTATCGAGGGTGTGATTAGCTTCAGCAAGCAGATCTACGTATTTTTGGTCCCACCATCCGCTACCGTTATCACCACTTGGCGTCAGGAAAATATTTAGAAAGGAAGTGGGATCCATGTAGTCCCCTCCCCAAACCATCAGTGCGAAGCCCTTATAATCCAGCTTACCGCGAGACTGATTGAAGGTCTTAGCTTCCATATTGTTCAGCATCACATTAACGCCCAGGTTCTGTTTCCATTGCGCTTGCATAAACTGCGCTAACGCTTGATTGGATGAGTGGGTGGCGAAATTAAAGTTGACCTGGTCAATTGGAAATGTAGGGCACTCGTAACTTCCGTCGGAGTTTTGATTTACCGGATATCCCGCTTCACCCAACAACCTTCGCGCCTTCTCCGGATCAAAACTTTCCGCTTTTGGTTGAGGGTAGCCAACGAAAATACCCTCTGGTGTAAATGCTGACAGCGGCTTGGTAATCCGCTTCGACTTCGAGTAAGTGACCTTGTCGATTGCCATGTTGAATGCGCGTCGAACGCGAAGATCATTCATTGGCGGCTGAGTTACATTAATTAGAATCAGCGTAATCGCTGCCTCGGCGGCGTCCATATAATCTTTCTTCGGCCGCACAACGTCCAACCACGGATTCGGCACCGAGTGATTTACCACCGCATCTGCAGATCCGACTTTATACAGATTCATCGAGGTAGGGTGATCAAGGGAAACAAAAAAATGGACCTCATCAAGGTGCACGTTAGCTGCGTCCCAATACATCGGGTCACGTTCAACTACGACTTCGCTGTATGGCTGCCACGCTTTTAATTTGAAAGGACCCGAGGTCACGATATTCGCAGACTCAGTCCAACGGGAGCCATACTGGGCAATCGCCTTGCGCGAAACCACGCGAAAGAGCTGATGCGCAAGCAACCCGGTGAAGTAGGGCGCCGGTAGAGCCAGCGATATCCGGATGGTGTAATCGTCGACCGCCTCAACGCCGATGTCTTCGGCGGTTACATTGACCAACTCTTTATCTGCGATCGCTGATTTGAGCTTCGGATTTGAAGCCAGCAGCTTATCACGAGCCTTTGCTGAGGCAGGGAGTGTCAACCTCAGCGGCGAGTGCATGAGCTGGTGGAAAGGGCTGTCGGGGGCAGGCGTGGGAGATGTAACTGGATACTCAGCTTCATTGGAAGCCAGCACCTTTTCACTGAGCGGCTCGTTTGTTTGTGAGCCCTCCAGAGCAACGTCCCTGGCAAGAAGAAACTGTTTGGTTGATGGATCGCGTACAAAAACTGAACCGGCATTGAATGCCTGCGCATTCTTAATGTAGTAAGAAAGATTGACGGTACGGGATAGGGTTTCGGGAGCGATAGCCCGCCGCAGACTGTATAGAAAATCATTAGCATTGATCGGATCGCCGTTGGAGAAACGGGCAGTTTTCCGTAAGTGGAATACAAACTCCGAATAGTCGTTGTTAACATCCCATCGCTCGGCTATCGCTGGTATCGCGTTCAGCGACTTGGGATCATATTCAACCAGCCCCTCGTACAGGGCCATGTAAATGCGCGCCTCTGGTTGGCCGCTGCTGATGGCGGGATCCAGCGTTTCCGGCTCACCTCCATTGACGTAACGAAGGATGTCTCGCTCGGGTGGGGTTGTCTTGCCAAAAAATTCTCCGCTGGTGGCTAAGGCCCGGCAGGAAATTGCACCGAAGACGAGTGAGGCGAGAGCCACTAGCGCGACTGCGTGTTTCAAATAGACTTTAACCATTGTTACTCGGATTGAGCGTGAATGCCTGAGAAAAAACAAACGGAACTTAACACGCGAAAACTCGATCGAGCAAGATTCTTTGCCAGAGAGAGGAAACAGATGCGAGATGTCAGATGTCAGTCAGTCACCATTCCTATCTGACGTCTAGCATCTATCATCTATTCCTATCTGACACCTGTCATCTCGCATCTAACATCTATTTGGTCCAACTCGACCCCGCTTCCGGCTGCTTCCAACCGTTATCGATCCGCACGGTTTTGAGCAACGGCGCATCGAGCACGTTTGAGTCAAAACCCTTTACGTAGGGCTTTACCAGGGCATACGAAGACGCGAAATAGATCGGCATAGCGCTCAAGTCGTTTAGCGCCTGGCTTTCTGTTTCAATCGGCGGGACCGTTCCCAACCGACCCTGCTTTCGCGTGGCAGGACGCGCGTTTGCCGCGTCGTCAGATTCAGGCCCTGCCTGCGTGTCGCCACTGGAAGCGTTGTTTGCCAATTCGAAGCCGCCTTCAAAAAGCGCGCGAATATTGGTGAGTTCGTCCGTGGTTTGCATCACCATCCCACGACGCACCACATCGTAGTCTCCGGCGCGAGCGGCCGCCTGATAGTCTTCCCAGTTTTTTACAACGATTTCGGTTTCGATATTGAGAACGTTTCGCCACATTGCGGCAATGGACTGGGCCACAATCCGCTGTTGCTCGTTTCGATTAATCAGCAACCGGATTTTCGGAAAACCCTCCCCCTCCGGATAACCCGCTTCGGCCAACAAAGCTTTAGCGCGATTGTAATCCTTCTCCAGCAGTTCAGCCTTTTCGACCACCGGCTTTGGCGCGTTGCTTACTGCTTCAGGTAGAAATCGCTTCGCCGGCTCAGTGGCGCCGCCCAGGTCGCCCTCGCTGACCCGTTCACGGTCAAAACCGAGGGCCAGCGCCTCCCGCACGCGAACATCATCAAACGGTTCATGCGCAGTGTTAAAGGTATAGTAGGTCAAAGCGCTGTAAGTCGTTCGGCGGAAATCCTCGTAGGGTGTCAGCAACTTGATCACCAGTGGCTCGAAGGCAGCATTAGTCACGGCATCGACTTCGCCGGCTCGATAAGCAGCCAACGCCACTTCCACATCACTGGCACCCATGAATTCGACTCGATCGAGTGTCACCTGCTGCCTGTCCCAATAATGGTTAGCTCGCTCTAATAAAACGCGCTCGGCACCGGTCCGGGCCAGCGAAAAAGCTCCGTTCGACACCAGATCATCAGCTATCAGCCTGGTAGTAGGGTAGCCCTCCTTAGGCTTTACCGGACGGAAGACCGGATGGGCGACGAGGGCTGGAAAGTTCATGTCTGCTCGCCGCAGGCGAACTCGCAAGACACCGGCTGAGACGGCCTCCGCACCGAAGCCCCGATCTAGATCATCGGCCGTTGGGTCAGCCAAAGAATCCCGTTGTTTGAGCGTTCTGGACTGTCCTGCACCGGCAGGATCACGCGTAGGCTCCGATTTCCGGTGGCCCTCGATGTTGGCCAGCAGATCGGTATGGGGGGCCAGGGCGCCAATCTTCACGATCCGACGCCACGACCGGACAAAGTCGCTGGCAGTGACGGGTTCGCCGTTGGACCATCGGGCGTCATCCCGTAAGAAAAACGTCCAGGTTCGCCCACCGTTGGACGATTCCCACCGCGTTGCCACTGCCGGCACCGGCTTAGGCGAGCGAGGATCATAATCTGTTAGACCCTCGAAGATAGCTCGAACCAGGTCAGTGTCAGGCGGCGCGGCGGCAAAAGCCGGATCGAAGGTCTTAGGTAGGCCTCCATCGCTCCAGTGAAACTCCTGGGAGCGCGGCACCACTACGCGACCAGCGTAAGGCTCGACCGCGGCATCGAGGAAACAACCCGCGTGGCTAAGCGTCAGCGCTAGCAGAAGCGCGAATGCTACCCGCGCGCGCAGCTTGCTTTGACTGCGGAAACTGTTTTTCGTTACGTTCATCAACTTAGAGTCCACGGATGTGCGAATGGCTTTGCACAAAAGTCGTTCGACCGTTCAAATCCCACTTAGCCCGCGGTAGCGGGCTGGGACGTCGTATCCCCGTTCGGAGCGAGTCTCACAGCATCAATTTGGACTTTTTGTGCAAAGCCGATCCGAACAAAGAAGTGTCCGCGTCGCGTAGCGACGCCTGAACCTGGACTCAATCGTCGCTACGCGACGTGGACACTTGCTGGCCTTTCCCGACCGTGCCACCCCACGCGGGCTGCCCGCGCGGGGACGCCGGTTGAAAGGCCGGGCTAAATTCATACCGCCGCTACGCGTCGAAGACTCTTAATCACACCTTCCTAAAGTGTGTCGGACAACCGATTCACCGACGTCAGCTCGTCGTACACTTCTTTAGTTCGCTCTCGCGCAGCCTCAAATCCATCAGAAGTATCTATTAGATAGTCGGCAAATTTCTTCTTCTCATCCTGTGCCATTTGTGCGCCGACTCTTCTTAACGCTTCATCGCGGGTTAAGTTGTTTCGCGCCATCAAGCGTTCAAGCTGCACCTCTGGCCGACAGTGTACAACGATCACTTTATCAAAACGTCTGTAGCCGCCGGATTCAATCATCAGGGCGGCATCAATGACCGAAATCCCATCAGGGGTTTTCGACTCCCACTCGCGCAGCTGTTTATCCTGCTGGGCGATTATCAGGGGATGCAGGATCGAGTTGAGGACCGCGCGTTTGTCTGCCCTTTCAAAGACGAGCACGCCCAGTTTCGAGCGATCGAGGGCCCCATCCGCTTGCAGGATTTCAGGACCAAATTCCGCCACTACCTCGGCTAATCCGGCTGAACCCGGAACCACCACTTCCCGAGCGGTATCGTCTGCGTCCAGTACCTGGCAACCAAGCTCAGAGAGCACGCGGGCAACAAACGACTTTCCCACCGCGATCGATCCTGTTAAGCCGACTCTTAGCATAAGATAGTGATGCGTGATGAGTAATGAGTGATGAGTAAAGCGTCGTGTCCCATGGCACGGCAAACTCATCACTCATCACTCATCACTGTTATTATTCCCCTCCGGAGCTTTGCCGCCTTTACCGTATTCCTCATCAGCATGGCCACCGTAAGAAGGCCAACCCCTCCCGGGACTGGCGTGCGCAGACCCGCCACCTCGTCCGCTTCCGTCGGGTTGACGTCACCTACCAGCGTGTAGCCGCGTCGGGAAATTGTCTCCAGCCTCTTTTCAGCGTCCTCGCCAAACAACCTTCGCACGGTGGCCTCGTCGGTTAATCTGTTCATGCCGACATCGATCACCGTCGCGCCTGGCTTGATGTGTTCTCTCCCGACAAAGCCAGGGCGTCCAATGGCCACTATCAGAAGGTCGGCCTGCCTCGTAACTGCCTCGAGGTCACGCGTCCGCGAATGACAGATCGTGACCGTCGCGTCTCTTTGCAACAGCAGCTGGGCCATCGGCCTTCCCACAATCTGGCTCCGTCCTATCACGCAAGCATCAACCCCGCTGATTGCAATCCGCGAGCGTTCAAGCAGCTCGATGATTCCCGCGGGCGTGCAAGGCGCAAACGTCGGCCGGCCCATCGAAAGTCTTCCGACGTTCACTGGATGAAATCCATCTACGTCCTTTGCCGGATCAATGGCCTCTATTATTCCGGCATCTTCGATCCCGGCAGGCAGCGGCAATTGGACCAGGATGCCGTCAACGTCAGCTCGGGTGTTCAATGACTCGATCAAATCAGCCAGTTCAAATCCGCTGGTCGTGCCCGGCAAGGCATGCTGTTCGGAACGTATGCCGACTTCCTCACAAGCCAGCATCTTGTTTCTCACATAAACTGCTGACGCGGGATCATCGCCCACACGAACCGCTGCCAAGGCGGGTTTAACTTCGTGGTCGGCCCAGAGTTGACTGATTTCATCCGCCACCTCCTGCTTGATCTGGGCGGCGATAACTGCACCGTCAAGCAGTTGTGCTCGGCTACTCATTTCTGGCTGGCTGCCTTTTGCTGACCGCATTATTTCGATTCCGAGTTTTTCCTTTGTTTGAGTATAAATTCTGGGCTCTCTAGGTTACACCGAGACCACATTAATTCGTTAGTGAAGAAACAAAAGCGATCCGCTAACACGCGAGCAGCACGAAAACCGTTCCTGACTCGGATCATTTTGAGCTTTTGTGTCAGCAGCAAAACCGAGTTAGCCGAGGTGCGGTGATCGCCTTTGCGGCTCTGCCGCCTTCCGTGCGGAAAGGCTCGGCCTTTCCGATAGCGGATTAATTCTCTGAGGCTGCGCCTCTGAAGTCGCGCGGAGGCATAGCCTCAAAATAAATAGACGGGCCGGTGAGGCGGAGCCTCACCGCACGGAAGGCGGCAAAGCCGCAGAACCAAGCTTAGCGACGAGCTCAGTTGCCAGTGGAACTACGACCGTAACGGCTAGTGGCCGTTAGGCAAATTTGCTTTGCTGGCTGATAATTCTCAGCTTCCCGATTCCAACAGCGCAAAGAGAAACAAATACTTGCCGAGCATCGATTCATGAACAATAAGAAAACGCTCCCACTGATCCTGATTACACTGATACTCATCGCAGGTGGCGTCTCCTGGAGTTGTAACCGGCAACCAACACGGTCGCCCAACGAGAAACGTTACGACTTCAAGGGCAAAGTCGTGTCGGTCGAGAAAGATAAACATTCCGTTACCATCGCCCATGAAGACATCAAGGACTACATGCCCGCTATGACGATGTCGTTTGCAGTGAAGGACGATTGGGCCTTTGACGTTTTGGTTGCTGGCGATCAGGTTTCCGCAGCCTATGTGGTTGATGGTACAGAATCGTGGCTCGAGGGGCTGGTGATTACTAAAGAAAGCGCCGGGGCACCGAGCCCGCTTCCGGGGCAGATCGTCGAAGCAAAGGAAGGCGACGAGGTTCCCAACTACCGGCTCGTGAATCAGGATGGCAAAGTTATCCGCGTCCACGACTACAAAGGCAAAACCCTGCTTTTGACGTTCATCTTTACCCGTTGCCAGGACCCGGATCAGTGTACGTTGATGAGTGGTAACTTTGCGTCTATCGACCAGGCGCTACAAAAGCAACCGGAGGTTTACGCGAAGACACACATGCTGAGTATTAGCTTTGACCCGGAATACGATACGCCCAAAGTCTTGCGTAGCTACGGCGCCGCTTATACCGGCAGGTATACGGATGAAACTTTTGCGCACTGGGAGTTTGCATCAGGCAGCGCGGACGAAGTGAAAGGCATCGCGCAGTTTTTCGGGTTGCGATATTACAAAGACACGCAATCGGGAAAAGAGCAGGTCATCCACTCACTTAGAACAGCGGTCATTGGGCCAGACAGTAAGATTGTTAAGGTACACCGGGGGAATGAATGGAAACCGGAAGAAGTGGTGAAAAATTTGGAAAGTATGGTCAAGTGATTAATTAAGGGGCCATCAGTATTGATCTCTTATCTCCTCGGTGAGAAAAGGAACGGCCTAAAACAGATTGCCTATAATTCTTTATTCCCACTTTTTGTTTGTTTAATGTATTCTGCTTCGCGTAGTTTGCCCCGGGCCGTCACACCTTGCTTCTCCAAGCCCGCGGCCAAGTTCCATAGGTGCCAACCCAATAAGCTTCTTTGTTGACCGTCTGATGCGACGCCCGCTCACTTGTGCCATCGATGCGGCGCATGCAGACGGACAAAGCATAGCGATCAAGCAAGTACTAACCCTGAGGGAAGAACGTGTCCAAAGGTCGCGATTTTTCACATCATCCGGACGTGATGGTCAGTAGCACTTACATTGACCTTACGACTCACCGCGCAATTGTCTGCGAAGCGTTGTTACGGGTTGGCTTCTTTCCTGTAGGCATGGAGTACGATTCGGCCAAAGCCGGAAAGGATATCATCGCTTCGTCAATGGATATGGTGAAGGGAGCACAGGCCTACATTTGCCTCATTGGCCACCGCTACGGCGGAGTACCGAACGATCCGCAACGCAATCCTAATGAGCTATCAATCACTGAACTCGAATATCGAGCATCGATTGCGCGTGGGATTCCTGTCTTCGTGTTCTTGATGAGCGAGGATCATCCGGTCAGGAAGCAGGACGTTGAGCCTGTGGAAAGTTATCAGAGGAAGCTCGAGGCGCTGAAAGGCGAAGCACAATCGCGTTTTATCTGTGCCAGTTTTTCGTCTGTCGAAGAGTTAAAGTCTCAGGTCCTGCAATCGATGTTCGAACTTAGGGAGCGATTAAGGAGACCACCAAAAACAGCGAGGGAATCAGCCTCAAAAAAGAGACCAGTGGCTGCGCCAGTGCCTCCTGAACTGCTGGCGATTCCCAACTTCGTTCCCAGCCACAACTTTGTTGGTCGGCGAGAAGAAATGGCTTGGCTTGATGAGTGGGAAACTGGACGTGGTACGTTATTAGTGATGGAGGCAATTGGAGGGACGGGCAAAAGTACTTTGGCCTGGGAATGGTTGAAAGAGCGAGCCAGGATTGCACGTCCCGACTTAGCCGGCCTCTTTTGGTATAGCTTTTACGAAGGCGGCGCAGACATGGCAGCCTTTGCCGCTTCGGCCTTTGCTTATGTTACGGAACAGGACGGGTCACACTTTCGACGTCGCAAAGTTTCTGAACTCGGTCCCCTGCTGGTTTCCGTACTGGGGACGCGGCCGTTTCTGTTGGTCCTTGATGGCCTGGAGCGTGTGCTCGTAGCCTATCACCGATTCGACGCTTCTCAAGCGCGCGATGACCAGGTTGCATTTGAGAAAGATGACCGCGCCTGTATCAAGCCGGCTGATGCAGACCTTCTGCGCCAACTCATCGCTGCCAGTCCTTCAAAGATCATGATCACGTCGCGGTTGTTACCAACTGCTCTGCTCAACAGGTCGGGTCAACTACTACCCGGAGTTGACCACCTCATGCTTACCGGTTTACAGCCGGATGATGCCCTAACGTTGATGCGCACGGTTGGAATTAGGGGTGACGGTTCAACGATCAAGCGTTACCTGACGAAAAACTTCGACAATCACCCACAAATTGTCGGCATCGTAGCAGGGCTGGTTAACGATTATTTTAAGGCCCCGGGAGATTTCGATCAGTGGGCCGAGGATCCCAACGCGGGGGCGGCTCTCCATTTATCCAAACTCAATCTGGTTCAGCGCCAAACACACATTTTGGCTACAGCGCTCAGCGGTCTTGAACAGGGTGTGCGCCAGGTTCTGAGTCGAATAGCAGCACTCGGAGCTAGCGTGCTCTTCGAGACCATAGAGGCCCTAAACCCGTTTCTGCCCCGACCGCCTAAAGAGATATCCGACACGCCGGCGGTTCAACTCAAGTATTTGATGCCTCACCTCGAGAGTCTCCAATCCCAATTGGAGAATGCACCGACAAACTATCGAGACACGCTCCTTGAAACAATTCGTTCGACGCAAAACGATGTGGAGGTCAACCAGGTTCGTCAACAAGCCAATTTGAAAGCGATAGCTGAATATCGACAAACGAAGCAAGTCGCGTTGGCGCAGTTGATTTCGGCGTTGCAGGAGCTGGACCGGAGGGGATTGGTGCAATGGGATCGACAGAAGAATAGTTATGACATCCACCCTGTAGTTCGAGGGTATGCGTTCGATATACTCGAGCAGCCTGAGCGTGAAGTAATTTGTATCAATATTGCAGACCACTTCCGCAGCAAGCCCGCCGACATATACAGCGAAACCGGGACCTTGGCAGATGTGCAACAGAGCATGGACATTTTTCGCGCGCTCGTGCAAGCGAACCAGGTTCGCCAGGCGCTGGACTTCTATCGCGGAGACTTCGCCAATGCCCTCGCCTACTCGATAGAGGCCTATCATGAAATCGTCGCGATGCTGAAGCCGATGTTTCCTGAAGGTTTTGAAATAGCTCCGGAAGCCTTCACAACCAATCCGTGGGATCAATCCTATCTTCTGAATAATGCGGCAGTAGCCCTAATCTCTTTAGGTCGTTTGCCGGAAGCGCGAGGCGCATTAGTCGCGAAGATACCTCTCAACCTGCGGACCAAGGACTGGCCGAATTTATGCGTAGCTCTAACCAATCTTGGCGAGACGCTTCGGGATGAACACCGTTTTGCCCAAGCTCGCCGAGCCTTTAACCTGGCCGTTGAACTCGCCACAGCCTTTAAATTGCCGCAGAGCGCCGCCCGGAGCCAATGGTACCTAATGACAACTTACCGCCTGACCGGACAATTCGAAAAAGCGAGGTGGGCTTACGCCGCAATCAAGAAACTTAAAACGCCGGTCACACGCGCAATCTACCGAGATGGAGATATCGAAGAAGAACTTTGCTGGCTCGACTTTTATCAGGGACTGTTGGCCAAGACGATGATTCAGAAGGCGTATGAGAAGGCACAATCTGGCAACAACCGAACCGTCATGCGCGGCTTGGCGCGGCTGCGCGGAGAACTCGCGCTTAAGCATGGTGCCCCAAGTGAGGCAATTGTCGCTTTCGAAAATGCAATTGAAATGAGTCAGGCGGTTGGACTGACGGTCGGCGACTGCGAATGCCGCCTGGCATTGGCCAAAATCCGTAACGGTGAACAAGGTCCGGCCCGTGACATCTGTGATCGCATACATGAGTCGGACAAGCCGCCTCACGTCGAGTTGGCACGCGCGTATCTGGAACTAGGTGACCGTGCGCGAGCGCAGCAGCATGCCCTGAGTGGGTATCCTCTGGCCTGGGCAGACGGACCACCATATTCGCTATGGTGGGACCTCCGAGAATGCCGCGAGATTCTGAAAGCGCTGAGTCAACCAGAACCTCAACTACGCACTTTCAGTCCGTTTGGGGAGGCGCCGCTCCCTTCTGAAAACGAGATCAGACAAGTCATCACCGGCCAGATCAAATAGTCAATGCTGGAATTCGCTCGCGTAGCTTTAGCTTAGTGTGATACGCGTGGGGATCGTATGCCTCCGAATCCGAAGCCCACGATCCACGAAATTACACGAACAATACTGGTCTTTAGAGGTTTCCAGAGGACCGCTTCAATCCGGCCGGCGACTTTTTGTGCAAAGCCAGGGAGATTAGAAACCATCGTTCACCGTCGATAGTTTCACCCTTTGAGCTTTTTGATTTCTTCGGTGAGCACCGGCACTGCTTCAAAGAGATCACCAACGATTCCATAGTCTGCAATATCGAAGATTGGGGCTTCGGGATCTTTGTTGATGGCCACAATGGTTCCGGAATTTTTCATGCCGACCAGATGTTGAATGGCGCCGGAAATTCCCAGAGCTATGTAGAGCTTTGGGGCCACGGTTTGTCCTGACGATCCAATCTGCCGATCAATTGGTAACCACTCCGCATCGCAAATAGGACGGGAGGCTGCCAGATCGCCGCCCAGTACTTCGGCCAGTTTCTCGGCCAGGGCCAGATTGTCCTTGCTCTTGATGCCGCGCCCGACAGCCACAATGATGTCGGCCTTGCTCAAGTCCACAGCTTGCTTCACTTCCTGGAACGGAGCTTCCGGCGTCATGCGGATCTCACCGACCTCAACCGCCATTTCCTCGATCGCAGCGCCGCTGCCCTTCGCCGCTTGATCAGGTCGATAAGCTCCCGATTGGAACGTGGCAAAGACCGGCGCCGCCCCGTCAGAAACCACATCCGCGTCGAGCTTGCCGAGGAATATCCGTCGCGTGAACGTTATAGCTTCACCTGAAACCTGCGCACGAACGCAGTCGCTGATCAGCGACTTACCAAAGCGCGCTGCCAGCTTGGGAGCAAAGTCGCGCACGAGGTAAGTGTGGGGCAGGATGACGAGTTGCGGATCCAGTTGCCGCACGACACTCTCCATGCCCTCGCTGTATCCATCGGGCGTGTAATCAGCCAGCTTCGGGTTGGTTGCCTTGATAACTTTGGCGAGATCGTAAGCGGCAATCTCCTGCGCCAACTCGTTTACCTCAGAGCCGAGAATCACCGCAGTAATCGGCTGCTGTAACGAAGCAGCCAGGCCTTGCGCGCCGGCGATTGCCTCGAGCGACGTTTTGTTGAGGACACCGTTGCGGTGCTCTATGAATACTAAGACGCCATTACTCATTTATTTCGTCCTACCATCAAACCACTGTTTTGATCTTGATATCCTTTGCCACGCTTTTTAGGGGCGATCCTAACTACTACGACTTTGAAATCCCACAACCTTATTGCTTTCCCCACCGCTTAGAGAGTGCACTTGTGCGCCTGTCTCGCGCTACCAAACATGATGATTGAGCTTTGCCACCCCGGGCGCACAAGTGCGCTTTCTAAACGGTCGGGTGTCAGGCAAAGGCGCCGGTTCTAAACCAAATCACCTGGTCCCAAACCAAACTACTGCTGCTAAACCACACCGCTAAATCACTCGGGCTTCCGTGTGCAGTTTCTGCGCCAACTCAACCGCACCAGCCTTCGCGTCACCATTTCCAAGGAGTTGAGTCTGCTTGGTCTTCTGTGGCAGGTATACCTTCTCGATGCGCTGGTGCGAAGGGCGTCCCACAATCTCAGCTGACGGCGCCACTTCCTTTATCTCTTTCTTCTTCGCTGACATGATGCCCTTCAGAGTCGCATAGCGAATCTGGCTAATACCTGACTGAATCGTGAGCAACGCTGGAGTCTTCATCGAGTACCATTGGTACCAGCCGCTTTCCAGTTCACGCTTGACGCGCAGTTGCTCGGCTGATGCATCCACCTCGATCACGATCGTCGCATGAGGCAATCCCAATAGTTCGGCGAGGATTACTCCGGTTTGGCCATAACCGTAATCGTCGGACTGCAAACCCGTAAACACCAGATCTGGCTGTTCATCACGAATTGCGTCAGCCAGTGCGCTGGCTCCGGCATATGGAGACAGCGAGCCAAGGTTATCGCCAATCACATGAATGGCCCGATCAGCGCCTCGCGCCAGCGCATCCTTGATCACACTCTTCACCCGCTGAGGACCCATCGAACAAACGACGACTTCGCCGCCCAGCTTCTCTCGAACCCTGAGCGCTTCCTCAAGCGCATAGCCGTCTGACTCGCTGACCTCGAAGGATAAATCTCCCTCTTCGATCCACGTACCTTCTTTGTTAATCCGCAAGATCGCGTCTTTGTTGGCGACCTGCTTCATCATCACAATGATCTTCATGCTGTTTTATCAACTATCGTTTAGAGGTGGGTACCGCCCACAGTTGACACTCTAGTGGACCCGGGACACCTGCGATTAAGTTTGAAACGGTAGGCGGTGCCAACCTCTAAACGTTTCAACCAATGGAATGAAACGTTCCAGCAACGCACTACAATCTATCGTAGAAGCGATGATTACTATTCGTCGTATCTCTTAAACAACAACGCGGCGTTCGTCCCGCCGAACCCGAAACTGTTCGATAACGCGTATTCCACTACAGCCTCACGCGGTGCGTTGGGTATATAGTCGAGATCACAATCCGGATCGGGATTGACATAATTAATCGTCGGCGGCAGCATTTTGCGATAAAGGCTTAGCACGGAAAACACGCCTTCGATTCCGCCCGCGGCGCCCAGGAGATGACCCGTGATCGACTTGGTCGAACTTACCGCCAACTTGTATGCGTGATCTCCAAACGTCTTCTTGATAGCCAGCGTCTCAAACTTGTCGTTATACGGTGTCGAGGTTCCGTGAGCATTAATGTACCCAACTTGCTCCGGCTGAATACCGGCGTCACGCAGGGTCTTGCGCATAACCCGAATCGCCCCGGAGCCGGTCTCGTCAGGCATAGTTAAGTGAAACGCGTCGGCGGTCATTCCGTAACCAACAACTTCGGCGTATATGCGAGCCCCTCGTTTTTTCGCGAACTCCAGTTCTTCCAGGATGACGATGCCGGCGCCCTCGCCAACCACGAAGCCATCTCGATCCCGTTCAAAAGGTCGCGAGGCGTGCACCGGATCATCATTGCGCGTGGACAGCGCCCGCATCGAGGCGAATCCGGCCACACTCATCGGTGTAATTGCCGACTCGGCGCCGCCGCAAATCATCACGTCGGCGTCACCGCGTTGAATAATTCTAAAACTGTCTCCGATCGCGTGAGCGCCAGCCGCGCATGCGGTAGCAGTTGCCGAATTGGGGCCCTTGGCACCGTAGCGAATTGAGACCTGGCCCGCCGCGAGATTGACAATGGCGGATACAATGAAGAAGGGCGAAACACGATCAGGACCTTCATTCAAAAGTTTGGAGTGCTCGCGCTCAATGGCCCAGAAATCGCCAATGCCGCTGCTGATGTAGGTGCCGGCGTTTTCGGCAATCTCATCAGGAAACTTCCCTGCCTCGGTCAGTGCCAAGCCGCTATCAGCCATCGCCTCAGTGGCGGCGGCGATTGCGTAATGAATAAAGGCGCCCATCTTGCGCGCCTCTTTCTTTGCAATGAATTTGAGTGGATCGAAGTCTTTAACTTCGGCGGCAATCTTGACAGAGAACTTCTCCGTGTCAAACTTCTGAATGTAGCCCACACCGCTCTGACCATTCATCAGCGCGGACCACGTGGTCTCCACTGAATTGCCAACCGGGGTTATCAGACCCAGACCTGTGACAACTACACGTCGTGCCAAGTCAACCCTCCCTGGAAAACCGTAATCAGTAGTAGCGATGAGCGATGAGTCACAGCCAATCTGTCACTCACCACTCATCACGCCTTACTCATCACTATTTTTTGTGCTGGTCGATGTAGTTGTAGGCGTCGCGAACACTTTGGATCTTTTCGGCGTCTTCGTCGGGAATCTCGATGCCGAATTCCTCTTCGAAGCGCATCACCAGTTCAACGGTATCCAGAGAGTCAGCGCCTAAGTCATCGATAAAACGGGCGTTGGGCGTGACTTCATTCTCGTCTACGCCTAATTCGTCGACGATGATTTGCTTAACCTTAGTTTGGATATCCTGATTTTCGATATCTTGATCGGCCATTTCGTTTTGCTCCTCTGTGATGAAATATCTATGACCACTTAAGAAAGACCAAGGTTCGCGCTCGCGCTCTTCAAACTAGCCGCGTCCTCGACATTAAAACACCTGACTTCCCTGTTTATCTGGCGCATCAGGCCAGTTAACACTTTTCCCGGTCCCACTTCCACGAAGGTATCAACACCTTGCTTAATCAACAACTCGACCGACCCCAACCACTTCACCGGAGACGAAACTTGTCTGACCAGCGCATGCCGAGCTTCACCACCCGTTTCTACCAGGGCCGCGTCCACATTCGTGACCAGCGGCACCTGCAAATCAGCGAACTCGGTTGCTGCGAGATCAACGGCCAATCGCTCTTGTGCCGGAGTCATCAGGGCGCAATGGAAGGGCGCGCTGACATTCAACTTCAAAACCCGCTTGGCTCCCCGACTCTTGAGTAACTCGCTGGCTCTGTCGACAGCCTCGGTGTTTCCCGCAATCACTACCTGGGTTCCGGAATTGATATTCGCCGGCGCACAAACCTGACCATCGCTCGCCTCCATGCATGCAGCCTCGATGTCTGGTAGTGGCACTCCAATAACCGCCGCCATGGCTCCCGTGCCGACCGGGACCGCCTCCTGCATATAACGTCCACGCGCGCGAACGGTTCGAACTGAATCGCTTAACGAAAGCGACCGGGCTGCCACCAACCCCGAATATTCTCCCAGACTATGCCCCGCAACAAAATCGGGGCGCGGAAAACCTTCCGACTCCATAGTGGCCAGCACGGCGGCGGATACCGTTAAAATGGCCGGCTGCGTATTCTCCGTCAGCTGAAGATCCTCTGGCGAGCCATGGAAACACAATTCAGAAAGGGCAAACCCGAGCGCCTCGTCTGCTTCGTCAAAGATCTGCTGAGCTATGGGAAAGTTTTCAACGAGGTCTTTTCCCATTCCCGGATATTGCAAGCCCTGCCCGGGGAAAATGTAAGCCAAAGT
Source organism: Pyrinomonadaceae bacterium (assembly GCA_031396065.1). Lineage (GTDB taxonomy): Bacteria > Acidobacteriota > Blastocatellia > Pyrinomonadales > Pyrinomonadaceae > PSRF01. The sequence continues at coordinate 3,416 of JANNJZ010000243.1, read as the reverse complement.
CATAATCGGTAAATGGTAATCGTGAATGGTAAATGGTAACCCGACCTGGCACGTCGCCCCCTGAATGGTGGACATTACCCACTCACAACGACCGACCATTTACTATTTACCATTCACTATTTACCCACAATTCACCATCGCATCAGGACGGCACCCCAAGTGACGCCACCACCAAACGAGGCCATCAGCACCAGGTCGCCGGCGGCGATTCGTCCCTCTTCCACGCTTTCGTCTAATCCGATCGGGATTGACGCCGAGGAGGTGTTGCCATGCTGAACGATACCAGAATAGACACGTTCGCTGCCCACGTTTAGCTTGTTGGCAACGGCGTCCGTGATTCTTTGGTTCGCCTGGTGCGGAATGAAAAGCTTAACGTCGGCTGCACTGAGCCCCGCTTCTTCCAGAACCTCACGTGAGATGTCAGCCATCGAACGAACCGCCACTTTGAAGAGTTCATTACCCTTCATCTTAAAAAAATGGTCACCGGCCGCCAGCGTCTCAGCAGTCGCTGGCCTTCGGGTCCCGCCGCCCGGCGAAAAAAGTTGCTCTAAATACCGTCCGTCCGACTTGATTCGAGTCGCCAAAATCCCGCGGTCCTCGTCGGTCGCACCCAGAACCGCGGCGCCGGCGCCATCGCCGAATAGGACGCAGGTTTGCCGGTCAGTGTAATCGACATACTGCGTCAAAATTTCGGCCCCGATTACCAGCGCATGTTTTGACTGCCCAGTGCGAACCATTGTGTCCGCAATCGTCAACCCGTACAGAAAACCTGAGCAGGCGGCAACAATATCCATCGCGGCCGCATTATTCGCTCCGAGTTCCGCCTGAATAATACAGCCGGTAGACGGCAGTATTTGATCCGGAGAAACGGTAGCGCAAAGAATCAGGTCGATGTCTTCGGGTTTCAGCCCGGCACGTTCAATCGCCTGGCGTGCCGCCAAAACGGCAAACTGCGAAGTGTATTCGCCGGGCGCCGCCTTTCGTCGCTGCTTGATGCCTGTACGCGTAGTGATCCACTCGTCAGACGTCTCCACCATTGTGGCCAGATCAGCGTTAGAAAGAATGCCTTCTGGATAAGAATGTCCCGTGCCCAGAATTCTGGCGCGCGTATTTGCCATCTATGCCTCAATTGTTGATTTGGACGATAATACTATCCATTAGCCGCCAGAAAACCAAGCAACCCAGTCGCAGTCAGCTTCTAGCTGCTGGAATAGGTCCTATAAGTCCTATCGGTCCTATTAACTCCAAGCTACCTAAAGCTTGAACTCTGAATTGCTCTTGCCTCAAGCTAAGGCATGAAGCGCATTGGTCTCCGCTATTCCCTTTTCAATACGCTCGCCGGCACGGTTTTCAGAAAATTCCTTAACACTGCGAATCGCATTTCGAATCGCCCGAGCATTCGAACTACCATGGCCGATAACCACAATCTTTCGAACTCCGAGGAGCGGCGCTCCACCATGCTCAGAGTAATCGAGCCGCTTTTTAATATTTCGGAATGCAGGTTTCGCCAGCACCGCTCCTGCTTTAGTTACTGCCGAAGCTGTTAGTTCCCGCTTGATCATCGACAACATCGCATCCGTCAGGCCTTCGGACAGTTTGAGCATCACATTGCCGGTGAAGCCATCCGTCACTATGACATCAACGACCCCGGAAAAGACGTCACGGCCCTCGACGTTTCCCATGAAATTCAGGCTCTTCATCTCCCGCAATAGCGGAAACGCTTCCTTGGTTAAATCGTTGCCTTTGGCCTCTTCTTCTCCGATGCTCATAAGACCAACTACCGGACTCAACGTGCCCAGGACAGCCCGCGAATAAGCGTCGCCCATGATAGCAAACTGGACCAGATGCTGAGCTTTGCATTCGGAATTTGCCCCCACGTCCAGCAGCAGCGTGGGCTTATCAGATTTGGTCGGGATTAGCGCAGCCAAAGCAGGCCGGTCTACACCCGGCAACATCCCGATGACCATTTTGGCGGTGGCCATTGCTGCGCCGGTGTTTCCCGCCGAAACAAATCCGTCAGCCAGCCCTTCGTCGACCAACTTCGACCCGATTCTCAAAGAACTCTTCTTCTTGCGGCGCACGGAGATCATTACCGGCTCGCCCATGCCAATGACCTCGGCCGCTTCGGCAAACTCGATTCCCTTGTCGCCGTCGCCCCGCCACCCGCAGCGCTTCAACTCCGGCACGACCCTTTCAGGCTGGCCCACAAGAATCACTTTGATTCCCAAATCGCGGGCGGCCGCCAGGGCTCCATCAATCTCAGGGTGCGGCGCGTGGTCGCTACCCATCGCGTCGAGAACGACTTTTCCCGTCAGACGGGTTTCATCCTTCGACTGATTTCGCAAGGCGATTGCTTTTATCGAGGGTTAGGTCTGTTCTACCTGCACAACCTGTCGGTCCCTGTAAAACCCACATTTAGGGCAGACACGATGTTGCAGGCGTGGTTCCTGGCAATTAGGGCAGAGGGTTGTTTGCGGAGCCCGCAGCGCGTCATGGGCGCGGCGTTTTCCGCGGCGTGCTTTTGAATGTCGTCGTTTAGGATTTGGCATAATTACTCCAATTTGTAAATGGTTAATGGTAAATGGTCAAATGTAAGAACCGGAGACGCGCCAACCCGGCTCGCGTCCCATTACCAATCACTATTTACCATTTACCCGTTTTCAGGATTCACTAGTTCTTTCAATCTCGCCCAGCGCGGATCGATGTCCGCGGCTTCGCAGCCGCAGAGTACCGAATTCCTATCAGCCCCACACCGAGGACAGATACCTTTGCAGTCGTCCCGGCAAAGAACGTGATCAGGCACGGCAAGTAGTATCTCTTCAGTCACAAGCTCATCGATGTCGATGACTTCTCCGTCAAAAACCGTCAGATCCAGGTCGTCTTCTGTAAGCTCGATCGCTTGTTGCTCCTGGTAATCCTGCTGAGTCACATACTCAAGTTTGAAGCTGGAGTCGACCGGTAACTCGATTGGCTTCAGACAACGATCACATTCGACCTGAACTCTCGCGACCACACTACCCTTAACGTGGGCTCGTCGATCAGCCTGGCGTATTTGTCCGGAAACAGTAGGGGGCTGCAACAGACGCAGCCGTTCCTCTTCCAGAACAAGCTCGCCCTCATCGTAACTATGAGCAAACCTGCCTTTTCCCTCATCCAGACTTGCAAGCTCAATTCGCACAGACAATACCCTACGACAACTCTATTGCGAATAGTCCATTTTAGCGGTCGATGCGCAAAAAGCCATTATAACTACAAGCAGCGGAGTGTCAACGAGCGGTCATTGAGCGTACTGATGTAAATTAGACGTCCGTTTAGAGGTGGGCACCGCCCACCGGGACGGCGTGGAAGGCACAAACCGGGTAAATGTTAAATGACATGATTTGCGTGACTGGGATAATCCACGGCGCACCGGTGGG